>CAMTZM010000009.1 GCA_947086655.1 uncultured Eubacteriaceae bacterium
GGAGAAGAAATAAAAGTTACAGAAAAAACACTTGTAGAAAATTATAAATATGACCTTATGGGAAATGTAGTAAATATAACAGTAAACGATGGAGTTGATATAAAATATGAATACGACTTGCCGGGGAATTTAATAAGCGAAACGGATTCTTTGGGAAATAAAATGTTAAGGTTATATAACGATACTTTTTGAAAACATAGAAAAATTAAGGTTTTTAAGCAACGATAAGCAAGTATTATACTAAAAATTAAATATAACGTATACACAATTTTAAAGACGTTGAATTATAAGTGTCTTTTGTTGTTGTATAAGAAAACCATCGGTTTTACCAATGATTAAAAAGGCTTAAACTCTGAGAAATAAAAAACTATGATATAGTTATAACGACTGACAATCATGAAAATTATATCATAGGAAGTATCGTTATGAATAACAACTTATCCAGTCTATCACATATAAAACAATATCATATTGTTTTTGCACCAAAATACAGAAGATATATGGGAAATATAAGGCAGAAATAGGAAAAATATTAATAACAATATTTGAGAGATACAATGTAGAAATAATAGCGGCAGAAACTTGTCCAGATAATATACATATGCTGATATCAATACCGCCAAAAATAAGTGTATCAAGATTTATGGGAATATTAAAAGGCAAAATATTTGACAGGTTTGTAAGCTTAAAATGAGGCTATTATGTATATACAGTTGGACGTAATAAAACAGCAATAACAAAATATATATAAAACCAGTTACAGAAAGACCATCTGTCAGATAAGATAAGTCTGAAAGAGTACATTTACCCGTTTACGGGTGAACAAAGAAAATAAATAAAAGGCTGCCCTTATTGGGCAGCAATTAGTAACAGTGTTGTAATTGTAAGTTTTTTCAGTGTGTGAATAGTACAAGCTGGTGCCAAGCCATTATAGGGTTATCTCAAGCCATCGGCTTAGTGGTTCTGACTTTGTGTACTCCCACCTATGATAACACCGTTGGCATTGATAACTGTGGCAATTTCATCATCTTTAAGCTCAACAAGTTTATTCTGTTCATACCAATATACCGTTTTTTCCATAAAGTTCGCCTATTGCTCTCATAGGGAGATATATCGTTCTCTTATAAAGCATAGGGTAGACAACCTCGCCATTTGCATTTTTGAATGTACGCATTTCGCCGTCAATCTTTACGGTAAAATCAGGTCGTATTTCCGACTGCACTTTCTAAATAATTTCTGCAGCAGATTTTTGATTTTTAGACATAATAAATGTAAACTTTGTTCCTTGCCCGACTTCGCTTTCCACCGTAACTGTACCATTGTGGCTTTCGGCAATCCATTTAACCATTGAAAGACCAAGCCCCATACTTCCATTTGTCCTCGAATTGTCAACCTGATAGAACCGTTCCCAAATTTTTGGTAAATGCTCTTTTGCAATACCGATATCGCTGTCAGCAACTGAAAATATTATATTGCTCTTATCTTCCTCAAGAATAACTGTAATAGTTCCGCCATCCTTTCCGTACTGATAAGCATTTGATATTAGATTTATAAATAACCGTGTCAAAAGCAAGTGGTCGGCGTTTGAATGTATGTTGGTTTCAATGGAGCGGACAAGCGTTTTTGAGTCGTCGTGAATTTCCTTCTGTTCATCGCACACAAAAGATAAAAGTTCGCTTATATTAACATTCTCAAAATTCAGCTTTTGAGCGTTCCTGTCCATTCTTGTTATTGTCAAAAGCTCGTCAAAGAGCCTTGATATTTTATCTGATTGATGTTTAATTGACTCAACCGACTCGCGTGTGTCCTCTAAGCTGTCGGCGCAGTTAAGAATATATTCGCATTCGGACATGATTACCGCAACAGGCATTCGTAGTTCATGCGATGCGTCGGAAGTAAACTGTTTTTCATTTTCAAGCGTGGTTTCTATTTTATCAAGCATTTCGTCAAATGTTTCGGCAAGTTGATATATTTCATCTTTACCATTTCCGAGCGCAATACGCTGCGATAAATCACTGCTTTCGCTTATATTCCTTGCCGTATTGCTTATTCTGTTTACAGGTTTAAATGCCTGCTGTAAAATCCAAAAACCGCCAATTCCAGATACAATTATCAGAATTATAATCAATATCAGATTGGTTTTTGCAACGCTTTGGAGCATACTGCTCTCATCAGCTATTGAAATTACTCCTACAACCCAAATATCGTCACCGTTTTGATTATTTCTTTTTCGGACATAAGTTAAAAATCTATCACCGTTATATGACTTTTCTTTTAACTCAAAATCCACAAGCGATATTTTATCAGCAAATTCAAAAGGTATTAACCCTGTTATTGTGTTATACTCACTGTCAAATACCGCCGTATGAACACCTTGTTCAAAAAAACGAAATGGAGGCATTTTTCTGAAATTCATATGTTTGTTATTGGGAGAGGGAGACATATTATTTTGGGGTATAATTGCATTATTTTCTTTTGACGGTTCGGCAAGACTGTTCACCGAATGTATAATTTTATTCTTTGCGTCACTTATAAGTACCTTTTCGCTTACGGACATCATTGCGAACAGGCAGTCAAAGATATGACTGCGATAATAAACGTATACCATATTGAAACTTTTAGCTTAATAGATAACTTTTCCTTTATTTCTAATAAGATATTCAAGTATGTCAAATTCCTTTGCTGACAAATTTATACTGTTACTGCCGCGTTTTACTTGTCTTGTTGCTATGTCCACACTCAAATTTGAAATATTGAAAATATTCGTAGTTTCATTTGCTTGCTTTCTGAGTATTACTCTTATGCGAGCCAGCAATTCCTCAAAGGCAAACGGCTTTACGAGATAATCTTCTGCGCCTGTGTCTAAACCTGTCACACGGTCTGAAACGCTGTCCTTTGCCGTTAGGAACAAAACGGGAGTTGTATTTTTCTTTGCACGCATAGTTTTAACAACCTCAATACCATTTAACTTTGGCATCATTATATCTAAAATAATAGTGTCAAATTCACCTGTATTTATGTAGTCAAGCGCTTCTTCGCCATTATAGCAGCTATCTACACTGTACAACTCTTTCATAAGACGCTTTGATATAACGCGATTTAAATCTCGTTCGTCCTCAACAACAAATATTCTCATATGTTCTCACCTCTTATTTTACTTATATCTATTACATCCAAACTGTAAATATGAGACGGTTCCTTAGTTTTTATGTGACAAAACTAAAAAAATGTCCGAAATTTATTTAGAAGTAATCGTAATCAATTTTGAATTACCGTCCCAAACCACTTTCATTCCAAGCTGCTCCGATACGAAATAAACGGGTATCATTGCGGAATTTTCAACAATTTTAGGGGGCTCCAAAAGCGTTTGAGCCTTGCCGTTTACATATACAATATCTGAGCCTATTGTTAGCTTTATAGTTGTGTTATCCTTAACAGCCGTTACTATCTGTGTTTCATTGTCCCACATAACTTCTGCGCCTAATGTTTCCATTATCGCTCTGTAACCGATTAAAGTTGTTCCGTCCTCTAAAAGAGGATTTGTATCGAAACTAATGATATGTCCATTTAGGTGAACACGAATTACGGAATTTTCATTGTTCCCATTATTTCTGCTGTCGAAACCGTCTCTGTTTTTATGCGGTCTTTGAGACGGTTTGCCGTTATTACCATTTATCTGTGGAATATTGTCGTTGTTTCCATTAGGGAAATTCACATCGGGCAGTTTAAATCCATCAGACATTTGCGGCATACGATAGGGTTTAAATTCTCCGTCGGGCATCTGCAGAGATTTGTTGTTACCGAAATCGGGCATACCTTTGCCAAAACCGTTTCTGTTGCCGGACTGATTGCTTGTATCTTTATCCATTTCTCCGTTAAACTGCTTTTTGAGATTTTCAAGTCTGTTTGCAATACAGTCTATGATAGATATGCTTGTTCCGGAACCACTGCTGCGAGGTCTGCCATTATGTCGATTTTTGCCATCTTTATTTTCTGTTGTGCTTTCTGTGGGAAACGGAATTGCTTGCATGCGGTCGGATTCGATTGACTTTGTTATAGCCTTTTCAAATTCCTCAAAACTGTAAAATGGCGTCGGGTCAGTTTCCACATATGGCTGTATTACCAATTTAAGTTCTGCAACTCTGGTCTCAAAATCTTCAAGCATTGTCATAAGCTCTTTTATATATCCGTAATAGCGCTCTTTATATTCGGGAACGGATAATAGATTTTTTATAAGCGGCAGATTGTCTATACTGCCACCGTTTACCGGCGTGTCTATTCCCACAGTCAAGCCTTCACCCATACCTCCAAATGACATATTAAAGTCCCACGGAATAACCGTAAACTTTCCGTCCTTATCCTCATACAAGTAATAGTTGTGGTGCATATTTCCGCTGTAACTGTCATAGTTGCAAAGCACGGTATTTGATGCTATATATTTGAGCGCACTGTCAACATCAAGGTATTTTTCAATATCACTTTTTTCACCTTCGGGCATATTATTAAGAGCCTTGATGAACTCTTTTAAGCCTGTTTGTTCTGTGTCCATACCTGTTTTTAAATCGGCATAGGAATAATCTTCGCTTTCTTTGTATGTAAGATTGGCGCCTTCTTCCATTTTATATAGATTTCCCATTTCTTCTAAGTCGTCAAAGGTTCTTTCAACAAACGAACTGTCAAGAGCTTCTATTCCAAGATAAAGACCGACAAGCTCATCGTTGATATATAGATTGCAAAATACCGTTTCGGGTACACTCATACCAAGCCTTCTGAGATATTCATAATGCAGATATTCCCTCATATATGACGGGTCGCAGTAGCCGCTGTTTAAAACCATTTCATTAAGTCCCAACAGCTTTTGACCTTTGACATACTTATTGAATTTTACACGATAACTGTATCTATCTGAGTCGGAATCAGCGATAGACGACAGAGTCATATTGCCCTTTGTCCGTATACCCGCATTCTCAACGGAAATTTCGTCAATCGTAATATTTGCCGTGTGGTATTCCTTGTTTTTTGGATATGCCCTCATATCCGCAAGGTCAGCTTCATCAATGGCGATTTTGACATCAATTACTTTATCTTTTTTAAATATATCCGAATAGATTTGTTTTTCTGTTTCTTTAGCGGCAAATGAAATACCGCTAAATACTGTTAATATAATAGCAATACAGGATATAACTGCTGTAAATTTTTTTAACATATTAATCCATCCTATTTTACAATTACAGGAGAAACGGAAAGTATTATGCTTAGATTTCCGTTTCTGCACTTGAGTTCGTTTGAAAATTCCTGTTCGTCCTGTTCAGGAAACATTTACACCGAATATACAAGCTCGAATAAAGAAACCAAATCCGTAGTTTTTATTTTTGTCAGCTTATAGCTTTTTGTATATTTTTCAATTATATCATCAAAAGCGTGCTGATAATTCAAATCCTTGTATATCATAATTTTAAGCGTTTTCCTAATATTTTTCGGTACAAACGCTTTTCTCTTTTCAAGCAGAAACAGGATAATATGCAAAATAATTACAAATAACATGCCATAGCCGCACAATCCCACACCGCTGGCAAGTCCAGAGGCAACCGCAAAAAAGATAAAGCCAATGTCCTTAACGTCACCCGGCTCGTTTCTGAAACGTATTATTGATAATGTCCTTGCCATACTGAACGCGCGGGCTATATTGCTTCCGACAAATAGAATAATAACCGAAAGAATAATTGTTAGCATAGTAAGAGTAATAGCAAGACTTCTCTGATAATATTCATCATCCTGCGTTTTCTTTTATGCAAACGATATCACTCTACCCAGAACATATGCCGTCTTGCAAGAGCTGTTTACCGTAATCTCCATCCTCTAAGGCGACATCACATCGGCGTGAGCGAATATTTTGGTCAAAGGAAATTCTGAGATCCGGATTGCCTTTTTCAAAATATGCAATTCTGTCATAAGCTAAATATACCTTTGGGCTTAAATCATAGCATGTCAGAAAATATGATATTTCCTTTATGGTCTGCGCATTCATATAGTCCTTTTCCTGTGGTACATTACCTGTTTGCACAAAGTCATACGCCTCATTCAATCTTAAAGTTGTACGACGTTTGTTTACAAGACCGTTAAACTTCTTTTTTATTTTCAAATATACCTTCGTAGTTTCATTTGGAACTCCATAAGCGCAAAGCTTTAGTTTTTCTTTATACTTAGGTTTTTCAAGCGAATGACGTATTAAATAATCGTCCTCTGTATCAAAATAAATATTCACTTGCCATTAAAATCATCTCCTTTGTCGTTTCAATATCTGTATAATACAGAGTCAACATTAAAATAAAATTAGAGGACTTAATTTACTGCAAAATTTTAATTGTTTTTCCATTGCTTACCACCGTAATATCTCCGTTTCTTGTTTCATAAATCTCGCTGCCGACTCCTTTCAAAACACTTAAAGTTTCATCTTTCGGCGGATTTTTATCGCTGCAAGTTATAACTGTGTATTTAGGCTTTACACTTTGCACAAATGCATTTGTTCCCTTATTGTAGTTTCCGTGATGCGGCATTTTAAGAAACGTATGCTCTAAATCGAACTGCGAACTAAGTTCTGCCAATCTATCTTTTTCTGCATCGCCTGCAAACAGGAAACTGTTATCGCCGTGGGTTGCGCTTATAACAAGCGAAAAATCATTGTCACCTTCCGCATATGAGTTTTTCAGAGGAGGATAAACAGTAAGCGTTACATCATCAAGCGTAATCGTCAAATCTTTAGTTAAAGCGGTTGCGGTAAGGTTTTTAGTCTTTATTGCGCTTATGTAAGTGTCATATTCGTCAACATTTCCCTCATAATCAGGAGTTATAATCTCACCGACAGGAAAACTGGAAAATATATCGGGTGCACCGCCGACGTGGTCTTTGTCAAAGTGCGTGATGAACATATAGTCTATTTTTTCTGTTTCGCTTTTTTTTAGATGTTCGATTATTTCAGCACCATCATCTCTTTCTCCGCAATCAATAATAGCCGTATGATTTTCGGTTTTCAGAACAATTGCGTCAGCTTTTCCGATTTTCGGTATGGAAACTGAAAAATTATCAGCTGCATCTGTTGATGAACCCCTGTCCGTTTCTGTATCATGATAGCTGCAGGAGCATAGCAGTAAACACGAGCATATTAATCCTGCTGTAATCAAACTTTTTAATGACATAATTTACAACTCCTTTTAGGTTGATTTTTAACAATATTTTACTTGACTTTTATTAAAATAACATTAAAAATGTAAAACATAATTTTATGGAATTTAGTGGTTTTATTATCGTTCTTGTTTGTGATTTCTGCGCTTATATTCTGCACTGCACTGTCTGATTTTTAATCTTATTTGCATGGACAGCGGCTTTTCGTGCAGTTCCATATTGGTGTTATCAACATCTTTGTATATATTAAAGCTGTACTTGTGTCCGAATTTTTCTTGCAGCTGCTTTATATTCAAAATTGTGTATTCATCACAAATTGTATAGCGTTCTGATTGCACCGTCTCTATATCTTATGGCAGAATATTTTTTTAAATTATATAATTTCAGCCTTATCATCAGATTATTGTTTTTCTACTCTGTATTGTTTGCATAAATTTATTTGAAAATATCATCATTTCTTGTGTTCAGAGCTTTATACTGCGAAATATCTTTTTCAGA
This sequence comes from uncultured Eubacteriaceae bacterium, assembly GCA_947086655.1. Classification (GTDB taxonomy): domain Bacteria; phylum Bacillota; class Clostridia; order Lachnospirales; family CAG-274; genus CAMTZM01. The sequence goes on from CAMTZM010000009.1 coordinate 7,681, forward strand.
CTTACAAACAATTTTGTAAAGAAATGCAGATTTGAGATTTTGCAGTTTCTTGATTTCTTTCTCCGTCCTGTCTATCAATTCACTCAACTCTTTATGACGGAAAATGTGTATGGGATTTAGATTTTTCTGCTCTACTTTCATTTTCTTTAATTCGGTAATCTTATATATAACTGTTTGACAATTACGTTATACTTTTGAACGGTAAACTTAATAGTGGCGTTGTCCTGTTTGAGTTCTGCTGATATGTTTTCATTCTGCGTTATTTCATAGCGGTTAAATATAAACCTAAACCTATTTAGCAATTGCTCTAATGTATGTGCAAAATCTGAAACAGACTTTTTCACTTTATACACAACCGACGATAGCTTTTTGATTTGTTCTTTTATCTTGCGTAAAATAGCGTTATCCTTTTTAATTTAGAGGTTAATTTCGTACCTGTCCGAAACACTGCCGTGCTGTTTAACTCAGTACAGATAGGGTTTTGTCTGCCGTATTTCGTACTTTTTGGATATTTGCCTGCCCGTTTATATCCGTATTTTTTGCCAACAAAATATTGATATTGTTTTTCTCAGGCGTCAAGCTGTGCGGACTTAAATTCATCAGAGGTAAATCCATGCTCTTCATTATCTCGTTTATAAAGGTATTCCTTTTTTGTTTTAGCTTGCCATTTGTCTTTTTCATCAAGCTGGCGAACAGTTAATAATATATGTACATGTAAGGTTTGTCTAAAAACTTTGATTTTTCTGTGTTTTTAAAAATTATCAATGATGCGTATGGCTCTCAAAAGGTTAAAGATACATAGAGAATAGAAATCGGTCTTAAAAATTTGGTTAATGAGTTTTAAAGCAGAGATCTGTCAGAAAAGATAAAAAAGATTAAAATGTTTCAGATGAAAAATGGTTATACGCTGTGGTATCCAGCATACGGATGTAAGAAACTCCGAAGTATAAGCATAAAATTATAAATGAATGTTACGAGGATATGGATTGTAAAATTAAGGAGTTTGATGATTTAAAAGAAAGTATACCCGAAATATAATCAGTTTTAATGAATTCGCTCAGAATATATGAAATTAACTTAAGGCAGTTTTATTATATATGTTATTTCTGATATATATGTATGTTTTGATAAATTTATGCTTTGTTGTTAAAGAACTTATGTTAAATACTAAAGTTAGAAAAGGGTTTTTAAGTGCTGTTTTAAATATAAAAGACACTAATATAAAAGAAATAATACTTGAAAATACTAACCTTAGAGTCAGACATGAATACGAGAAACATTAAACCAATTAATAAAATTAGATTTAAAAATCTCTGAAGAACTTCTTAAAAACATTAAGTAAATAATAAAATTACCGTTTATTTTTATAAAAAGAAGAAAGGTTTTTGGTATTGTTTCTGGCGTCCCGGAGAGGATTTGAACCTCCGGTCTACCGCTTAGGAGGCGGTTGCGTTATCCACTACGCTACCGGGACATTTTAAAAATATTTAGTTCTTTTATTGCTTGCATTTTGATTAAAATTAAATGTTTTTTCGTAACCTTAGGAGGTGGTTACTCCATTTAATTAAGTTATAAAGACAAATATTAAACTATATATTACTTTTTTTATAATATTAAAACATTTTCTTGAAATTTATACATTATATATATAATAAAATTCATGATTATTATAAAATATAATCTCTTCTTTGTCAACATTTAAATTTTTATGGGAGTGTCCAAACAAAGAGTTAAAGAAAATCAATAACAGAAAAAGGTAAATCAGAATTTTTATGATTAAGATTATATTTATATTTTGCTGATCCAAATTTATTATAAGTATATACAAATAAATTAACAGCTGTTTCGTTTTTCAATTTTAACCTTTCTTATAGCCCACTTTAAGACTGTTCTTTTATATATGTAAAAAACCAAAATTACAACCGACTTCATTTGTAAAAATTAACGATTTAGTAATTTCAACTATTGAACTATAATATACAATTATTATTTTTTGACGTCTCAAAAATAATTATCAAAAAAACAAATAAGATATTCCATACTCATACCATGTAAATCCTAATAATATTCATTAATTTTGAGATTCTTATATTGTATTATAATAGTTTAATATGCTATAATTGTAAACAAAAAAAACTTTTTTAATAGCAGTTTTCGCAAATTAGGGAGGTAATTACTATAAATACATATGTAATTATAGCAGGTGTAAATGGAACAGGTAAATCAAGTTTCAGAGGTGTTTTAGACGGACAAGGATTTAATCTTGGGCATATAATAGACCCTGACGAAATAGCAAAGAAAAATAACGGTAATAATATTCTTGCTGGAAAAGCCGCTGTTAATGAAATTAGAGAATGTCTGAGCAAAAACATAACTTTTACACAAGAAACAACTCTTTCAGGAAAAACCGTGCTGAATACTATAAGACAAGCCAGAAAACAAGGGTACTATATTATATTGTATTATATCGGTCTTAATTCAAGTGAGGAAAGTATTTTAAGAATAGACAACAGAGTAAAAAAAGGCGGTCATTATATACCGTCAGATACTGTTAAGCGTAGATTCTCAAAAAGATTTGAAGCGTTAAAAGCGGTTTTTGATTATTGTGACGAAGTTATTTTTTATGATAATGAAAACGGTTTTATAAAAGTAGCTGAAATAAAAAACAATACTTTCAGATATATAAACAGTTATCACCCAAAATGGATTATTGAGCTTGAAAAAAGTTGTATAAATAATTAATTACCTTTTTTGAGAAAAAATCATTTATTTTTAAAGGAGTATAGTATATGAAAGAGATAATTACTCAAAAGCTAAATGAAATTGAACAAAATGAAAATGTTAAAATCTTATTAGCGATTGAGTCCGGAAGTCGTGCATGGGGATTTAGTTCCCGTAACAGCGATTATGATGTTAGATTTATTTATTTAAGAGATATTGAATTTTATTTAAAATTAGAAAAAACAAGAGACGTTATAGAATGGCAGCTTGATGAAACTCTTGATATAAATGGCTGGGACTTAAAAAAAGCTCTGCGACTTTTATATAAATCAAATCCCACTTTTTTTGAGTGGGCTAATTCTCCCATTATATATAGAACAAGTGAGCAGTGGCAAAAAATAAAAGAAAGGGCAGAAGATTATTTTTTGACAAGAGCAGGGTTTTTGCATTATTTTAATATGGCAAAAAGTAATTACAAATTTCTAAAAAATGATATAGTTAAATTTAAAAAATATTTTTATGTTTTGCGTCCTATACTTGCTTGTAAATGGCTTATTCAAAGACAGTCACCACCTCCTATGGAGTTTGAAAAACTTGTTGATACACAGATTTATGATAATGAAGTAAAATCTATTGTATTAGATTTAATTGAAATGAAACGAACTTCATTTGAAGATGCGAATATTAAGAAAATCAATATTTTAAATGAATATATAGAAAATCATTTTGCAATATTAAATAATATAAGCAATACCGTAAAAGAGTTGCCGAATAGAATAGAAAAATCATATACTGAATTGGACAAATTATTTTATGATATTTTAATTAATTCCTAACTACGATTTTATTAAACAAATTGGATATTATTAATATTATTAAAAGTTTGTATATAACATAAATACAATGGTTTACTCTATATTGGAAAAGGATAGCCTTGATTAGAAAAAAATAGGACTTGAATATGAAATAAATCAAGTATTAAATCATAAACATTTAGGAAGTGATTCTATAATTTAGTAGCAAACATTGTTATATTTAGTATTGTTACAGGTTAATTTTTTTATCTCAGATTAATGGAATAGACAAATAATGAATTTTCTGATATAACTCAAAAAACATAAGTTAAAAGTAACGAGAAAGTCAACAATAAATAAAAATAAAAAATTAAATTAAGATTTATAATAAATCGAAAACTCAGAGATTTAGGTGCAAAAAATATGATATCTAAGTTTTTAATAAGATTATCTTACATATAAAGGAGATGTTAATATGATTTATAAAGTTGGTGATTATTGCGCATTTAATAACATTGAAAAAGTATTAGATATTGAATATTACAGATTTTTATATTCTTATAAATGTGATAATAAATTAATTATTAATAAACGCTGGCTTTATATTTATATCTCCAATAATTGTCAATATACTAATGTTTGTCCATACTATAAAAATAATAACTGCGAAATAATTAATTTAGCACGATATTATTTTAATATAGTTCTTGAAGATTCTGATAATTTTAAATAATACTAAGTCTTTTGAATTTTTTTAGTTTATTTTATGTAAATTAACTAAAAATCATATTAAATATTTAGATATTTAAGGTTATAAAGTCATAAAGCTGAATTTATTGGATTTTTAGACTTTATAACCTATAAGAATTTATAAAAGTATTACATAAGCAATATACAAACAAGTATAGTATAATAAAGACAAAAAGAAAAATCACATATTTACAAGAATTTTTAGGTTTGTCTTTTTTATTTTTCACTCTTTTTCCCAAGAAAAGTTAAGACAAAACGATAAATAAATGAATAGATATACTCTTTTTAATGACAAAAACAGGTACTTTAGTTTTATAAAAAATTATATAAAAATTACATAGGTTTTGAAATCGGCAAAGATTTATATTAAAAAGTTTTTTTACAAACAATGATAACACTTATCAACATAAATTCACAAGTTATCAACAGGGTCGATAAAAAGGACAGACAATCTACCTTGTCTGTCCTATATACCTCTTATAAATGGTAAAATATCATTATTCTATCTTTTTATCACATTCAATTTTCGTTTGCAAAACCAAATCTGATTTTTTCTTTCTTTTTCGAAAAAAGAAATAGATAAGTAAGTAAATTATTGTAGGAATATTCCCTCTGCTCAACCCAATCCAAGCAGTAGAAAAATCAGGTGTCATAGTACATAGTAATAAAATAAAACCAAATGTAATTCCAGGCAAAATCAACCCTGCCCATGGATTTTTCATTTTGCTGAGAAATATCTGTAAAATAAAAGTTCCGATAAATAACAAAATCATTATACCAATGCCAACCCACATAAAAGCTGCAAGAAACACTACCGAAAAAAATGCCATTCATTTCACTCCTTTTCTGCTTTACTGATTTTATTATACTTAAAAAGAATGAACAATTCAATCATAGAAAAGAGGTATCAATAATCATGTACTTATACTCAAGACAAGATAGACCAGACAAACCAAGTCAACCTTGATTGTTTCTTATCATTAACGAAACAAAGTGGGATGCTCTATCGGACGAGCGCATACCGGGATTTAACTATTGACTTACAAGCGGCGCAAAGCGTGTTTTTAATTGGGCATATCCATTTCAGATATTTTTATACTAATTCCACAGTGTTACCTTAACAGACGAAAAACAAACTACTTTGAGATTTTTTAAAAAAATGAGAAAAATTTTGTTTATTAATAAGTATCCTAAGCCATTAAAATAATGCAGAAACATTTTTTTAAGTCTCTATGTGTTTGCTGAAATTTTAAATATTAAAATTAATTTCATAATCAAAGACTATTTGCATTTTTGCTTTGCAAAAATACTCATAACCGACGGTTTCTAACAAGACCTTTATAGTAAATGGAATTAAATCCCGCTTACTCCGCCGGTTAAATTGCAAAGTTAATCAGAAAAATAACATATTGTAAAAAAAATAATTAATTTTTTACAACTTGATAACATTATTATGATATTATATTTTAGAGTAGTATAAAAAATATTTTTTAAGTGCTTTGAGGGTGGTAATATGGCTAATATACTAATTATTGAAGATGAAAAGGCAATAAATAATTTAATTCGAAAAAATTTACAGCTTGTCGGACATCAATGTTATTCTATGTATGATGGTATAAATGCGGATAAAACCGCACAAGAAAAAAATATTGATTTAGTGATATTAGATATAATGCTTCCTAAGATTGATGGTTATCACGTATATGAAAATATAAATTTTATTCCTGTAATTTTTTTAACTGCAAAGGATAGCCTTCAAGATAAAGTAAAAGGATTAACATTAGGGGCTGACGACTATATTGTAAAACCTTTTGAAATGATAGAACTTATAGCAAGAGTTGAAACTGTTTTAAGGAGAGTCAAAAAAGACAATAATTTTTTTGAATTTAAAAATATAAAAATTGATTTTGGTAAACATCAAATTTATAAAAATGGAAATAATGTTGAATGTACTCCGCAAGAATTTGAATTATTTGAAGTTCTTGTAAAAAATAGAAACATTGCTATGTCAAGAGAAAAATTATTGGAACTTGCGTGGGGATTTGACTTTGAAGGTGATACAAGAACAGTTGACGTTCATATTCAGAAGTTAAGGAAAAAGTTGGACTTAACTGAACAAATTAAAACTGTATATAAACTTGGATACAGATTAGAAATATAAAACTGAAAGGTTTAATATGGTTTATGAGAATAAAAACTTATTTGGGAACACTTTTGATATTTTTAATATTTTTATATGGAGGAATATTATTTATATTGACTTTTAGTTTGAAAGATAATATTTCAAATATAAAAGAAAGAGCTTTGGGAGAACATTATTTTATTATGTCTTCCTATTACAATGATTTAAAACACGTTAAATATAGAAAAAACAGTGAAATAGATGATAAAACAAATGCAGAAATGGATGCTGAAGAAAAACTTTTATTTGATTCATATTTCATTTATTATCAAAAACGGTCGGTTTATCTTGGTCTTTTAAAAAATAATGTTGTATTAAAATCAACGCTTCCAAACTTGAGTTGTGATTTTAATACAAATTTAGATATAAATAAAAGAAAAATTATTTATGACACAGAAAATGATAAAAATTACTTATTTATTTTAGGTAATTTACCAGAACCATTTAATGATTTAACAATTATATATTGTTATGATTTAAGTGTGGAAATTAAAAATTGGAATAGTATATGTAAATTGTTTTTTTTATTTTCTTTGGCTATATCTATAATTTTGGGAATAATATTATATATTGTTATTCGTTATATATTTAAACCATTAACTGAAATAACTATTGCTGCTGAAAGAATAGCAAAAGGAGATTACAAAAGTATAAATGTAAAAGGCAAAGGAGAAATAAAAAAAGTTGCTGTTAGCTTTAATTATATGGCTGATGAAATTAAAAAAAATATTAATAAATATATAGAAATTGCAGAACAAAAACAGCAGTTTATCGATAATCTGGCTCACGAACTTAGAACTCCTCTTACGAATATTTACGGATATGCTGAATACATACAAAAAGCAAAATTAACAGAAGAAGATAAATTTGAGTCAACAGATATTATAATGTCAGAAAGTGAAAGACTGCATAATATTTCCGAAAGACTGTTGAAATTAGCTATGTATAGAGAGCAGGATATTGAATTTAAGCAGATAAAATTATCTGATATTATTCAAAAAATTTTAACTGCTTTTAAAATAAGATTGAATGAAAAAAATATTCAAGTCATATTGGAATTAAAGGACTTTATTATAAAAGGAGATGAAGTTCTTATAGAATGTTTATTTTCAAATATTATTGATAATGCGGTAAAAGCTTGTTACGATAATGGAAAAATGACTATTAAATTATTTGAAGATGATAAAGGATATATAAATGTAACAATTTATGATAATGGCAGGGAAATACCAAAAGACGCTATTGTTCACTTAACAGAAGCGTTTTACAGAATTGACAAAAGCAGAAGCAGAGAGGAAGGCGGTGCAGGAATCGGCTTGACACTGTGCAAAGAAATAGCATTAAAACATAACGCTATGCTTGATTTCAGTTCAGATAACACAGGTACAACGGTTAAAATAACTTTTACAAAATGATAACAAAATAATTATAACTTTATTATAAAATAGTGTTATTATCATTTTAAGTTAAAAATATATCCGGAGAAATTTTAACTATAAACATATCAGGTTAGTAAATAATTAGAGGTGATAATTATGAAGTTTAATGTTTCTGATTTTAAAAAAGAAGTTTTTGGAGCCGCTGCTATTATTATGTCATTTTCAGCAGCATTGTATGCAGCAGTTCCAGCTATTGAAGCCGCTGAGTTTTCAAAAGTCGAGTATGTTGATACACAGCATTCATTTGCTCAAAATACTCAATACGAAACAAATAAAAATTCTAATGATAATTTTGAAGTCAATTATAAAGCCGTTATGGAAGAAGGTTCTCCTCTGCCGGATAAAGGTATTATATCAATGGAAGAAGCCGCAAAAATAGGCGTTAAAGATTTAATAAGAATATTTAATTTTGATGCAAAAGGCAAAACTGTAAATATGTGGTACTGCCCTGTGGGAGAAACCTGTGTCAGTGCCGAATGGATGGGAAATATTGATATCGACAAAAATATAACTTACTATTTTACTGTTGATGCCGTTACTGGCAAAATTAGCGCTACATGCAGAGACATTACATTAAATAAAAATGTCAATAAAGGATTTGATGAAAGTTTGCCTAATAACTGCGAAGAATATAAAGAACTTGCGAAAAAAACAATAAAACAGTATAACATTCTTCCAAATGATATAAAATCAATTGAATATGAAGGACAAGGCTATGTAAATGATAACCCTGATATTCAGATTAAAGCTATGGATATTGATGGCAACGAGACTCAGCTTTCATTTTCAAGAGATGATAAAAGACTTCTCCAGGTTTGTTATGATAATTGGGTAAAAGACGCATATATTTTAGAAGAAAAAATGCTTAATGATGACTTTAGTTCTGATACGGAGGCAGAAATAGCAGAGTATGACATCCTTTTTGATGAAGAAAAAGGAGAGTTTTACGTTAAAGAAAAGTAATTACTTAAATTCAATATAAAAAATCTTATAAATAGTATTTTAATATTTATATTTACAAATTAAAAAGTGATAAAAAAAGACTCATTCCATTAAAAGTTTGAGTCTTTTTTTGTTTTTCATAGTGTAATTAATTTATGAAATAATACGTAATAGTTTTTTATGTAATTAAAGAAGGCTATACACAAATATTTAATGATTTATGACAACTACTTTTTATTTAATTATATTAAGATTAGTTTATTTCTCTAAATCAATTATAATAGCGTTATCAAAGTCAAGTTCAATATAATTTTGACTAAAAACACCAAGTGTTGTAAAATTACGTATAAGATTTTCAGCTTTTACATCATCACCGGCAGGAATTTTTTTACCGTTATCGTCATAAGCATCATATTCATAAACTGCGGTATACGAGTTATTAGCATAATTAACTTTAGTATTAAGAAGACAGCCAAGCTTGCCGCCTGGTTCGGCGTTATTGCCGGAGTTATCTAAAAGTGTAAATCCAGGGTCGAACTGTACAAATCCGTCTTTGTAATAATCTATTTCAATTTTACAGTCTGAAATGCGTATATCTGTTACAACAACCTTACCATTTTTACTGACTTGATATGTAATTGGATATGAACCTATTTTTTGTCTAATATCATCAATATTTCCGCAGTGTTCCAAATATTTTAATGGAACAAATTTAAGTTGTTTTGTATTTAAGTCTGCTTTTAAAAATTCAAGTGAGTTTCTTATTATGCCATCATTGTTATTTGTAGTTAAGCTCGTATTAAGAATATCAAGCGCTGTATTATTTTCGTCATATAACGCAAAATTATCAACATTTGGGAAAAAATCGTCCTCTTTTCCGTTATTTGTAATTTCTGTCTTCATTACTAATTGGTTTCCGAAAGGCGAAAAAATAACTTTTTCAAGTTCAGAATCAGTAAAATCAATTTTTTGATTTATGGTTTTTATTGACGACTGAACCTTTACTTTTGATTTGTCAATGTCTGCTGATACATATGGAAATTCTTCTTTATCCTCATCTTTAAGTTTTAAAGTTTCAGAATAGGTTTTTGTTTTATATTCTTTATCTATATAAAGTTCAAGTTTGAAATTATCTGGAATATCCATAGGGGCAATATTATATTTTTTTACCCCCTTGTATGTATCTAAATCAAGATAATAACCTTCAGTTGAGTTGTGATTGCTTGTTCCAGCCAATTTTCCGTCTAATCTGCAAACTATGCCGATATCAGGGTTTATAGTATCAATTTCTGATTTATCCTCTCTGCGGTTTTCCAGATTATCTGCTTTAACTGTATAAAAAACGTGAAGAAAATTATCATCAACAGCTACATTATCTAAAGTTAGAGTACAACCGTTTTTAGTATCTGATATGCCGATAGCGATGTTATAATTTCTAAGTTCATCTAAACTTGTAATTTCAACAGCTTTATCATTTTGAAAATAAGAAATGATGTTATCAATTAAATCCTGTCCGGTTGGAGTCATAGCAAATACAGATGTTGCCAGTACAGACGTAATTGCAGCCGCTGCTAAAGCTACTTTAAATATTTTATGTTTCATATAAATCTTCCTTTCATTGAGGTCAGTATTTAAAGAAGCATTTACTCTTTTTTTTATATTTTTTGCATCTATCTTAAAATCTTTTTCGGATAATTCAAAATCTTTTATAAGAGAATTAAGTCGCTTGTTCATTACTGTACCTCCTTTTTTTGTAATAAAATCTTTTTTAGATGTTTTCTGCCCCTTGCGAGTTTTGTTTTTACAGTAGAAATACATACACACGTAATTTTGGATATTTGAGATATTTTTTCTTCATAGTAATAATACCTTATAAAAATTTCACTGTCTGGCTCACCAAGTTCTCTGATAAGATTAATAAAAATTTCCTGTTCTTCCTTAGCTTCAAAAAGTTTATCCGGTTCACTGTCAAACGCAGGAATACTTCCATTAAGTTCATCGCAGACAATAGCCTTTCTAAGTTTATTTTTAGCAAGATTGCGTGCTGTGGCACCTATATATGTACGAATACAGCCTTTATTATTATCAAGATTTTCAGAATGATTCCAAAGAGAGATAAATACATCGGATACGACTTCCTCAATGTCTTCCTTTGTCATAACCGAACCTATAACATTATATACAATTACACTTACATAGGGAGTATATAAATCAATAATATCTTCAAGGCTTCCTCTTTTTTTCTTTTTTATATTTATTAAAAGTTTCTGTTCATCTTTCAAATTATTAAGACCTCCTTCCTGTAAAAAAATAACGTTATTTTTTACATCGTACATTATTATATACACAGAAAATAAAAAAATGGTTTCAAATTCAGATAATTATTTTAATTTTTATATTATTGTTGATAATCGCATAAGGAAAAACTTACAAGTTGAAACAAACGATATTATTCAATGGTGCAAAGCTCGAATCCAAGAAAAAGATGCTAAAATTGAACGAATTAATAAGAGTTGGTATATATTTAAGATAATTGCAAAATAACTGTAAACGCACATATCTATACAATTATTACGATACATAGAATAAATTAACAGTTACTATTCTGATAATTCTTAAATTCAGATAAGTATATATTGAAAAACAGGATTCAATGAGATAGGAATACAAAATTGAATTGGGATTAATTTTAAAGAAACCGATTTGCAAGTTAAAATTATCTTGTAAATCGGCTACTTTATACCTAATTTTCAATTTAGAAATTTTTTTATTATTTATTATAATAAGGAGTTTCCTGTATTATTGGTATTGGAAATAATAGGGTATTTAATAGAAGTTTCATAATTTTTTACAAACAAAATGTAGAATATTTAGATAAAAGACTAATTTGTAATAGATTAGTCTTTTTTTATGTTTTTTAAAATTAAATGTAACTGTAAAAAAATAATTTTTATAGATTTTTCGTAGACTAAATCAATCTACGAAAGTAAAAATCAAACGATTTTGTCTGTTTCTTATTGTATCAGTAATTGTTGAGTTTGTCAATAAGTTACAAAAACTTTTTGGAATTTTAGATATTTTGTGTAAATTATGTGTTTTTTAATATAATTTAAGAGGCATAAAAGTATAAAATAAATTTTATAGCCGTCAAAAAAATAGTCAGAAAGGGGATATTTAGTATGTCTAAAAGAGGTGAAAATATTTATAAAAGAAAAGATGGAAGATGGGAAGGTCGTTATATAAAAGAAAAAAATGATAAAAAAATACAATATGGATATGTATATGGAAAATCTTACAAAGAAACAAAAGAAAAACTTTTATTGACTGTTAATAATTTTAAGGAAGAACAAAATATTAAAGAAAAAAGTCAAGAGAATTTTGAAGTTATAGCTGAAGAATGGCTTGATGTTTTAAAAACACGTTTAAAAAAATCAAGTATTATTAAATACAGTAATATTATAAAGTTATACCTTATTCCAAAGTTTAAAGGAGAACTTATAAATAGCATTACTGGCAATGACTTATATAATTTTAATTTAGAATTATTATCTTGCGGAGGTATTGAAAGCAAAGGTCTTTCATCAAATACAGTATTATCTGTCTTTTCTGTTTTAAAGAGAATTTTTGAGTATGCAAAGAAACAGAGAAAAATTAATATAGAAGGTTTTGAACGCATAGGGATAAAGCAAAGTTTTACACCTATGCGAATACTTACAATATCAGAGCAAGAAAGGCTTAACGAGTATTTAAACAAAGACTTAACACCTTGCAATTTAGGAATACTTATGTCAATGTATTTGGGTTTGAGAATAGGTGAAGTTTGTGCTTTGAAATGGGGAGATATATATCTTGAAGAACATATTGTTTCTGTTAATAAAACGATGCAAAGACTGCAAATAAAAGATGGTTCAGATAAAAAAACAAAAGTTATAATTACAAAACCTAAAAGCGCAAGTTCTAACAGAAAAATACCTATACCATATAATATATACAATATTTTGGTTAATAAGAAAAGAAATGATAACGCATTTTTGCTTACGAACAAGGAAAGTGAATATTTAGAGCCACGCACTATGCAGAACAGGTTCAAAGCTATTTTAAAAATTTGTAAAATTGATGATGTGAAATTTCACTCGCTTCGGCATACTTTTGCAACTCGCTGTGTGGAATTAGGTTTTGATGCAAAAAGTTTAAGTGAGATATTAGGACACTCAAGCGTTAATATAACATTGAATAAATATGTACATCCATCAATGGAACTTAAACAAAAAAATATGAATATGCTTTCAGATTTATTAGCCGTCAAATTAATAGTCAGAAGTCAGAAAATGCCTTGAATAAGCTAAAAAAGAGTAATTTTCGTAGATTGATTTAATCTACGAAAATTTAAAACCAAAAATAAGTATTATATTTAATATATTCTTTTATTTTTAGAAAAATATACGTACCAAAATAAAGAATATTAATAGAGAGGAAGTTTTTAAATGAATTCTTTTCAAAAAAATATATTGTATTCGGAAAAAATAAATATGGGTACTGCTGTTTCAAATATAGGCGGTATGATAAAGTTTTCTGTTAATATTTTGTATGAACAATTTGAGGAAATAATAACAGAAATAATTTATGCAAATAGTGAAATTCGTTTAAGACTTAACAAGCACAATGAATTATATGAACATAAATGTAAAAAATACAATATTAAAAATATTAAAACAAGCGGAGATTGTTTATCTTTAGCAAAAGAATTTATAAAAACTCCTTTTGATATATATGATAATGATTTATTTGAGTTTGCATTTGTTGAATATAGCAAAGGTAAAGCAGGATTTTTAAAACTTCATCATTTAATAGGAGATGCTGCAAGCATTGTTCTTATATGTAAAGATATAGAAAAAGGTTATAAGGAACTGATGGCTAATAAAAATTTTGTTTGTAAACATACTAAAACAGTTTATGAACAGTTATCCAATATAAAAATAAAAAAAGCATCCGAATATTTTGAAAAAAAACTTTATAATGTGCCTGTTTGCAGCTTAAATACATTATCAAATTATAATGCTGATATTAAAAAATTTTCAATAAAATTGCTTCATAAAAATATGTATTCTGATTTTTTAACAGCTTTATATATATATCTGTCAGCGGTTACTGATAATAAAAAAATAATAATAGGAAACGTATTAGCAAACAGAACAAAAAAAGAATTTGATATGTTTGGAATGTTTGCTAATAATCTGCCATTTGTTATGGAATTTGAAGATAAAGATTTTTTTGAAATATCAAAAAAAATAAATAAAGAATTATTTGTGCTTATGAAATATTCGGGATATTCTTTAATGGATTTAAAAAAATATAACAATTTAAAAGGTAATTTATATAATGTTTCAGTTTCATATAAAACAAGCAGGTTTTTACCTAAAATAGATATTGGAGAAGTAATAGAAGTTTTTAATGGATATTGCGATTTACCTATAAGAATTTTTGTAGAAGAATACAATAATAGGCTTGACTTTTATATTCATTACAGAAATGAATTGTTTTCAAGCATGCAAATTGAAAGTATGGGAAATTGCATAAAGAATATTTTATTGGAGAGTAAAAAAAATATAAAAATATCAGAAATATCAGTTTTGTCTGAATACGAAGAAAATATTTATAAAAAATTCAATAATACATATAAAAAACATACTTATAACGATGTTATAGAATGCTTTAAAGCGCATATTTCTGAAAACAAAACTGTTGTTTTTGAAGACGATTCAATAAATGGGTATGAACTTGATGAAAAAAGCAATTATATTGCGGCATCTCTTATAAAAAAGTCCGCAAAACTTGTCGGCATAAAAATTGAAAGAAGTATAGAAATGATTATAGCTGTTATAGCAGTTTTAAAAAGCGGGGCTGCATTTATTATTGTTTCTGACAAAATTTTAGGTGTTTCAGAAAAATGCAATATTATATTAACAAAAGAGGATGTTTTAAATGCCGAAGAAGATACTTTTGAGATGCCTATATATAATCCTGAAGATACAGCTTATCTTATATATACGTCAGGTTCGTCGGGGAAACCTAAATGTGTTGAAATAAGCCGCAAATCACTTATAGCAAGACTTGAATGGGCAAATAGAGTATTTGGACTTAACGGCTCTATACTTCAAAAAACAATAAATACATTTGATGTTTCAATATGGGAAATGCTTTCAGTAATATATGGAGCAAAACTTTGTATTTTAAAACCAGAAGATGAAAAATTTCCAGATAAAATAGCCGAGGCAATAAATAAATATAAAATAGAGAAACTTCATTTTGTTCCGTCAATGCTTGATGTATTTATAAGATATGCAAGAAACAACAATCTTAGATTTCCATCTGTTAAAGCTGTATTTTCAAGCGGAGAAAAACTTGAAACAAATACCGCTGAAAATTTTTGTAAAGTTTTTGATTCAGAACTTTACAATTTATATGGACCGTCAGAATGTACAATAGATGTTTCATATCATAAATATGAAAAAAATGAAAAAGAAATACCAATAGGAACTCCGGCTGATAATACACAAATTTATATTATAAATTCTTTCGGTAAAATACTTCCTATTAATGTTTGCGGAGAAATAGTTATAACAGGAGAATTTGTAGGCAAAGGTTATACAAGCGGAAATAAAGGCGGTTTTTGTGTATTTAACGGCAAAAAAGCCTATAAAACTGGAGATATAGGCAAAATAGGATATGATGGTAATTTATATATTTATGAAAGAAAAGATTTGCAGGTAAAAATAAGAGGTATGAGAGTTGATTTATCAGAAATAAAAAACATTGTATTAAATTGCAAAGATGTAACAGATGCCGTAGTTTTAAAAAACGATAATCGTTTAGAGTGTTTTTACAGCGGCAATGCTAAAATTGAAGACATAAAAAAATATATGTTTAACAAAATTCCGTATTACTCTATACCGTCAATATTTCAAAATATTGATGAAATACCGGTAACATCAGCCGGAAAGGCAGATTTAAAAGCATTACTAAAAATTCCTCAAAATAAATCATATGAGAAATTAAACGAAACTGAAAAAATTATTTTTAAATATGTTAAAAAACATATAAAAGTAAATCCATACGAAAATTTATTTGAAAAAGGTTTAGATTCTTTGACTGTACTTGATATTGTATGTGAACTTGAAGAAAAAGGTCTTAATGTTACGTTTGGAAATTTTTACGAAGGATTGTCTGTAAAAGGCATTGCTTCTGTTATTGATAATAAGAACAAAAATTATACAATATGGCTTAAAAATGAAAACAATAGAAAACTTTTGATTTGTTTTCCATATGCCGGCGGAGAACCTCAATTTTTTTCAAAATTAGCTGAAAAATTAGATTGTGATACGATTGGAGTATATATATCATCATTTAATGAAAAACAAAGTATTGAGTATATTGCTGAAAAGGTCTTTTATACAGTACCTTTTAAAAAATATGATGACATATATGTATATGGACATTGTATAGGCTGTGCTCCGGCAGCAAAATTTTCTGCGATGCTGAATAATAGATTGAAAGGCATAATATTTGCAGCTCCAGCAGTGAAATTAAAAGACAAAGATTCTCCTTGGAAAATAGTTCCAAATAACTTGATAAAAAAATTACTTAAAAAAAGTGGAAGCATGAAATTAAATGATAAAGTTATTTCAAATTTCAGAAAAGATACAGACAGATACTTTAAATTTAAAAATATGAAAATACAAAATATTAACTGTAAAATAGCTGTTATTTTTGGAACAGATGATATTTTTACTAAAAATACAGAAAAAATAATGAATAGACTAAAAGAAAATTTAATAGGAGAATATCATCAATATTTTATAAAAAACGGCAAACATTTTTTTGCAGAAACTCATATTAATGAGACTGCTGAAATTATTTCTGATTTTATTAAATAATTGCGATAATAATTTTCATAATGAAAGTTGTTATATATTTAATTAAATAAGGAGGTTTATAAATGAGAGCAAAAAGAATTATCTCGTCAGTTCTTTCGATTGTACTTATGTTTTCGCAATGTATAAATGTTTTTGCTGAAACTTTAGCACAGGAAAAAGAAAACGATAAAAAGCTTGAAATGCAGCTTCGAGGCAGCGATGAATTTGCAGCTCTTTATCCAAACGGTAAGTTTGATTTCTTGGCGGCAACAATGAATGCTTCAGAAAATCTTGATTCTGTTGAAATTGCTGTTGTGAGAAAAGGTGGAACAAAAGGTGAGGCTGAGATTGATTTAAAAGCAATTGATGTTTCTGCTAAGTATGGTGAGGATTATGTTATTAAGGTTGGAGATTCGTTTTTCAAAACTGAACTTTCCGAAAATCCTGAAGCAAAACCATTAATTGAGGCTTATTACGATGTTTCAAAAATCAAAGAAGAAACAGAAAAAGAAGACGACATTATTGAAGTAATTGATTCTCAAACTTCTGACACTTCTGTTACGGTAAATTCCGTATTAGGTGCAAATCCTTTTGAGGGTTTGGAAGAAGAACAAGAAGAATTAACTGAAACAAATCACAGAAAAGGAAGTTTAAAAAATGCAAGAAATGCTTTTACAGGTGAAATTTCAGAGCGTAAGGATTGGAATGAAACAGATAAAAAAGATACAAGCAATGAAGACGCTCTTTTCATTGCAAATGAATCTATTCAAAATTGGGCTGACGAAATTCCCGGTGTATCAACTACTCTTAAATTTGCTGATGGGGAATATATGAAAACTATTACCGTTGATATAATAGACGATAATATTTCAGAAAGCGATGAACAAATATTATTTGTTATTTCAGAACCTACAAACGGAGTATTAGGCGATGTTTACAAGGCTTATCTTAATATTGAAGACAATGATAAAAAAGAGATTCAGAAATATGAAATGTCACAAGATGAAATATCTGTAAGACGAACTGACGGTACTGCTGAAATAAAGATTATAAGAACTGCTGGTATTGAAAAATTCGGTTCTGTTTATGTTCAGACGGCAGAAATTACAGCAAAACACGATATAGATTATGAAACTTATTCCGAAGAAGTTGTATTTCCTCAAGGAGTAACCGAAAGGACAGTTTCAATTCCTATATTAAAAGAAGAATCAAATCAAGATGGACTTCAATTTAAAGTAACACTGGACAAGTCTTCTGAAATTGTAAATTCATCGAAAGCAGAGACTATTGTTACTCTTAATAACGATAACAAAGAATTTGCTGCTAAAACAAGAGAATTAAGCCTTTTATCTGAAGGCGAGGAATATGAAGAAATAGTCGGATTTAAGCACGATGAAAATGGATATTATAAAGAAATTTTATTTGATGAGAAAAATTCTGATAAAATATCACGTGATAATGGAAATTCTGATAAAAATCTTTATAAAAGCAATACAATATACGTTTCCGAATATAATAAAGAGCAAACGTGGACCATAGATAATATTGACCTTACTATGGTTAAACAAGTTTGTGTTGAATGGGAAAACTCGACAAACGGTACATATTGGGAAACAAAAAAATGTAAAAAAGTTACCAATAAAGGATATTATACCGACGGCGACAACTGGGTTACATTTGGTTCTGACGGTGCTAAATTTAGACCTAATTCTTACAGCAATATAAAGTTTGGAAGACAAACAACAAGTATGAATGTTCCCGAAAATTCCAGTGCTAAAAATCAGAAAAGCAATATTAAATTTCATACAAAAACATTAGGCAGCAATAAATATTCAAATTTAAGAATACATTCCGTTAGACTATATTATGCACCTTTTAGCGTAACAGTGGCTTCTAATACATATTCACAGACAGATAACAACACAGCAAAAAATGCTCTTGTTGATATAAAGGAATGGACTATAAGCAGAAACAATTCAAGTGGTTACAGTTTCGACAGTGTTAACAATACTTCTTATACTATAACAAGAAAGGCTGTAAATGCAGGAAGTTTAAAATTTAGCAATACAAGCAATACAAAACAAGATTTTTATTACGGCAAAACAATAAGCTTTACTCCTCAGTATAATTTAGATAAAAACAGAGTATATCTTGCCGGAATATTGATATCAAATGGTTCAAAGGATATTTTGCTTGAGGGAAAGACAAGTATTACTCTTGATAACAGCTTTTTTTCAACTTACAGAGATTATATTACAAAACCGTATTCTTCAAATCCTTCATTTACTGTTTATCCTGTATATTATCCGAAACCTTGTTTTATATATTTTCCGCAAACCTCTAACGGATATATGGTTTCGCATAATCAAAAAGATAAAACTGATATAATGAAAGTTTCAAGACTTGATACGGTTAAACTTCAAGCTGTTGCAAACAGTGGAAAGTTTGTAAGCGGTTTTAAAGTTTATGGTACTGATTCGACAGGAATTACTACTGATAAAACTTCGACTAACACAAATGTTAAAGAATTTAGAAAATCATATATTAGCACAGCAAATAGAAATTATAAAATTACAACAAACAACGTAATGTGGAATCAAAATGACCCTTCATATATAACAATTGCTCCTTCTGTAATGTCTATGAAAATTGAACCGTATTATGATAATCCTTATGTTACAGTTAAAGCAAATCCTAAAAACAGTAATAAAGATAAAGGAGCAATATATTATATTGACGGAGATAAAAGTGTTAATGGAGATTATAATAATCCTATTGTTATAAATCCTATGGTAATGGGTAAAGTATATTCTTTTAATTCAGTGTCAGAAGACGGTTATTCAACTAAATGGCAAGATTTTACAGGAGATAAAAATTTTGATGGAAAATTTGACAAGACCGAAGCTAAAGAACTTGAAAATTACAAAGTTGACCGTTCGGCTGTTGTAGGTTCTACATATAATTATGTACCGGGAAAATTTGCGGCTCCTCTTATATATTATGGATTTTATCCTACATACACAAGCGGTGATAAAGGTACAATTGAGGGAATTTTGAGACTTGTTCAAAAGCCTGTATTTTCTACAAAAGAAACAAAAGTACCTATAAAAGGCGCAAAAATTACAATAAGCGATATGACTACTACTACCGATTCATCGGGAAGTTACACAATAGAAAGCAATACCCTTGCTGATGCTGATAAAGCTATGGTAACAGCAAATTTTGACGGCAATTTTTATACGTTTTCTCAAGATGTCAATGTAGCAAAAATAGTAAATATTGACGAATATAATACATTTTCTGTAACGAGCGCTAAATTGTTTAAAGATGGTGCTGAAATAAAAAAAGAAGAACTTGAGACTTTTGATGCAACAGCCAAAATTGAAATAGGAACAAAATCAGACAGTTCTATTCTTGTATGCTCAAAAGCGCTTTTTAAAACATATGATAAAAACGGAAGCCTTTTATTTAGTGATACAGTTACAAGTCCAGATGGAAACGGATTTTTCTCTTATGAATTTAATCCGGCAACAAAAGGAATTACGCCGGGTTCAACAATGACGGTTCAGTTTTTTGACCAAAATGACAAAGGTTATATGGTTCATGATATGGGAGTTACATTTAAAAGATATATTTCTACATCAAGCGTATTTACAAGCTTTAAATCGCCTGTAAAGCCTGTTTTTGAACTGTTAGGCTCAATCAAGCCTGATTTTGATTTTGGTATTTCCATAAATGGAGGGAATGTTGAATCAAAACGCTCTTTTACTCGTGAGACAAAAACTGAAAACGGTCAGGTAATGAATTATAAAACATTATCATTAGGTTTTAAAGCAAGTTATAACGATGACAGCAATACAGCAGATGAAGAATCAAAGCTTGCTAAACTTACAGAATATGTAAAAAATGATATAAACGGCAGCGGAAAATTGAAAGATGAAACAAAAAAACAAGTTAAAGAAGCTACTGATACGTCAGATAACGGAAATAAACAAGAAGCTGAGGTAAGTGCTCAAGTCTCTCTTTCTCTTGCGGTTGGCGTTGATATTGTAATGGAAGAAAGTCAGGTTGAAACAGGAGAATATTTCTTTAAAGACCTTATATTTACAGTGACTTGTGCCGGAGGGTTCGGAATGGAAACGGAATTGCCGACTCCTATATGTGTAAATATAATTATAGGCTTTGAAGTAAGCGGAGAAGTTACCGGAACTATTGTAATAAGCAGAGGTAAAAATGCAAAGGAAAGTTATTTCAACGAAAACGGAGAAATAAATTTAGGAAACTTGACAATGCTTACAGAAGATGAAGCAAAATCCGAAAGTTCCGATTTTACATTCTATGGTGCTCTTCAAGTTGTACCGTCAATTAAGCTTAAAGCCGGAGTATCTATTGCAAAAATACTAAATGTTACAGTTGATGGAACAGTATCCTTTGACCTTAATTTTAATACATTAGGAAAGAGTTCAGGGGCTATAACTATGAATGCTGGAATATCTCTTACAGTTTTAATGTTTACAAAAAGATGGGATATGGGAACAGTTACTGAGCCTATATTCGGCAAAAGTCGTTCGTCAGATTTAGTTAATCTTAAAAGCGGCGGCGATTTTCTTCATGATTCTATAAGTGATATGGAAAAAACAAATATTTCATATATGAAGAACAGGAGCGGATGGAACAGTGGAGTCTCAAGATTAAGAAATAGCGATTCAGTTGTTGAAAATACTCTTATTAAAGGAGCAAATCCTTATCCGCAAAGCGTTATTAAACAACTTCCGGATGGAAGATTTATGCTTGTGTTTATTGATGATGATATTTCAAAAGATGAGTATAATTATGCTACGGTTAAATATTCTGTATATTCAAGCGGCGGCTGGTCAGAACCTGCTGCAATAGACAATGATAAAACGGCTGATGAGGCTCCTGATTTATTTGTTCTTGATAATGGTATGGTTATGGCTGTATGGTCAAGTGCAGACGAAAAAATTACTAAAGATGACAATGCTATTGAAGCACTTAATAAAATGAATATAAAATCGGCAATTTACAATGGAAGTTCTTTTGGAGAACCTGTTGAGGTTACTCATACAACTGCGGCTGATTACTGCGCTGATACACAGCCTAAACTTGCAAGCGGAACAATTGACGGAAAAGAAATAATAATACTTTATTATACAAAAACGGAATATGAAGCCACAGAAGAGGACGGCGTTATAGGTGATTTGGTAAATCCTTATTCTGTTACAGCATATATGTTCTATGACGTTGAAAATGACGAATGGGTAAATACTTATTCACAAAAAGACAAAGATGAAATTATAAATACAGGTATTGCACATACAAGCAGCGGAGAACTTGTTACAGAGGATAATTTTAATGTATATGAATCAGAGTGGTATGGTCAAGGATTTGTTTCGCTTGGTTCAAATGTTGTTATAAACGATTTTGACAAGACTAATGAAAATGGATTTTGGACGGAAATGCCTGAGATTAAAGAGGGAGATAATGACGTTGACCCTATGGTAGTTGACAGCAGTGTTATTTCTTATGAAAATTTGTCAATTTTTGCCTACACAGTTGATTTTGATCAAGACCCGGAAACAACATATGATAGAGAAATTTATGTTCAAGTTTATGATTTTAATACAAATGAATTTTTCTATCCTATACAAATTACAAGTAATGATGTTAGCGATAGTGCAGTTAAACTTGGAAGATTTGGGGACAGTACATATATTATATGGCTTTCAGAAGGAAAAATTAAATATTTTAATTTTTCAAACGCCTATAAAAATTGCCTGTTAGAAAAAGAAATTAACGGCAAAAAGGTTTATATAATTGATAAATCTTCGGAAGAAAACTTTATTCCGGAAGGCATAGTTATAGACGCTGGAGAAAATGTTAAAATAAGTGAGTTTGAAGCTGCTGCAGACAGTGAAAATAACGTATATGTTTTATGGACACAGACAGGACTTACATATAAAGACGGCATAGACCAAACCTCTGAAGAAGCTGTAAAACCTGAAAACCAATATTCAGAAAACCAAATTTATATGGCACGTTACAGCGCTGACAGAAATTCATTTGGAAAATGGTCTGCTCCTGTACAAATTACAGATGAACAGGGTGCTAATTATTCTAATGCTGCATTTGCGGTTGCGGACAATGGAGTTATTGCCGTAGTAACAAAAGGTATGTCAAAGGTTGACTCTAAATATGGAGCTAAAGAAGATATTTCATCAAGAATACTTGCATTTCTTAATTTTAAAGCAGTTGATAAAGTATCTATTGCAGATTTAACATTTGCTGAATATTATGCAGACGATATGGTTCTTGTTGAAGCTGCTGTAAAGAACAAAGGCTTTGAAGACCATAATGACATTTATGTAGAATTTTATTCAAATGGAGTAAAATCAGAGAATATAGCAATAGATTCTTTGGATTCAGGCAGTGAAACAGTTATTTCAGCCGTTATACCAGTAGGTATTGCTGAAGTGAAACTTTATACTTCCAAAGGAGAAATTGATACAATAAGTTCTGAAACTGTATCAAAGCCGGATATAGTTATAGATGCTATTTATGCTGAAATTGCTGAAAGAAATATTATAAACTTTACGGCTGAAATTACAAATAAAGGAACTGCAAATGCCGAAAATACTTTACTTAAAGTTATTTCTGATACTACAAAAGAAACGGTTGGAGAATGCAAAATAGAGTCTCTTAATATGGGAGAAAGTCTTATTGTTGATTTTTATGCTGAAATAGATGACAGAGTTTATGAAAAAATATCGACTGAAGACGATTCATATTTCTTAGAGGAAACGGCTTCATTTACAATTGCCCCTGAATATGGCGATTCTACAAAGACAAGCGTTATAAGGTATCTTACTAAGGAAGAAAAAAATCTTATTGATTCTGTTTCTCCAATTATTAATGACGGAGTTTCTTCAATAAATGTTGTACTTAATGATTATGAACTTGTATACGACAATGTTACTGAAGAAAATGCAAAACTTAAAGTGGTATGGGAAAGCAGCAATGAAGATATTGCAGAAGTTAATGCAAATGGTCTTGTAAGCGGTATTTCAAAAGGTACAGCAGTTATAACCGCAAAAATAATGCCATCAGACAGAACAATATTTGTACTTTCAGACGGTTTAAGTGAATTAGAGGATATTTACAGTGTAATCCCAGAAGAAGGAATTATTACAAAAACAATTGAAGTAAATGTTATTGACGCATCTGAAATAACTACAAATATTGAGATGTCTACTGAAAATACAACTACTGAAGAAACTTCAAAAGAAACAGAAACATCTGATAGAAATACATCATCAAGAGGACATGGAGGCGGTTCTCCATCACGTAAAGCCGCTGTTTTAAAAACAGAAATTACAAACAATGACGAAAAGAAAAACGATGAAAATATGAACACCAACGATACAGATACTAATAAAAAAGATAAAAATAATATTGAGTATAAAGTATTTGATGATGTAAAAGGTACTTGGGCAGAAAAGGCAATTATGTATCTTGCAGAAAAAGGAATTGTTTCAGGAATAGGCAATAATATGTTTGCTCCTGAAAAAAATGTAACAAGGGCTGAATTTATTACTATGCTCATGAGAATGCTTAATGCAGATGCTGATATTTCAAGTGAAACAGCATTTTCAGATGTGCCAGCTGACGCTTATTATTATGAATATGTGCTTAAAGCTAAAGTTTTAGGAATTGCATTAGGATACAATGATAATACATTTAAACCAAATGAGAATATATCAAGACAGGATATGTTTGTATTTACAGAGCGAGCATTAAGCTCTCTTGGAAAAATCAAAGCAGACGATTTGTATCTGCTCAGTTATTCTGATATTGATTTAATAAGCGAATATGCTAAAGAAAGCATAAGAATTCTTTCTTCAATTGGTATAGTAAATGGCAGTGAAAATCTTGTAAAACCGCTTGACAACGCTAAAAGAAATGAATCTGCTCAGATGATTTACAATATTGTTTTACTTTTAGAAACTGAATAAATAAAAAACAATGCAGGCAGATATGTAAATATTTGTCTGCAAATAAAAATTTATTGGAGGATAAAATTTATGGCAGATAATAAGAAAGAAAATGAAAAAAAGATTGAAGAAAATGTACAAGAAGAACTTGATATAGAGGATTTACAAAAAGTAAGCGGTGGTTCTTTAAAAGATACTCATACAAGAAGGACATCCAAAGCGTCATCGTCTTCAAAAAGCAGAGCATAAAATAAAGTATTAAATATAAATTTAATACAGTTTTTACATATATAGGAGACTGTAAAAAACGGTCTCCTGTATAGTCTAAGTGTATGTCATATTCAATTAGTTTAAAAAAACAAAAGAAAAGTATATGAGAGTTATTTAAAAAAAACATAGTTGATTACACATAAAAACAAAAACTTTATTTATTATAAAAAAACTATGTGTATAAACGTAATGAACAGGAGATTTGTATGTTCCCTTCAATTTACATGTTTGGAAAAAGCATATTTTTATATGATATTATAAGAAATACAGGTACGATTGCCGGTTTGTGCATTTTTATGATTTTACTATATAGAGAAACAAAATTTTACAAAAAAATATTTTTATCTTTTGCATTGTCTTTTATTTTTTCTTTCCCTTTTTCTTTTTTATTAAGGCGTTTTATGGAAACGGAAAATATAAACGAGTTTTTAAACGGAACTGGAAGTCATTTTATAGGAATGGTATTTGCTTTTTATTTTATTTTCCCTATTACATATAAATTAATTTTAAAAAACAAACCTACTGAAGAAATAAAAGCATATTCGGCAATATTTTTTTTAATACAGCATTTTTTCAGCCGCATAGGATGTTTTACATTGGGATGTTGTTATGGAAAACCATATAATGGAATATTTTCTATAACATTTCCTTATGGTACAAATCCATATATGGAATACGGCAAAGAAATTTCTGTATTTCCAACGCAGTTATTTGAAGCTTTTTTTATGGCTGTAATCTTTATGCTGGTTATTTTATGTATAAAAAGAAAAATTAGTTATGCCTATAAGCTGTTTTTAATAACATTTTCGGCTGTTATATTTATATCTGAAATTTTTATGTATAAATATGATTATGAAAGAACTTTGTACTTTACGCTGCCTCAGTTATGCGCAATATTTATTATTATATGCGAATGTTTTAAAGTATTGCTAAAAAAATTAAAAAAAACAGCTTTTATAATGTGTATATTGATTTTATTAACTTCTTGCAATGTTATTGAAAAATATGAAAAAACTATAAACAATGGAGATACAATAAAAATTGCAATAATAGGCGATTCTGAATATATTGATACAAACGATATAAAAGCTATGAATTTAGCTGCTGACGATTTTTTCAGTAAAAATAATATAAAAATTGAAACAGTTATTTTTGACGATTCTTCAGATTATAACAAAGCTGTTGAATGTGCTAAAGACATTGCAAATGACAATAGTATATCGGCTGTAATTGTAAAACAGGAGTTAGATTATATAGATACTTCTGCTGAAATTTTTAATAATGCGAGAAAACCTTTTATTATTACAAACGGCTGTTATGAACATACAATAGAAAATGGCTATAATTACATGATTGTAGATTGTATTTGTGCTAAATCAGCCGGAAAAATTATGGCGGCGTGGGTTACTCGGAATA
This sequence comes from uncultured Eubacteriaceae bacterium, assembly GCA_947086655.1. Lineage (GTDB taxonomy): Bacteria > Bacillota > Clostridia > Lachnospirales > CAG-274 > CAMTZM01. Next base: position 34,117 of record CAMTZM010000009.1, read on the forward strand.
ATTATAAAAATATTGCTTTTTGTCATTCAGATACAGAATTTGAAGAAGACGAATTAAAAGGATTTCAGTCTGAAATTAATAATACAGATTCAAGACTTGCAGATACGGTTGTAGGGCCATATACGCAGGAGGAATTTGATACGGCTTATTCACGTTGGCAAATATTAGATATTGACGCTGTCTGCATAAGCAATTATGACATTTTAAACAGTGATATTGTAAGAATGTTAAGAGAAAAAAAGTCAGATATAAGAGTAATAAGTGATTATGTTATGGATACAGAAGATGATATTGAAAAAAATGGCAAATATCTTGACGGTACGGCAATAGTTGCTATGTATATAAGTGATTTTAATGAAAGTAATGAAGAAATAACTAAAAGATATTTTGAAAGATATAAAACAGAAATGTCTGAAAGTGCTGTTCAGTCCTACGATATTGTAAATATAGTAGGAGAAGCGTTTATATCCGAAAATTTTAGCTTTATGGAATATATTAAGAAAAAAGACGGTCATAAAGGAATATACGGCAAAATTACTTTTGATGAAAAAGGTCGTCTTATTCCAAATGAAAATGGAGTGCTTGTTTTCAAGGAAGGAAAATTTATTAAGGCAAAATAAAAGGAGCGATAAATATGGCGGACTTATTTAGAAAAAATGCACTTGATACATTAGCTACTCCGGAACAATTAGATAAACATATAGAAATTATTTCAGTTTCGGTTTGGATTATATGTTTAATACTCATAGTTGGAACTGTTACGTTTGTTTTATGGAGTTTTACCTATCATATTACAAACGGAATTGATTTAAAAGGAATAATTTTTCCAAATAATAAAGTTGTACAAAAAAAAGCTGTAAGAGATTGTATTGTAACAGATGTTCTTGTATCGGAAGGAGAACATGTTGAAATAGGTGATATTATAGCGGTAATTTCATATAATGAAATGCTTGATGAAATAAATTTCCAAAAATTAGAACTTTCAAAATTTGAGAATAATTCAGAGAAATATAATATTATACAAAACAATATTAAAGACCTTATTGATGAATATATTGCAATGACTGTAATAAAAAGTAGTTGTTCTGGATATGTACAAAGTGTTGTAAGCGATGGAACAGCACTTACAACAGGTAATCTTATTTTTTCAGTTATGCCTGATAACGGATATGATGAAGTTGTTTCTTATGTGCCTATGCAAAAGGCTAAAAGTTTAAGTTTAGGCATGAAGACTCAAATTTCTCCAGTATATGCTCAAAGAGAAGAATATGGCTATATGACAGGTACAATAACTTCGGTAGGTGTATCTCCGATTTCTGAAGAAAGTATTATAGCTAAAATGGGAACTTTGTCTTACGCTAAAGATATATTGCCAGAAACTTCATTTGTTGAAATAAGAATAAGACTTGACCTTAATTCTGAAGCTGAAAATAATTATCACTGGTCGAATGAAAAAGGAGAAAAACTTTCTGTTGGTTTTGGAACTCAATGTTCTGTTGTAGCTATAACAAATGAATATCGTCCTATTGAGTTATTACTGAATTAGGAGGATTAATATATGAAAAATACAGTAAAAAAAGTTCCCGTTATATTGCAAATGGAGGCTTTAGAATGCGGAGCGGCATCTTTAGCTATGATTTTAGCTTATTATAAAAAATATGTTTCCCTTGAAAAATTAAGGCTTGATTGTAATGTTTCACGAGACGGAAGTACAGCAAAATATATAATACTTGCGGCAAAGCATAATAATATGAACGCAAAAGGTTTTCGTATGAGCGTTGATAAATTAAAGAAAGAAACAGAATTACCGGTAATTATACATTGGAATTTTAATCATTTTGTAGTGCTTTGTGGTTTTAATAAAGATAATGCAATTATAAACGACCCGGCTCAGGGTTGTGTTTCCATAGATATGGAGGAATTTGACTGTTCATTTACAGGGATTGTACTTAAATTTTCACCTTCTGAAAATTTTTTGCCCTCAGGAAAACCTAAAAATATAATGGCGTTTATAAGAAAACGTATAAAAGGAAATAAAAAGGCATTATCTATTATTGTTTTTATAGGATTTATACTTTCTGTATTAGATATTGTTAAATCGGTGTTTTATAAAATATTTACTGATAATATTCTTTTAGGAAATGCAGCAGAATTATTAAAACCGGTTCTTATAGGAATGTTTATAGTTCTTATTGCTAAATTTTTAGCTTTAAGTTTAGAAAGAGTTTGCCTTTTAAAACTTAAAGCTAAAATGTGTATTGGTTCTTCTTCAATATTTATGTGGCATATTTTACGGCTGCCTATTGAGTTTTTTTCTCAGCGTTTTGCAGGAGATATAGCATCAAGGCAGCAAAGTAATAACGATATAGCAGAAATGTTCTGTTATTGTTTTGCTCCGGCAATACTTAATATATTAATGATATTTATATATATTCCTATGATATTATATTATGACTTTGCACTTGCGGCAATAGGAATTTTGGCAGCATTTGTTGATATTTTTATTATAAAAACTGCATCGGCAAAAAGTGAAAACGATGCAAAAACAATGCAGCGTGACAAAGGCAAACTCTCTGGCATTACTGTATCGGCGGTTTCTATGATTGAAACAATTAAATCAAGCGGTGCAGAATTTGGACTTTTTGAAAAAATTGCAGGTTATCGTGCCAAATATAACAATTCATTGCTTCATTTAAGAAAAAGAAATATGTTTACAAGCATTGTTCCAGAAATACTTTCAGGCGTTACAAAAGGCGCTGTACTTATTGTTGGCACTTACTATATACTTAGCGGAAAATTTACAGTCGGTTCTCTTATGGCTTTTCAAGGTTTTATGAACAGTTTTCTTTCTCCGATAAATTCTGTTACTGAAACAATTCAGAATATAAGGGAAATGTCAGGAGATATAGAACGCATAGAAGATGTTATGGCTTATCCAACTGACGCAAGTGAAAATGTTTTTTTGTCTGAAAACAATTCTAAAAATTATAAAAAACTTTCGGGAAAACTTGAAATAAAAAAACTTTGTTTTGCTTATAGCCCTCTTGCTCCCAATTTAATAGAAAATTTTTCGCTTAAAGCTGAAAAAGGGAAAACAATAGCATTAGTTGGAGGAAGCGGAAGCGGTAAATCAACAATAGCAAAGATTGTCTCAGGCTTATATACTCCAAGAAGCGGAGAGATATTATTTGACGGTGTTTCTATTAAAGATATTGACAGATATGTTTTTAAAGGTTCAGTTGCAGTTGTTGATCAAAATATATCTCTTTTTGAAGGAACTATAAAAGACAACATAACAATGTGGGATAATACCATTTCAGAAGAAACGATAATTTCAGCCTGTAAAAACGCTTGCATTCATAATGATATAATGAGCCTTTTAGACGGTTACGAATACATAATAAAAGAAGGAGGTTCAAATTTTTCCGGCGGGCAAAGACAAAGACTTGAAATAGCAAGAGCGTTTGCTGTTAATCCATCTATTATTATACTTGATGAGGCAACTTCAGCATTAGACCCTATAACAGAAAAACTTATAATAGATTCTGTAAAACGCCAAAAAATTACTTGTTTAATAATAGCTCATCGTCTTTCAACAATTCGAGATGCTGATGAAATTATTATGCTTTCTAATGGGGTTGAAGTTGAAAGAGGAAATCACAAAGAATTAATGAAAAAAAACGGAAAATACGCAGAATTAATAAGAAACGAATAGGTGTTTATTATGAATTTTTCTGAAAAAATTAAAAGAAAAAAAGAAATTGATTTAAAAATATTAGAAAATGCTTCAAAAACCGTATATAAATCTTTAAGTAATACTGATACAAAATACGAAAATAACAATATTGATATTGCAGCATTAGAAATGCAGCGTATATGCAGTTTTTTTAAGATTAATAAAATTATATTTCCAAATGGTATGGATATAGAAAATATAATGCAGTTTGCTATGAGTGAAACAGGTATGATGAGAAGAAAAATTGTATTGACAGGCAAATGGTGGAAAAATGTTTCAACACCTTTGTTTTGTATTAAAGGCGGTAATCCTTATGCACTTATTCCATGCAGTCAGAATTATATTTATTATGAAAAAAACAGTACCGTAAAAGTAACTTCAAAAAACGCATCTGATTTTGACAATACTTGCTATTGTTTTTATAAGCCAATGAAAAATCAAACTTTGGGCATAAAAGATTTTATAAAATTTGTTTGCGGCGCTCTTAATACATCAGATATAATTTGGCTTACGGCGGTAAGTTTAGCGGCAGTTTTTACAAGTATGATAATGCCCGAAATAAATCAGTTTATATTTAATTCATTGATTCCGTCAGGAACATCAAAAGAGATGTTTGGAATAAGTATACTTATAATCGGCGCTGTTTTTATACAATCTTTATGCTATTTGGCACGATTAATGTGGGTAATGAGAATAGGAAACAAGGCGGAAATATTGGTTCAAAATGCTGTATGGGCAAGATTGCTTTTATTGCCGGCAGATTTTTTTAAAAATTATTCTGCCGGAGAAATTTCAGAACGTGCAGATTCAATAGATATGATTTGTTCTATATTAAATGGACAAATAATACCTGTTTTTTTAGGAATGTTGTTTTCATTTTTATATCTGTTTCAGATTGCATTAATAGCACCACATATGTTTTTTATATCTGTTATTATTATTTTGATAATGTTATTTATAAATATTATAACAGCAGTATTTGAAATAAAACAAAAAAATTATAATATCAATTTAGAAAGCAAACTTTCAGGAATTGTGTTCCAATTTTTAAATGGGATTACAAAAATAAAAGCAGCAGGCGCTGAAACACGAGCTTTTGGAAAATGGGCTGAAATTTACTCTAATATAAATATTATGCCATCAAAAATATTGCTGTTTTCAAATGCTTTAAACAGTGCCGTAAATTTTGGAGGAACTATAATATTGTATTATTTGGCGTATAGTTCAAAAATGAGTGTTTCAGATTATATTGCTTTTAATACATCGTTTTCTTTGCTTTTGATTTCTATAATATCTTTTTCCGATATAACGTCGCATATAGCATTAATTAAAGCTGCTGTTAATATGCTTATGCCTATAATTAGAGAAACGCCGGAAAATTCAGGATATAAAAAACATGTTTTATCTCTTGACGGAGACATTGAAATTAATCGTATCAAATTTAGATACAGTGATGAAACACCTTATATTTTAGATGAATTTGAACTTCATATAAGAAAAGGAGAATATATAGGAATAGTCGGTTCTTCAGGCTGTGGAAAATCAACTCTTGTGCGAATACTCTTAGGTTTTGAAAAACCTCAGTCAGGTTCAGTTTATTACGATTCTTTGGATTTGAGCGGTTTGGATATAAGGAGTGTAAGGCAAAGAATGGGTGTTGTACTTCAAAACGGAAAATTGTTTTCAGGAGATATATATTCAAATATTGTTGTATGTGCTCCTTATTTGTCAATTGACGAAGCGTGGGAAGCCGCTGAAAAAGCGGGATTTGCCAATGATATACGCAATATGCCTATGGGTATGTTTACAATGATTTCAGAAAGCGGCGGCGGTCTTTCAGGCGGTCAGCAGCAAAGACTTCTTATTGCGAGAGCGCTTGCTCCTAATCCTGATGTTATTATATTTGACGAAGCTACTTCCGCTCTCGACAATATAACTCAGTCGATAGTTGTTGATACTTTAGAAAAAATGAAGTGTACTCGTTTGGTTATTGCTCATAGATTGTCGACAATAAAAAATTGTTCAAAAATAATTTATATAGACAAAGGCAAAATTATTGAATCAGGTACGTATAACGAACTTATGGAACGTGGAGGCAAATTTGCCGAAACAGCAAAACGTCAAATTATATAAAAGGATATTTTTTATGAAAACTTACGATAAATCAAAAACAAATAATTTATATAAACATTTTAAAATTCCAAATATTTCTGATGTAAAACAATTTCGTCTTTTTGGAAATAATACAGAATTTGGCGACCGTAGTTTTTCGCTGATTTATGCATGGCAGGAAAGTTTTATGTATGTTTATAGAGTTATTGAAAATACTATTGCGGTTTTGGAATATGGTATTGATAAAAAATTATCTGTTATACTTCTTCATAAAGAAAATACTGATATATTCCCAGCAGTTTTTAAGCTTTACAAAATATTTTCAGATTTTGAACTTATACTCAAATTTGAATATGTCAGCGAAAAAAATATATTTGCATATGAAACAGCGGCTAAAAAATTTAATAAAAAAATTAAAGTTTTTTTTAACTCAAACGATAGTGATTATTTTTATGAAACGACTGATTTTCTTGTTTTGAAAGGAAAATGCAATAAAAAGAAAAGAGGTGATATTAATTACTTGATTAGAAATTATCCAGATATTGAGATTGTTTCACATAGCAAAAAAAATAATCTTATAAAAGCAAGCATTAGTATTTTTGATAAATGGTGCAATATACATAATTGTAAAAATTGTTTTTATGGGTGCGAAAAAAAGGCTTTTTTAAGGTTTATGGAAGTTTTTGACGAAAGGTATAATAAACTATGTGTTTCATATTATAAAGAAACACCTTTATCATTTGCTTTAAGCGAATATATAGGAAATGATACTGTTTGCTATTATTTTCAAAAAAACGCTGAAAGAATAAGAGGTCTTACATACTGGCTTAACGCTGAAATGGCAAAAGAGCATATAAATATAAAATATATTAATTTAGGTGAAGATATGGGAATAGATGGAATAAAAAAAGATAAAGAAAGTCTGCGACCTTCATTTTTAAAACCTAAATATTTTGTAGAAATATTGTAAAGGAGATATATATGAAACGAAAGAAAAATCATAATAAAAACAGCATTTTTATTATAATATTATTACTTGTTTTGCTTACGGCGTTTATTTCATCTAATTTTGGTTGTCTATTTAATAACCCTTTTGAAAAAGAAAAATTTCTTGTTAATCCTGTTAAATTATGTACTTCCAACGACAGTATTGTTTATATTTCTAATTCGTCAAATGAAATTCTTATAACGGATGAAAGTAACCGTTTGTTGAATAAAATTGAAAGTGACGGAGGTGAAATTTATTTTGATTATGCTGATGAAATAGCAATAGGAGATAATGGAGAAATTTATATTCAAGATAATGTTTTTGCTGAAAACGGTGTTGATATTTTAAATGAAAGAATATTAAAATTTAATTCCTTTGGAAAACGGCGAGAAATTGTTTATGAAACAGACATTTCTGAAAAAGATATAAAAAATGTCGTTATTGATAGTCTTAAAATAATTGACGGAAAAATTTATTTTTCTGAAATATCACAAAAAGGAGTTAAAGTTTTATATTTGAATGGACAAGAAACCATAGAAATTGGTTTTGTGGAATATGAAAATACAAACAATATAATTTCTGACAGTAGTTTTGATTTAAAAGAAAATGGAGTTGAAATTGCTTTTTCTTTAAAAAACGGAGACGTTTTTATTTATGATAATGAAGAATTAAAATGTCTGTATTCAGCAAGAAAATACGATAATGAGAATTATTTCAGCATAATTTCTGAATTGGCTTACGGTAATAAAGGTCTTTATTTATGTGATATAGGGCAAAGAAAAGTTATTTGTATAAATACTGAAACTCTGGAATTTGATACGATAATATCAAAAAAAGAATTTTCTATTACAGATTCAAATAAGTTCTCGGATGCTCCTATTTTTTCAGGACTTGAAGTATCAAACAATACAGTATCTGTATTAACAACAGAATATACATATGATGAAAACGAAAAGCCTTTGTATTTATATGGTATGGCGGCAGTTTCGGAGGAGGGTGAGGAATTGTTTTATTATGATTCTGTCACTATTTCACCTCAAAGAATAATATTTGTTGTTTCTGTAAATATTGCAGCAATTTTGATACTTGTTATATCGATTTATGCTGTTTTTAAAATTGTTATATTGATAAGAAATTCAAAGTTTGAAGAAAGTTCTAAAGTACAAATTATAATGATTGTAACAGCGCTTATTGTAACAATGGGAATGTCTTATATTATTTTTGAAAGTTATAATTCAAGAATTGTAAATGAGTCAGCTTCAAATTTATGCAATATAGCATATTTAATAGGTGAAAAAATAAATTTTAATGACCTTGAGAAAATAGATAATCCAAATTCTATTTTTGAAAAAAGCTACAAAAATATAGATAAAGCTGTAAATGAGGTTTTGCAAAGCGCTGTAAATCAAAAAAATAATCTTTACTGTGTAATTTATAAAGTGAAAAATAATATTATATACGAAACTTATAGAGACGATTTTTCGCATTGTGCAATGTATCCTATGTCAGGGGGTTTTGCAGGTTCTATTGAAGAAGAAATGGCAGCAAATAATAGATATGATATTTCATATGAGTTTGCATTTTCTGAAGGAACATATATGTATGCACTTGTTCCATTATATGATGAAAATGACAAAAATATTGCTTTTATTGAAACCGGTATGGATTATTCGGCATTTGTAGGAGAAAACAATAGACTTTATACAAAAGTTCTTATGTTTGCCGTTATGGCTGTAATTATATTTATGCTTTTGCTTTCAGAAATTTTATATAGTGTTGAAGCTGTAAAAGCTGAACGAATTTCAAAAAAGAAAAATACAATAACTTCTCCTGAAGTAATAAGACCTATTGCATTTTTATTTTTTGGGATTGCTAATATATCAACAGCGTTTCTTCCTATATATGGAATGAATTTATGCAGCGGCAGCAGTTTTATTTCGCCGGAATTGGCGGCAGCGTTTCCATTGTCTGCCGAAATGATATTAGCGGCGTTATCAGCTTTTGTCTGTGGGTTTCTTGTAAAGAAAACAGGAATTAAGGCTATATGTGTAACAGGAGGAATATTTTATATTTTTGGGAATATATTTTCAGCTTTTGCGCCGAATATAATTGTTTTAATATTCGCTAATTCATTATGCGGAATAGGAAGCGGTTGTTTGTCACTTTCTTTAAATACTTGGGCAGCAGGATTTAATGAAGAAGAAAACAGAAATAAAGGATTTATACATATAAATGCGGCGTATCTTTCAGGACTTAATTGTGGAACTGTAATAGGTTCTTTAATATGGGAAAATTTTGGAATAGATACGGCATATTTTATGGGAGCGACAGCGGCATTTATATTAATAGTAATATGTTTTATTATGATAAGCAAAACTGAAGAAGTATCTAATAATGAAACTGAAGAAACAACAGTAAGTATTAAAGAAATTATATCCTTTAATGTAATCAGATACTTTGTATGTATTAGTATACCGTATTTAATATGTGCAGCATTTTTGGGATATTTCTTCCCTATTGAAGCTGAAGAAACAGGACTTTCAGCTACCCATATTTCAATGGCGTTTTTACTAAGTGGTATGATTTCTATTTATACGGGTTCATCATTGGCTGAAATTATATCCGAAAAGCTTGGTATAAAAAAGGCTATGATTTTAGCCTCATTTATATACGCTTTGGCTTTGATTTATCTTTCGGTAAATCCATCTATAACAAGCTGTTATATTGTAGTGGCTTTGTTTGCTGTTGCAGATAGTTTTGGATTGTCAGCACAGTCGGTTTATTTTTCAGAGCTGCCGGAGGTTGAAAAAGTTGGACAAAGTAAGGCTCTTGGTTTAAACAACACAATAGAAAGCATAACAACAGCCTGTGGTTCTCTTGTGTTTGGTGCAGTTCTGACATTAGGAATACAAAAAGGCATATTAATTGTAGCGGTTATATTTTCGGCTATGCTTGGGCTTTTTGTACTTTTTGGGAGAAAGTTATATAATGAGGAGATGTAAGTAATGTCTGTTTATAAGTTAAATGAAAATAATTTTGAATTTCCGGAATATGCAGATGATGAAAATGCTATTGCTATCGGAGGAATTTTAAATAGTGAAACTCTTGTTAAAGCTTATTCAAATGGAATATTTCCGTATTATTATGATGAAGAAATATCTTGGTGGAGACCTCTTAACAGATATGTTATATTTCCAAAAAATATAAAAGTTTCGCATTCAATGAAAAGTATTTTAAATCAAAAAATTTTTGAAGTTACTTTTAATAAAAAATTTAGCGAAATTATACACAAATGCAGAAAAAAAAGAGAATATACAGAAGAAGGAACTTGGATTAATGACAATATAGAATCTGAATATAATAAATTATTTAAAGATGGTTTGGGATTTAGTGTTGAAGTATGGAAAAATAATAAACTTGCCGGGGGTCTTTACGGAGTTAAGTTAGGAAAATGTTTATTTGCTGAAAGTATGTATTATGATGTTGCAAATGCTTCAAAAATGGCTATGATTTCTCTTGCCAAAAAAGCATTGGCAGAAAATTATATATTTATTGATTGTCAGTTTTATACAAAACATCTTGAAAGTATGGGAGGAGAGTTTATACCTCATAATAAATTTTTTTTACTTATTAAAGAAGGTATGAAATATATATAGTACTAAATATTGATTTTTTATTAAAAGCAATTCGCCTGCCGCTTAATTTAAAATAAAAAATTCAATAGGAGACGGAATGATAAATATAATTAGTAATAAAACTATTACATGAAAGTTTGATAGTTATTTATTATTATAATTTGAATTTCGCCGTATTTTACTTATGATTTAATAGAAAAAAGCATTTATTATTACATGCAAAAGAGCTATACAAAACAGAAAAATGTACATTAGCATATCAAGTTTTTGTAATAAATTAAATTGAGGTCTAATGGCTGATATAAAAAATCGTATTGAAGAACAGTCATAATTAATAAAATTTTTAATTTTTAGTTAATCTATATAAAATAAACTAAAAAAAATTTCCAAAGACTTAGTATTAGAAACATAAAATTATAATTTTCCACATTTTTATCTACATTTCCACATAATTTTAATTCTAATAGTTTTATAATATAATTCTTTTATCGTTTCTGTCTATTTTTATAGTTTTTAAAATAAATCTTTTCAAATTATAAAAACTATATGGCAAAATGAATATTAAGAAATTAGAAATATGACAAAGTGTGTATTGGAAAAGCTAAGAAATAAAAAATAATAGTTTAAAATACAGGGTGACTGTTGTAATTCAGTCACCCTGTATTTATATTCCTTGTTATATTACTTTAAAAAAGAATTTAATAAATTAAGTATTAGCAATGTTAAAGGCAAAAGCGGAAAAATTATAAAAAAGAAATAGAAATATTGAAACATATATAAAATAAGTATTTTATATATGCGTCAATATTGATTATCATTAGAACGTTGTCTTCCTTCATGATCAATGTAATAATTATCTTTATATATTAAATCAATAATTGGAACTATTTCGTAACCTTTTTCTTTTATTCCTTTTATTATTGTATCAAGAGCATCAGGAGTATATTTTGCATCGTTGTGAAATAAAATTATAGAACCATTTCCTAAATGTTTATGATTTAATACTTGATTTATTTCATGTTCAAGTCCTAATTTTTTCCAATCAAGGCTGTCAACATCCCATTGAATAGAATAGTAACCGCATGCTTCTGCAGCATTTAAAACTGTATCATTATATTCTCCAAAAGGCGGTCTATATAATTTCATTTCATAACCCAATAAATCCTTAATTTTTGTATGTACAGCCATAATTTCTTCTTTATTTTTCTCTAAACTTAATTGATTTCCATGAGGATGTGTATTACTGTGATTTCCAATCGTATGTCCTGATTCATATATCTTTTTTACTTCATCTGGATACTTATCTACCCAATAACCACATAAAAAAAATGTTGCTAAAACGTCATTATTTTTTAATATTTCTAAAAGGGTATCTGTATCATCGGCTCCCCAAGCAGCGTCAAAACTAATAGCAACTTTTTTATCTGGTGTATCAACGCAATATATAGGCAATTTTTTCTTTGAAACATTAACTTCTGCTGATTCGTTATAAAATACGTGCATAAATACTGGTCTAACAATACCTGCACCAGATACAAGTAATATACTTGCTATAAGAAATAATCTTATTGCAAAATTCTTATGCAAAATTATAAAGCTATTTTTTAATTTATTCATATAAATACCTCCTTTTTTTTATACTATTCAATTTATGTATACGAAATTACAAAATTTATAAGGTAGATAAAAAATAAATTATAAAATGCCTATAAATTTTTAAGAATAGAAAAAAGAGAGTTTTAACAAAATAATAGAAGTAAAGAAAATAGAATTTACAATAAAATTTAGCGAAAAGCATAAAAATTAATAACCATAAATTTATACTAATGATATTTGAAATTATTGGACTTTATTTTTATTAAAATTATTTAATAAAAATAAAGTCCAATTGTCAATTATAATTAACTTTTTATTTTTTGGAATTGCAGCATAGTGTTTGTAAGTCCAATTTATTTAAGTATACTGAACCCCAATCACACATAGCATTTAGTATAGGTATTATGCTTTTTCCAAAAGATGTAAGAGAGTAGATTGTTTTAGGTGGTTTTTCAGGAATTACTTCTCGAAGAATCATACCACAGTCTTCTAAATCGTGTAGTTGATTAGAAAGCATTTTTGGAGTTGCTTTTGGAATAAGGCGTTGTAATTCCATATAATGTAATGAATGTGATTTCAAATGCCACAATATTAAAGGTTTATATTTTCCTCCAATTAATGACAGTGTAGCTTCTACAGGACAATAAAATTGTTTTTGTTTAACTTTCATATTAATTCTCCTAACTACAAGTATGCTATCTTTTTTGAAAGTATCTATCAAAAAAGTGCAGTCTTGTGGAATTATATTTCAGTAGTAAAATATAGTTGTTAATTAATTTGATATAATAAATATAGCATAAGAAAGGATTTGATACAATGAATTTTATAAGTATTGCAAAACAGAGATTTTCTGTACGCAGTTACACAACTCAGGCGGTAGAAAATGAAAAACTAAATAAAATTCTGGAAGCTGCCCATGTAGCCCCAACGGCTGCAAATCTTCAGCCTGTACATATGATTGTTGTTCAAAGCAAAGAAGGACTTGAAAAAATAGGACAGGCTACAAATCTTTATGGAGCACCGTTGGCAATTATTGTTTGTGTTGACCATGAAAAAGAGTGGATACGTCCATTTGATAAGAAAAAAATAGGTGATATTGACACTGCTATTTTGACAGACCATATGATGCTTCAAGCCACAGAGTTAGGGCTTGGTTCAGTATGGATTTGTTATTTTAAACCTGATGTTATCAGAAAGGAGTTTAGGCTCTCAAAAAATCTGGAACCTATAAATATTCTTGCCATTGGTTATTCGAATGAAAAAACTGCTGTTTCAGAGCGTCATATATATACGCGTATTCCTATAAGTCAGTTAGTATCTTACGAAAATTTGTAATATTATTGATTATAGTGTATTTATTTTTTAATATTGTTATAATTGTTTAATAATAACGGCAATGTGTATAACGTATTGCCGTTATATTTTATGTAATGCCTATTTTTAGAAAATATTAAAATAAAAATGGTATTTTATCGTTTGTATTATATAATTATTTCTATAAATTTATTTAATATTATTTTACCAATTTTTTAAGTTATTTAATCTTTTTCCATTGTCTCCATGTTCAGGGTCGTTGAATAAAGCATTTAATTTATCACATGGCATTTTTAAACATTCTCCACAATGGTTAAAATCATTTTTTTTACAACATTTTGCTATTTGGCATTCACCCCAAAACATGTCTCCGCAATTTTCTTTACAACCCTTACAATTTACTTTTTCTTTCCATTCACAATCACCGCAATAATCACCGCAAAAAGCCATTAAATTTTTATCCATATTTTTATACCTCTTTAAATATTATTAGATATTTTTGCTGCAAAATTTATATTTTGTAAATATATTATATAATAAACATATAAAAAAGTATTGTAAAAATTCGACATTATCTATTTTTTATCGCCAATATTGCAGCTTGATTTGGAGTCATAAGATGACGTTTTTTAAAATCATTTAACAAATGAGACTGGTCAAAATATTTATATTTTTCAACGGCGTCATAAATATTAAAATTATAATTAAATAAAATATCCTGCCATAAAAGTTGGTACCTGATAAGAGATGAGAAAGCCTTTGGCGAAATACCAATATTATTATTAAAAATTCTCTCAAGCTGTCTTTGTGATATTGCAATATGTTCACAAATATCGGTTATTTTAACATTTCCAAAGTTTTTAATTATAAAGAATATTGCATTCATAAAATTATTATTTATTTGAATTTTATTGACACGTTTTATAAGGATTTTTTCAATTTCCGATATTCTTTCTTTTATATTTTTTGTATTTAAAACAATATATTCCATTTTAGATTTAATACTATCAAAAAATTCTTCTGTTAAAAAAGCTTTATTTTTACTTTCAATAAAATTACGTTCAGCAAATAAGTGAGCTGTCCATGCATAAAAACGAATTGCAAAAGTTTCTTTTATATCACTTTCAAAACTATTTGATACATAATATGGGTATTCATCAATAGTATAAAATGAACTTGTGCAGCGGCTAAGAGAATTGTTGATTTTAAAAATAATATCCATACATGTATCAGGAATAATAATCCTATTATATGTAATTTTGGATAAACAAGATACCCAAAAACATCGAATATATGGTTTTAACTCATCACATGGCAATATTTCTGAATATGCTGCATCTTTTTGAAATGGCGTTGAGGTAATTGGATTATAAAATTTTGTTAAACTTAACATGATTTCTCCTTAAATAATAAAAGTTTTTTACTTGCTTATTCTATATTCAATTAATTTTTCTAATTTTCATTATATTATTACTTTTTTCATTTTTCAAGAATTTTTGATATAGCTTATATAATATTGTTGAATATTTTATGTGAAATGGTATAATACAATGATAAATTAAAATTTAAAGGAGAAAAAAATGGATATTGAATTTAGGAAAATAACAGAGTTTCCTCGAGGAGTACTCGCAGCTCTTTTGAAAGATGCTTACTCTTTCGAGCCAAGATTTGAGCATGATTGGTATAAACAATGGCAAGAGTTTGATGACTTTTTTTATAATAACCCTCATATTGCTGAGTTTAGTGGATTTATGACAGTATTGGAAGAAAAACCTATTGGTTTTGTTTCATGGAATCCGACAAATCTGCCTGAATTGACAGAAGTTGGGCATAACTGCATTTTAACAAAATATAAAGGAAATGCTTATGGAAAACGACAAATGCAAGAAGCAGTCAAGCGTATAATTGGGCAAGGAGCAAAAAAGATAACTGTTTTTACAAATGAAATTTGTATTCCGGCTCAGCATACATATGAAAGTGCAGGTTTTAAATTTGTAAAAAAAAGTGAGGAAACATTTTGCCCTCAATATGCAGGACAAAGGATACATTACGAAATTGTAGTAAAATAAATTTAAGTTTATAAAAGATTTTATCTGTGTTATAGCCGATTTATAGGGTAATTATTATCTTGTAAATCGTTTTTTTATTACTAATTTTATATTTTAATTTGTTAAGTTAGTATAAGAATAAAAATGTTATTATTTAAACACAATATTATTTAAGTTAAAATTATTTCGTAAAAGTATTGAAAAATAAATTATACAATAATATAATAAAACTATTTATAGGATTTTATAGCTTATTATTTATTATAAAAGTATGAATTTTAGGATGTCTTTAAAGATTTTAATTTCAAATACATAAACTGTTACTGCTATCAAGTTGTTACAAAATTATTATCTACTTAGTGTATGAGGAGTTGATGTCAAGTACATGAAAAAATATTGCGGAGGTTAATGGTATGAAAATTTCTACAAAAGGAAGATATTCTGTAAGGCTTATGTATGATTTGGCAATTCATAACACCGGAGAATATATAACAATTAAATCAATTGCGAAAAGACAGGAAATATCTGTTAAATACCTTGAGCAGATAATTAGCATTTTAAATAAAGCTGGTTTTGTAAAAAGTATACGTGGTGCTCAAGGAGGGTATAAACTCGCACGAGAACCTAAGGATATAACAATAGGCATGATTCTTAGGCTTACAGAAGGAAGTCTGTCGCCTGTATTATGTTTAGATGATGAGCAAAACCAATGCAAAAGAGCATTAGAATGTCCTACACTGTTTATTTGGCAGAAAATAAATGATACTGTTAATAATATAGTTGATAATATTACACTTGAAGATATAATAAATAGAGACAAACAATTAAACGGAAATAATTATATGATTTGATTAGAATATATAAAAATAAAAAAAGCAAGTCTTATAATAAAGAATTGCTTTTTTTATTTTTAAAAAATTGAGTGATTATTTTGTCTTTTCTTAAAAATTATTTAGGCTGTTTTCCTATATAAGCAAGAATACCGCCATCTACATATAATACATGCCCATTTACAAAATCAGATGCTTCAGAAGCAAGAAATACTGCTGGACCTACTAAATCTTCAGGTGTTCCCCAACGAGCGGCTGGAGTTTTAGCAATTATAAATGAATTAAATGGATGTCCTTCAGTTCTTAAAGGAGCAGTTTGAGGAGTTGCTATATAACCTGGTCCAATACCATTACATTGAATATTAAATTCACCATATTCAGAAGCAATATTTTTTGTAAGCATTTTAAGTCCGCCTTTTGCAGCAGCATAGGCTGATACAGTTTCACGACCTAATTCACTCATCATTGAACATATGTTAATTATTTTTCCATGTCCTTTTTTAATCATACTTGGTATAACTGCTTTTGAAACAATAAAAGGTCCATTAAGGTCAATATCAATAACCTGTCTAAATTCAGCGGCAGTCATTTCACACATAGGAATACGTTTAATTATTCCAGCGTTGTTTACAAGAATATCAATTACTCCGACTTCTTTTTCAACTGTTGAAACAAGATTGTTTACTTGTTCCTCATTTGTTACATCACAAACGTAGCCGTGAGCCTCAATATTAGCTTCTTTGTAAGCGGCTAATCCTTTATCAACAAGTTCCTGATTAATATCGTTAAAAACGATTTTAGCACCAGCAGAAGCAAGACCTTTTGCAATAGCAAAACCAATACCATAGGATGCGCCTGTAACAAGAGCAACCTTACCTGTAAGAGAAAAGTTATCAATAATACTCATTTGTTTATTACCTCCTGATTATATATTTTAAGTATATTGTAAAGATAGATTTTTCTGTTACGTAATACTTAATTAATATAATGATACTATATTTGGCATAATATTTCAAGGCTGTACATGGAAATAAATTATATATCTTTTTTAAATTGTTAATTTTATTGTATATTAATTGGTTATGTTGTTATAATTTTGCTATTGTGATAAGATTATATTTAAGTAATGAAAATTGTTTGAAAATTAATTTAAGTTACAAAAATAATTTATTAAAAAATTTATAATGAGGAATTAATAGAATGATACCATTTTATGAAGTACAGCAAAGTGACATAAATGTTTCAAATCTTCATAGAGAATTGTTTTTTCCGGAACATATGCATAGTCATATGGAACTTATATATGTAATAAGAAATAAACAAAAATTATGTATAAATAAGAATATGTATGAGATTAGTGAAGGAGAGGCGGCAATTATATTTCCGGATATACTTCATTATTATACAAGAGATAAAGAAATTAAAAAAAATAATAAAAGTTCGGATTCAATAATTGTTACTTTCAATTTAGGCATTTTTGGAGGAATGTTCTCAGGTCTGCATAATTACTATGCTGAAAACCCTGTTGTTCCAATTGATAAAATAAATGTATATGTAAAAGATGCTTTTATAAATATATCAAAAAATATAAAAGAAAACGATGCAATATGCGGCTGGATATGTTTAATACTTAATTATTTACTTAAAGAAATTAATATTAGAAAAAACGATTCTAAAAGGGATAAAAATGTTGTTGAGTTAGTTTTATCTTATATTCAAAATCATTTCACTGAAAATATTAAATTAAGTATTATGGCTAAAGAACTTCACATAAATGAATATTATATCTCTCATGTTTTCAACGACAGCATAAAAATAAATTTAAGAAGTTATTTAGGAATGCTTAGAGCTGAATATGCGGCTAAGCTTATAAGAACTACAAATAATAATATGACTGAAATAAGTGGAATAGTAGGATTTAATTCTATTCGTACGTTTAATAGGGTATTTGTTAAAATATATGGGGTAACGCCGTCGCAATACAAGAAAAATATTACTGAATATTTGAAAAAACATAGATAGCAATTTTTGTCTTGTTTATGTTATATTGTGACTTTGAATTTTTTCTTTTTTACGATACAATTATTATAAATTCGTAAAGGAGGAGATTTGTATGAAACTTAAAAGAGTTTTTTCTTTATTATCGGTGTTATCTATAATGTTATCATCTATGACATTAAGCCCTTTAAACGCTTATGGCGAAAACGAGGAGGCTTATTTAAAATTGAGTGATGTTAATAAAGAAACTCAGGTAATTGAAAATACAGAAGGTGAAATGCCTGATTATATGAATGAGCAGTTGTCATTTGAGGAAAGAGCGGCGGACCTTGTTTCAAGAATGACTTTAGAAGAAAAGGCATCTCAGATAGGACATGAGTCAGCAGCGATACCACGTTTAAATGTAAGCGCTTATAATTATTGGAAAGAAGGACTTCACGGAGTAGCAAGACAAGGAAAAGCAACAAGTTTTCCAACAAGTCTTGCCATGTCAAATACATGGAATAGAGAACTTTTTTTGAAAATGGCTGATATTACCTCTACAGAAGCAAGGGCTAAAAATTCAAGACTTAATTTGTCTTATTGGTCGCCGACAATAAATATGGCAAGAGACCCACGCTGGGGCAGAAATGAAGAAACATACGGGGAAGACCCTTACTTAACAGGGCAGCTTGGAATTTCATTTGTAAACGGTATGCAGGGAAATGATGAAAAATATTTAAAAACGATAGCAACTGTTAAGCATTTTATCGCTAATAATTGTGAAGCTGAACGACGCGGCGGTACATCTGTTATTGATGAAAGAACTTTTAGGGAATATTATGCCAAAGTATTTCAAAATGTAGTAGAAGGCGCAAATCCAGCGTCTGCTATGAGTTCATATAACGCTACAACTGTAATAAGAAACGGAAAGAAACTTTATGATTATATACCATCATCAGCAAACGAGTATACATTAACACAATTACTTAGAAGGAATTGGGGATTTGATGGTTATGTTACAGGTGACTGCGATGCTGTTGCTGACCTTAATAATAAGGCAGCTTATAAACAGGCGTTATTCCCAGGTGAGGATATAAACGAAATACCTCAGTCAGCCACAATTGCTAAATCTATAAAAGCTGGAAATGATTTAGATTGCAGAGGACCAGCTCAAAAATATGCTGCGGAGGCTGTTGAAAATGGATATATGTTAGAAAGCGATTTAGATATGGCAGTTTACAGATTGTTTCTTCAAAGATTTAGAACAGGTGAGTTTGATGAATTAACCCCTTATTCTAATATTTCTTCAAGTGTAATTGAATGCCAGGAACATATCGACGCTGCTGAAGCGGCAGCGGAGGAAACATGGGTACTTCTTAAAAATGATAATATATTGCCTATAAAAGCCGACAGCGGATACAAAAATGTTATAATTGTTGGAAATTTAGCCGGAGAAGTATTTTTAGGAGATTATTCAGGGGTTCCTGAAGAAAATATAACGCCTTATGAAGGAGTTAAGTCTGAAATAACAAAAACAATAGACGGCGCTAATGTTGAATGTTTAGGAAGTGTAACTGATGATACTTTGATTTTTAATTTAAAAAGCATTACTCTTGTTTTGGAAGATGGAAAAACGAGAAAAATTGATTTAACAAAAGCGTTAGGAGTTTCCGGGATGGAAGTCTCAGAAAATGGTTTTATAAACATAACAAAAAATGGAACAGCATATATTAAAAATATTGATTTTTCTAATGTAGTGTCAGTTAATGCTGAAATAGCTAAAGGAAGTATGAACGGAGGTTCAATTAAAATTCTTTATGGAAACGGCGGACCAGAAGTAGCTAAAATTGAGTCAATTGATACAGAAAATGAAAGTACATACGCTTTATGCACTGCAAAATATACAGGAGCAAACGGAGGATATAATCAAACTTCTGATATGTACATTAAGTTTGAGGCTAATAATGGAGAATTTTCAGTTGATGAGTATAAAGAAAAGCTTGATAATGCTGATTTGATTATAGCATATGGCGGAACAATTTTATCTGATTCAAAGGAATCAAATGATAGAAAAAATATAAGTCTGCCTGCATCTCAATCTCACGTACAGGCACTTTGTGACGCATATCCTAATAAAACGATTGTTGCATTATCTACGGTAGGACAAATTGACGTATCACCTTTTATAAATAAAACAAAGGCTTTGTTATGGACTTCATATAACGGACAAACTCAGGGAATGGCTTTGGGAAAAGTTTTGACTGGTCAAGTTAATCCGTCAGGAAGACTTACAACAACATGGTATAATCCTCAAGACCTTGAGAAAATGCCGCTTAATACTACTGCTAAAACAGGTGCAGACGGAATAACTCGTTATGAAAACGATTATAGTATAAGACATAGCGATAATTTTATTGGACGTACATACCAGTACTATTCGGGAACGCCGCAATATCCTTTTGGTTATGGTTTAAGTTATACTGATTTTGAATATTCAAATATGAAAATTTCTAAAAGCAGTGCTGATGTAAATGATACAATAACAGTATCAGTAGATGTTAAAAATGTAGGAAATGCTGATGGTAAAGAAGTTGTGCAGTTTTATGTTGCTCCTCCAAAAGCTGACGGAATTAATATGCCTAAAAAACAATTAAAAGGTTTTGAGAAAGTAGAAATTAAAGCTAACGAGGAAAAACCAACAACAATATCGGTTGATATAAATGTTAAGGATTTAAGTTTTTTTGAGGAAACATCAGATAATACAGAAGGAAAAATTTACGTTCCAAATGGAACTTATACAATATATGCTGGTAAAAATGCGCATGATGAAAATAATAAAGTTACATTAAATGTAACAGGAATGCTTGAATCGTCTTTAAAAACTGTAAAAGCTTGGCCGGACGGTATACAGGTTAATGGTGTATATACAGTTTTGGGAGGAGATACGGAAACGGTTACTTCTATAAACCCACGTCTTTCAATAGTGATGACTGACGAAAAAGTTTATGATATCTCAAATGCTGATGTTGTTTACACAAGCAAAGATAAATCAATAGCCGATATTGACGAAAACAAAATGATAATAGCAGGAACAAAAGAAGGTGTAACAACTATAACAGCATCTGTAACCATAGACGGAATAACTAAAACAGAATCGTTTCCGGTTGTCTGCAAACTTACTCAAAAGGTAACAGAAGAATTAATATCAGCAGCTAAAAAGGAACTTGACGACGAACTTGCATCTTACACTCAAGGAGCGTATTCCGAACAAAACTGGAGTAAACTTCTCTATATTATAGAAAACGCTAAATCACAAATGGACAGCGCTTTAGATGTAATTGCTCTTAATAATTATAAATCAGACGCTCTTAATGAAATGCGTAAAGTAAAAGCTGATTCACTTGAAAATCGTTACAAAATTAAAGCTTTAGATAATGTAAATATAACTAACGGAACTATCGGTTATGGTGAAAACGGTATAGCTGTATATACTGCAAGTGAAACCGATATAACAGGTACAATAACTTCTGATAATCCATTTAAGATTAAACTTGAGGCATACGACGGAAATACTAAAATTGATAATTCAAAATTAAGATGGAATGTTGAAAAACTTGATTCGTCAAAAAGGCTTCCAGCTGAAATAGATTATACTACGGGCGAATTAACATTAAAAGAACATGGACTTATAAGAATAACAGCTATGAATATGGAAGATCTTTTGTGCGGTGAAATGGATTTATATGTTAATTTGCAAATTGAGGCAGAGCTTGCCGACGACGGAGACGGGGCAAATTTAAGCGATACAAAAACAGGAGCAAGCGGCGCTTTAAATGGAAATAATGTAGGAAGTTCAAAATCTTACTGGATTGAATATAAAGGCGTTCGTTTAGATAATTTAAAATCAATAAGTATAAGAAATTCATTAAAATCAGGTTCTGTAACTGCCAATATAAGTCTTGATAAAACAACTAAATCAGATAAGCTTATTGCAACAGGCATATTAAATCAAACAGGAGCATGGAATAAGTGGGCTGAAACAGAACTTAAGCTTAATAAGGGTGTACTTTCTTCTGCTCAAAAAGATGAATTTGGATTGACAACTATATATGTGCAAACAAATACAGCTAATTTTGATTTTATAAGACTTGAGTATGAACCTCCTTATGAAGGTAATTTAGTTTATACGTTATCAAATATTCAAAATGAAAATGACGGTAAAATATCAGCGCAGTTAAATTACAGAGGTACAGGGCAAGAAGATATTAACGGGGTTTTTGTAGCTGCTTTATATTCGGCAAACGGAAAACTTTTGTCAACAGATATAAAAAATATTTCAGGAAGTGAAAAGTTTACTGTAAATAATTCATTTAAAGAAGGTGACAATGTTAAATTTTTTGTATGGAACAGTGTTGACAAAATGAAACCTATATCGGAAGTATATAAACATGAATATAAAATTCCGATTGAAAATGAAGTAATTGTATATTCTCCGACATTTTCTGAATACTCTAATATGTTTACAGGAGACGGAGCAGACGGAACATATATTCAAGATGTAAATGGTCTTTCAGGATATGGAACTATAAAAAAAAGAAATGGAAACATATCTTATGAATACAATGGAAAAGACTACCAATTTACATCAGGATGGCAGCAAGGAACTGGAGCAGAAAATAAAAGCAGTTTGTTTTTTACACCTAAAGCGCCATGTACTGTAACTGTTGTTTTTAATGGAAACGGAACAGCCGGAAGAAATCAATATATTGTACAAGATGGCGTTAAACTTGCAAGCGGAGGCTCAGAAGACCCAAATATAGCAGAAATAAGCTGCCGTATTACAGATACAAAAAAACCTGTATATATTTATGGCGGCGGAAGCAATAAAACCGTTTGGGCTATAATTGTTGAATACGACGCAAACGTACTTAATGAAAATGCTGATTTACAAGTACAATATGCTAATATTAATTCTCTTAATAAAGATTATAGTTTAAATGAAATAATAGTAAAAGAAATTGAGTTGGACGGAGAAAAAGTTCGTTTAACAAAAAATACTTTAACGGGAGAAACTAAAATTTCAAAAAGCGTACTTGGAAACGTATGGACTGATATTAGTTTGGATTATTTTGCTTTAAGTGATATTGAACTTACAGGCAATGAAAAATTTGTAATTAATGATATTGCTGTTTTAGGTGAGAATATATATGCAGCATGTAATGACGGTATTGTATTAGTAATAACTCCATGTATGAAGTGTTATAAACTTAAATCAGTATGTGGGTTTGACATTGTAAATATAAATGTTTTAAACGGATATTTTGTACTATCGGGAAATGAGGATATTATAAGTGTTCCTGTTTCAAAAATATTTCCTGTAAGTATAGATGCAGCAGAAGCTATAAGTCTTTTGGAAAACGGAGCGATTTTAATTGATGTAAGAGATTCGGAGGACTTTTATAAAAATCATTCGGAAAGGTCTGTAAATATACCTTTGTCTGATATTTCAAAAATAGGCCAGTACGCAAAAGATAAAGTTATTGTATTTTGCTGCCAAAGTGGAATGAAAGCGTCAGAGGCTGTTGACAAGGCGTATAAAATGGGCTTTGAAAAAGTTTATAATGCTGGCTCATTTGAAAACTTTAAAATTAATTATTAGAAAATATAAGTATTTATTTTTGGTTTTTATATTTGCACCTCTTTACTTTATATTATAAATAAGTTATAATCTAAAAAATAATATATAAGAAAACACTGATTAGTTTATTTCAATTTAACCGGCTAAGTAAGTTTGCTGTCTTTTAGGCGGTGAATACAAAGATGTTGTTAATGCAATCGGTTATGAATATTTTTTGTGAAATAAAAATATGAGTAGTTTTTGACAAGTTATAATTTTCAAACAGTTTTTAATATAATTTAAAGGGGCGCTTTTTTATGAATATACAATGTATAAGCGTTTGCAGTATATGCGGTACAATAAGCTATGAAAATAACGAGTATTGTACAGATAAAGGATTATTTATTAAAACAGATATACCTGTGGATGAATATGATATAAAAATAGGCAATGTATATATGCTTACTAAAAGTTTTGAAAAAGTACTTTATTATAGGGAATATATTTTTAGAAAATACGCTTCAAAATTGAATGTGTTTAATGAGGAAATAGCTTTGTATGACGATATTGAAGAAACTACCACTCTTTCACATTTATATAAGGAGTATTTTGGGGACGATTATATAAATAATTCTGATTATAAAAAATTTAAAAATAGCCCTATTGATAAAAGTATGTTTAATAACGCTTATTTTGGTCTTCCGGAAGATTTTGATTTTACTTATAATAACGACAAATAAAAAAAGCCTGATTTTATAAATAATGTAAAATCAGGCTTTTTTTATTTATTTTTCAGGTGAGCAGAAACATGTCGGCTTACATTCCGGAGAATTAAAATGATTATCAGGAGAAGGCGTTGAAAGATTAAAATAAAGCCTTGAATCCCTTGTTATTCCAAAATCTTCATTTGAACCGCTGTTCTGTACTTTATTAAAAGCTTCTCTAAATAAAGCGTTATGAGCCTCTTCTCGATTAAGCAAAAAATCAATAGTTTGTCTTACATATTTATCGTTTATTTGCCTGTATAAATATTCATAGACTACCTTTGCACGCTGTTCAGAGGCAATATTTGAAAGCAAATCAGCGCATAAGTCACCTGTTACAGTTACATAATCAGCCGTCCATGAATGACCGGAGGAGTTAATTAATCCCGGACTTAATCCAAAAATCACATGTGTTTGTATTTCTCCAGAATCAACCTTTGAATAATCGACATCATGTCCATTAAGAAGGTTTATAGTATTAGAAATCATTTCCATATGACTTAATTCTTCAGCCCCAATATCCATAAATAAATCCTTTATTGCAGGATCTTTTATTCTGAAACTTTGAGAAATATATTGCATTGCTGCTTTTAACTCTCCGTTGCCGCCGCCCAACTGTTCTTGAAGCAAAACAGCATATTGAGGGTTTGGTCTTTCTACTTTTACTTCTTCTAAGAGCGCTTTTTCATGCTTAAAAATAATAATCCCTCCTTCCAATTCAATACAGGTATCAGTACAAGGATAAAATTATAAATATTTTTTAATTTTATATTAAATCAAATTATCCTTAGTACATAATATATTTTGTATCTTAAATTGAAAAGTATTCAGGTTATTATTGTTTTTTCTTTTCTACGGAATATCCAAATTTTCCTAAATATTTTCCTAAACCATAATATTCACCATGAGAATAACATATAGGCTTACTTAATTCAAAATTAAAACGACCGCTTTTATCCATATATTTTTCATCAGCAGATACTGATACTACTTCTGATATAAACATAAAGTGTGAGCCTAACTCTTTTATATCACTTACTTTACATTCTATATTTATAGGACTTTCTTTTATTGATGGAGCTTTTACTTTCAATGATTTTTCGGGAGTAAGATTTAATTTTTTAAATTTATCAATATCTCGACCAGAGCGAACTCCGCAAAAATCAGTGGCAAATGTTAGTTCTTCAGTTGTAATATTAATTACAAATTCTTTTGTTTTATTTATTATATCAAAAGAATATCGTTCAGGTCTTACAGAAATATATGTCATAGGAGGATTAGAATTAATAGTTCCTGTCCAAGCTATTGTTATAATGTTTTTTAATCCGTCTATGTCTCCGCATGATACCATTACAACAGGGAGAGGATAAAGTGATGTGCCGGGTTTCCAAATTTGTTTTCCCATAAAATTATCTCCTTTTAGAATGAAGTTTTTTCAAAATTTTATAAAATATTTGAAAACTAAAATATATACAAAGATTTTAACAAAAATTCAAGTAGTCTTGATACAGTTTTTATTAAATTTTAAAAATAATTTGATTTTTATACAGTTTTAACAATGTATATTGAGTTTTCAGATATATTCTAAATACATATTTTTAGTTTACTATAAATTTTACTTTATATCAACATTAAAATGCGGTTGAAATATATGTTATAGGTGCTATAATTAAATAATAAATTTGTAATTAGTATTAATAGTATATTATAAATATTTTAAAATTTTAGAAAGGATTATTTTTTTAATGAATTTACCTGAGAAATATATTTCAAAAATGAAAGAACTTTTGAAAGACGAATATAAAGATTATATACTAAGTTTTGAGAGCGGAAGATATTACGGTTTAAGAGCAAATACAATAAAAATTAATCCATATGACTTAAAAAATAAGCTTAAATTTAATTTACAGCCAATATCATGGTGTAAAGAGGGATTTTATTATGATGAAACTGAAAGACCGGCAAAGAGTCCGTATTATAATGCCGGATTGTTTTATATTCAAGAGCCTTCAGCTATGTCCACAGCGTCAATTTTAGATATAAGACCAGGTGATAGAGTGCTTGATTTATGCGCTGCCCCGGGAGGCAAAAGCACGCAGGCCGGAGCGAAACTTAAAGGATGCGGTATTATAGTTTCAAATGATATAAGTGCAAGCCGATGTAAGGCACTTTTAAAAAACATAGAGATGTCCGGAATTAAAAATGCTGTTGTTACAAATGAAACTCCAGAAAGACTTGCATTAAAATTTAAAAGATTTTTTAATCGCATAATTGTTGACGCTCCATGCTCCGGTGAAGGAATGTTCAGAAAAGATACAGCAGCTATAAAAAGCTGGGAAGAACATAAAAGCGAAATCTGTGCACTAATGCAAAAAGACATATTAAAATGTGCTGCTAAAATGCTTTCTGACGGCGGAATAATAGCATATTCAACATGTACTTTTGCACCTGAAGAAAATGAGGAAATTATAAACGAATTTTTAAACGAGAATACGGAATTTAAACTTTTAGATATAGATAAATCATTAGGTTTTGACAATGGCAGATTTGATTGGGTTAAGCCGCCAAATTGCCAAATTTCAAAATGCGGAAGACTATGGCCATTTAAAATTAAAGGTGAAGGGCATTTTCTTGCACTTTTGAAAAAAGATGGAGATGATAAGACATTTGATTATTCTGAAGATGTTTTAGATTATAGAAATAAAAAACTTTTAGAGGAGTTATATATATTTAATGATAAATACTTAAATATGGATTTAAAAGGCATATTTGAAATACATGGAAGGTCTGTTATGAAACTTCCTATAAAATTGGATTTAAGCGGTTTAAGAATTGTGAGAAGCGGTTTATATATAGGAGATATAAAAACAAAACGATTTGAACCATCGCAAGCTTTTGCTATGAGCATAAAAAAAGAAGATGTTAAATTTTCCGTTAATTACTCTATTGACAGTCCTAATTTATACAGATATTTAAAAGGCGAATCATATAAAGAAGATGGTGAGGAAGGATGGAATCTTGTATGTATTGATGATTTTCCTTTAGGCTGGGCAAAAATTCAAAATGGAAGATTAAAAAATAAATATTTGCCAAGTTGGAAAATAAATGCTTGACAAAATTAAATAAAACTGTAATCATATAAAAAAGATAATAAAAAGGGTGATATAATATGAATTTAATGTTTAAAAGCACAAGAAATGAACAAAATAGCGTAACAGCAAGTCAGGCAATAGTCAAAGGTATTGCTGATGATGGAGGTTTATTTATTCCTGAAAAAATACCTAAAATTGATTTTAAAATTGAAGATATTGTAGATTGGGGTTATCAGGAACTTGCTTATAATGTTTTAAAACTTATTTTAAGCGATTTTACAAAAGAAGAACTGGAATATTGTATAAATGGAGCTTACGATGAAAAATTTGATACAAACATTATTGCTCCTTTAAAAAGCGTAAAAGATGTATTTTTTCTTGAATTATTTCATGGAAAAACTCTTGCTTTTAAAGATATGGCTTTGTCTATACTTCCTTATCTTCTTAAAATAGCTGCAAGAAAAAACGGCGTTGATGAAGAAATTGTAATATTAACAGCAACAAGCGGAGATACAGGCAAAGCAGCTCTTGAAGGATTTGCGGATGTTGATGGCACAAAAATTATTGTGTTTTTCCCAGAAGATGGAGTTTCTCCTGTTCAAAAGAGACAAATGATAACTCAAAAAGGTAAAAATACATTTGTTGCTGGTATAAAAGGTAATTTTGATGATGCTCAAACAGGTGTAAAGAAAATTTTTGCTGATAAATCTTTTTCTGATGAGCTTAAAGAAAAAGGATATATATTTTCTTCTGCTAACTCAATAAATATAGGACGACTTGCACCTCAAATTGTATATTATTTTTATTCATATGCGCAAATGCTTAAAAGTGGTAATATAAAAGCCGGAGATAAAATTAATTTTACAGTTCCAACAGGAAATTTTGGAAATATTTTAGCCGGATTTTACGCCGAAAAAATGGGACTTCCTATTAATCGTCTCGTTTGTGCTTCAAATGAAAATAAGGTTTTGTATGATTTTTTTAAAACAGGAAAATATGATGTAAACAGAAAATTTATAGTTACGGTTTCTCCTTCAATGGATATACTTATATCAAGTAATTTAGAAAGATTTTTATATCATATGTGTGAAGACGCTGGTAAAACAAGACAGCTTATGGATAGCCTTAATAAAAATGGAAATTATAAATTTGATATAGAAAATGAGTATATAAGTGCTGAATATGCAGATGTTTCAGAAACATTTAAAGCAATAAAAAATTTATATGATGAGACAGGCTATATTATGGATACACATACGGCTGTGGCTTATGCTGCATATAATAAATATAAAAATAACTCAAATGATGATACTAAAAATGTTATAGTTTCTACTGCAAGTCCGTTTAAGTTTGCAAAAGATGTCTGCTTTGCTTTAAATGATGAATATAAAGATATTGACCCATTTGATGCTTTGAAAATTTTAGCAAAACTTAATAAATCAGAAGTGCCAGCGGCAATAAAGAACATAGATAAAAGAGAAATTCTTCATAAAGATATTATAGAAAAAGATGGTTTAAAGGATTTTATAATAAGTCGTCTTGTCTGAATTTTTATTTAATTTACTAAGTAAGTCTCCCGCCTTTTAGGCGGCGAGTACTTACTTTTGTATTTATTGGAGTGGAAAATATATAAAATTTGATATAAAAAAGTTATTTACATTTGATTACTATTATAATTAAGTGATTTTAAAAGTATTTATTATTACATATATTTTTAGTTATTTCACATGCAATAGGACCTCTTATGTTCTCGTTATTTTTGTCTCCCATTATTCTAAGAGCAAAATAGTACTCATCGTTTGGTGTTTCATATTTTCCAACAAACCATGCTGTTTGATTTCCGTTTTCTAAAAATTCAGTTCCGCTTGTTCCTGTTTTTCCATATAACTTACCTATGCCGTTATTTTCTACTTTCATGATTTCTTTTATTGTATCTACGTTTTCTTTTTTAAAGTCATATTTATAATTAAAAAGATTTCTTATAAACTCTATTTGTTCCATAGGAGATATTTTAAGAGATGTTTCCCCATGTGGTATTCCTCCAGTTAAGTCTTTGTTTCCATAATCTATTTTATTTACAATTTCAATAAGTTTTTCAATTCCAATTTCATTTTCAATTCTTTCAAAATACCAGTTTGCGGATAATTGAAAAGCGTCTTTAAGAGTTAAATCTTGTTCCCAATCTTTTAACATTTGTTTTGTACCATCCCATTTTAATATAGTATCTTTATTTTCTATAATGTTGTATTCTAATCCGGCTAAAGCTGATACAATCTTAAATGTAGAACATGGTATTTCTCTTGTATTATAAATATCATAATTATAAATGTCATATTTGTCATTTTTTACAGAATAAAAAACAGCGCAGCCTTCTATGCCATTAAAATACTGGCTTAAATCAATTTTGTTAAAATTGTTTTGAGTATTTTTAGTTATTTCACTCATATTATTTTCTTCATTTTTTTTATGTGTAAAAAATATGCTTATAAGAGTCGCTGCCGCTAAAGCACATATGAAAATATATATAATTATTTTTTTCATTTTAATTATTCCTCCCATTTAATTATTACCTTTTAAGACATGTCATAAATAAATATTTACAAAGGTATATTTTTTATTCTTACATATGTAGTATATATATATTACAACTGTAATATTTATTTGTCAATATATTTTTTTATTGACAAATAAATTTATTATATTATAATAAACTTATTACATATGTAATATTTGGAGGTAATTTTTAATGAAATGTTCTTTTAAAATTTCAGAGGCGGAATATAAAATTATGGAGGTTATATGGGAAAACTACCCTATAAATACTAATGATATAACAAACAAGCTTATTGAAAAAACTAAATGGAATGAAAAAACAATTCATACTTTAATTTCGAGACTTGCTAAGAAAGGCGTAATTTCTTATATAAAAGAAGGCAGGCAATTTGTGTATTCTCCGGCGTTTGACAAACAGGAATACTTAAATCAACAAAATAAATCGTTTTTAAATAAGTTTTATAATGGTACATTAAATCTTATGGTTATGAATTTTATGCAGAAAAATAAATTAAGTAAACAGGAAATAGAGGAATTAAAAAAAATACTTGATAATAAAAAAGAGGATTAAGATGACTGATTTTTTTATTAATTTTATTTATAATAATATAGTTTTATCTATTATAATTTTAGTATTTTTGTTTTTTAAAAATTATTTAAAGTATAAAATAAATTTAAAATTGTTTTATAAAATTTATTTTATACTTATGGCTGTTTTAATTAGTTTTTTTATTCCTTTAAATATATTTGATATTTTTAGTTTTTTTAATAAAACTGAATAT
>CAMTZM010000010.1 GCA_947086655.1 uncultured Eubacteriaceae bacterium
AATTGTTTAAATTATATATAATTTTCAAAATTTTGAAATAATAATTTATTAAGTATAAAAATAAAATATTTAAAATGTTTCTTTATAAATATTTTATTTTTTTTTATAATTTTAATAATTTTTTTAAACCTTTTTTTGTTTTAAAGTATCTTTATTATAGACGCGTCAAAAATGAAAAAAAGGAGGTAGCAGCATTGACTGATGAAGAACTTGTCATTATGTTTAAAGAAGGGGATGAAACTGCTTTTGATGAATTATTTAAAAAATACATAAATCAAGCTGTAAAAACCGCTTATTTAATAACTGGAAATAATATATTAAGTGAGGATATAGCTCAAGAAGCATTCATAACCTGTCATTTAAAAATAGACAAGTTAAAAAATCCTTCTTTGTTTAAAGCATGGCTTTTTAAAATTCTCACTAATGAAGCTATTAAAACACGCAAAAAAACCTCAAGAACAGTTTTAGTAGACAACTTTACTGATAATATGCAATTTATTACAGATATCTCAACAGAAATAACAGATAACTTTTATTATTCAGACTTATACAATGAAATACAAAAATTAAAAGTAAAGCAAAAAACAACTGTAATTTTATATTATTTTAATAATATGAGTATCAGAGAAATAGCTCAAATAACAAATAGCCTTGAATCAACAGTAAAATCAAGATTATTTCTTGCTAAAAAGAATTTAAAAAAGTCTCTTCAAAGAAAGGAATGGTTAAATTATGAATGATGATAAATTTAACGAAACGGTCAAACATGCACTTTTATTAAAAAGCGATGAAATTAAAGTATCTGAAAATCTTTTGGAAACTACAAAAAAAGAAATAAATAAACGTATAAAAAAGGAGAGTAATAATATGAAAATTAAATTTTTAAAACCGGCAATAATAGTATGTGCTTTACTTCTTACAACAACATTTTGTTATTCAGCTTTTAAACAAGGTTATAGTTCATCACATTCTTACAATAGATATACTGATTTTCCTACTGTAAACCAGCTTGAGGATTTAGCCGGATTTACACCAAAATACCTTGTGGAGGATTTAGGAAACGGATATGTATTTTCATCATATTCTATTAAAGATGAGGAAAAATTTAATGAAAAAGATGAAAAAATAGCTGAAGGAAAAGGTATAGACTTTACATACAAAAACGCAGACGACCCTGAAAAAACAATTTCATTTTCCATATCGTCTTTGCCTCTTGAAGATGAAAATAACTCCTATTCAGAAGATAAATATAAATTTGTAGTGCCTGAATATACTCCTACAAAGGAAGAATTGGAAGCACAAGAAAGAGGAGAGCTTTACATCTCATATGGAGCAAGTGAAAATACAGAAGAAATAATACAAAGTTATACATGGAAAGATGATTCTAAAACTTACTGCTTATTGGGAATGGACACAAATATACCTAAAGACGAATTTATAAAAATTGTAGAAATGATAAAAAATTCATAAATCAACGTTGACAAAAAGTGAAAATTATGTTATATTAATTTTGTTAGCATAAACTAACTTTTTATCAGCCGTTACAATAAATAATAAAATCACGGCAATAAATATTGTCGTGATTTTATTATTATATCAATTTTTATTATAAATATACATTCTAAATTACATAAATAACACTTATTATTGTAATCGGAAGATATATAAAATAACCCATTTGTTAAATAGCATATTATTTTAAACAAAGTTAAAAATAAATAATATAATAATAAAATCGATTTGACAAATTTCTTTAACATTGGGTTACCTTATTCTAACTGAATTTGGAAAGGAGAGATTTTTATTTTTAAATATTATATAATTAAATACTGTTCACCTGTTTTAGACGGAATAAAAACAGCAAGTTTGTTTAATTACCCTGTTAACGGAAATATAAAAGAATTAAATAAAATTTTATTAAAATATAATTCTGAAATAAATAAATTTGGTATTTTTATTGAAACTTTAAAATTTAAAAATAAACTTGCTCTTATTTATGTATACCGTAAAGATAAACTAAATAAAGATTTATTATCTTTTGAAACAAGAAAATTCTTGTCTACATTTGGTTATAATGACTATAATGTTTCACAAGCGTTAAACTTTTTAAAAAAAAGAATATGTTTAAATGATTGCTTTCCTCATGAAATAGGTATATTTTTAGGTTATCCTTTAGATGATGTAAAAGGATTTATAAAAAACAAAGGTATGAACTACAAATTTTGCGGATACTGGAAAGTATATTGTAATGAGGAAAACGCAAGAAAATGTTTTGAACAATACAGCAAATGTACACATAAATACATTAAGCTGAACCATAAAAGCTTATCTGAAATAATGGTTTAAAAATTAAAATATTTTTAATTTGCTTTTATTATAAAATTTACTGCAAAATTTATCTATCCATAAATCAGCAAAAATATCAGCTATATCAAAAAATAAATTAATAATAAAATCACACATTTATTGATACCCCTTAAAAATTTTTAAAATATTAGTAAGACCACCGCATTTTAAAGCGGCAGGTACTTACTAATTTTAATTTTATTATAAAATTCAGCAAAAATTCTTCCGTCTCTAAGGCGGTGGAAGTATGTTTCATCAATAAATTATTATACACTTCTATTTACAGTATTTCCTGATTCCATATAATTTTCAAAAGAATTGTTTTCATAGCTTTTAATCAATGTATTTGTTTGCATATTTTGCTTTTCTTCATCATCATATTTTTTGCCTTCAAGTAATTCTTCTTCTTCCTTTTGCTCTTTGCTTTTTTCATTTTCCGTTTTCTTATTTTGTTCTTCTTCTTGTTTAGAATATTCCTCTATTTTATTGTTTATCTTTCCATAACCTTTATTTATAGAATTTTCTAAACCTGCCTGAGCGGATTTTGCATCATAAGTTTCATTAAATTTAATTCCATGTATTCCTCTGCTTGCATCATTTTCCATTTCTGCTTTTAATCTTGTTTCATCTCTTTCCTTTTCAGCCTTTAAAATTTTGTGCTTATGAATACTATCAAAATTAGAAGCAATATCTGTAAATGTTTCTGTAAATCTTTCTGCCTTAGTTTTATCTGTATCCGAATCTTCTTTCTTTTCTTCTTGTTCCTTTTTTACCATTTCTTCAATTTCTCTTTGCTGTTTTTCCAACATAGCTTGGTCTAATTGTTTTTCAAGGTCTTCTATCTGTTTTTGAACCATTTCCATCTTCATCTCTTTAAGTTTCGGAGACATGTTAGTATCCGCACTTATTTCCTGAAGTCTCTTTTTCTTTTCCTCAATCATTTCTTTAATATTTTTTATAATGGCATCATCACCGCTTTGAGTTAACTTTCTTACAGAAGAATTTTTATTTTTTTTATTTGCGTTTTTATTAGCGTATAACATTTGATATGCTGATGAACTTTGATTTTTAACTGTACTTATATTCATAATTGTTTCCCCCTTCATATATGTAATACTAAATATAAATAACTCTCCAATATCTATATTTGTATTATATATCGTCATAAAGGAAACAATTATTTACACATATATACTATTTTTTTCTCATAGAGTTAAGTATTGCTAAAAGTGCCGTTCCTACATCCGCAAAAACTGCAAGCCACATTGACGCTGCACCAAAAGCCGCTAAAATAAGAACTACTGCTTTAAAAATCAATACAAAAGCAACATTTTCCTTTACAAGTTTAAGCGTATTTCTTGATATTAAAACAGCTTCAGCAATTTTTTCCGGCTCATCATTCATTATAACTACATCAGCCGCCTCTATGGCAGCATCTGAGCCTATTGCTCCCATTGCTATTCCAACATCGGCTCTTTTTATAATAGGAGCATCATTTATTCCGTCTCCTGTAAAAGCAATAGTTTTGCATTGTCCCGAATTATATAAATTTTCAAGTTTTTCTACCTTTTCATTTGGAAGCAACTGAGAATAAATTTTATCAATTCCAACTTTATCTCCAATATACTCGGCAGCGGCTTTTTTATCACCTGTAAACATTATTGTATTTGAAATTCCTAAAGCTTTTAATTTTTTTATTGCATTTTGGCTGCCATTTTTAATAATATCAGATACAGAAATACAACCTATAAATTTACCGTCATATGCCGCATAAACCTGAGTTGAATTATCTGAAATCTCATTTAAAATAATTCCGTTATCTTTTATAAAATTATATTTTCCTACAATAATAACTTTATTCTCTATTATACCTTTTAAACCATTTCCGCTTATTTCTTCAAAATCATCAACATCATATTTATCGTTTCCGTAATTTCTTTCATAATAATTGACAATAGACTTTGCCACAGGATGATTGGAGTTAATCTCTAAACTATATATATATTTAACTAATTCCTTTTCATCTATGTTATTTGCATAAATATTTGAAACATCAAAAATACCCTTTGTAAGCGTACCAGTTTTATCAAAAACAAAAGTATCAACTTCTGTAAGCTTTTGTAAATAATTACTTCCCTTAATTAAAATACCTTTTCTTGACGCTTCCCCTATTCCGCTGAAAAAACTTAATGGAACAGATACAACAAGTGCACACGGACATGACGATACCAAAAATACAAGAGCTCTTGAAAACCATATACTAAAATCAGCCTCATGAGTAATTAATGAAGGTACAATACAAATTATTAAAGCTGCAAATACAACAATCGGAGTATATATTTTTGCAAATTTAGTTAAAAAATTTTCTGTTTTAGACTTTCTGCTTCCTGCTGATTCAACCATTTCCAATATTTTAACTACCGTCGAATCTTCATAACCTTTTAACGCCTCTATTTTAAGTATTCCATCTTTATTTATACTTCCGCTAAGTACATTATCTCCCTTTTGCCTAATTTCCGGTAAAGATTCTCCAGTAAGCGCTGTCATATCAACATATGAGCTTCCTTCAAGCACAATGCCGTCTACCGGAATTTTCTCACCGGCTTTAACTAAAACAATATCACCTTTTTTTATTTCTTCCGGTTTTATATTAATTACATTTTCCCCTTTAACTATATTTGCTGATTCCGGTTTTATGTTCATTAATTTCTTTATAGACTTTCTTGAACTTTCAACAGCATAATCTTGAAAAAACTCTCCTATTTGATAAAAAAGCATAACAGCTACGCCCTCTGGATATTCTCCGATTAAAAACGCACCTATTGTCGCTATACTCATAAGGAAATTTTCATCAAATAAATCGCCTTTAGTTATATTTCTTACAGCCTTATAAAGTACATCAGCTCCAAAAAGCAAATATGAAATAATAAACAAACATAACGTAATAACTTCATATTGTTTATATAATAACGCTCCTATAAAAAACAGCAAACCAAACCCAAATCTCAAACCACTTACAATTAATAACTTTTTCTTATCATCATTGTTATTAATTTTCTCATTTTTATTATAAACTGTTACAGACGGCTCTATATTATTTACAATTTTTTTTATTTTTAAAATAACATCGTTATTATCGACATCATTATTCAAAATTATATTAATTTCTTTTCCAACAAAATTTAATACGGCGTTATCAACTTCACTTAGCATATTTACTTCTTTTTCAATTTTACCGGCGCAATGAGCGCAATTTAAACCGTTTAAAACAAGATTTAATTTATTGCTCATAAACAACTCCCCCTTCACTATAATTTTTTTTATGAATAATATGATTCAAACCTTGATGAAGTAAAACAGAAACATGTTCATCATCTATTGAATAAATTACCGTTTTACCTTCCTTTCTGAATTTTACCAAATCATTTTGTCTTAAAACTCTTAACTGATGAGATATAGCCGACTGATTTATATTAAGTTCGTCAACAAGTTCCCCAACGCACATCTCTCTGTCAAGAAGAGTATAAAGTATTTTTATTCTTGTAGAATCTCCAAAAACTTTATAAAAATCGGCAACATCATAAATTAATTCATCAGAAAGCATATTTTTATTTATTTTATTTTCCATAGTGTACCTCCATATATGAACATGTATTCATATATCTATTATACTATTTTATTTATATTTGTCAACTATTTTTTCAAAAATTTATTAAGCACCCTCTTTATTTTAATAGAATTTTAAAGTTACTAATAAATAATTGGTGTTGACAAAAGACGTAATAAAAATTAGAATTATATTTATCAGTATTTTCTTAATGACTGTCTAATGAACTAAAGTAAATAAAAAAACAAGAATGTTTCTTTTTTAATGCTTTTCTAATTTCTTTTTTAATGGAATTATCATTTTCTATCTTTAAAATTATTAATAAAAATTCAAACACATCAAAAAATAGGAGGCGGCTTATGATTAAAAAATTATCAAAATGTATAAGACAGTACAAAAAAGACTCAATACTAACCCCTATATATGTTTCACTTGAATCAATAATTGAAATAATTATACCTCTTTTTATGGCAAAATTAATTGATAACGGAATAGATACAAATAATATCAATTATATTTATAAATGCGGATTTATTTTAATCATTCTTTGTGTTCTTTCCCTTTTCTGCGGTGCTATGTCAGGCAGACACGCAGCAATAGCTTCATCGGGATTTGCTAAAAACGTAAGACACGATATGTTTTATAACGTACAAAATTTTTCTTTTTCAAATATAGACAAATTTTCAACAGCCGGTATCGTAACAAGACTTACAACCGATGTAACAAACGTACAAAACTCATATCAAATGATTATAAGAATAGCTGTCAGAAGCCCTGTACTTTTTATATCAGCTCTTGTTATGTCGTTTGTACTTAATAAAAATCTATCACTTATATTTTTATGCGCTATTCCAATTTTAGGAATAGGCTTATTTAAAATAATCAGAATAGCTTATCCAATATTTAAAAGGGTATTTAAAACTTACGATAAACTTAGCAATGTTGTACAGGAAAATTTACATGGAATACGTGTTGTAAAATCATTTGTAAGAGAAAAACATGAAGTTGAAAAATTCTCAAATATTTCTAAAATAATATTTGATGATTTTACAAAAGCTGAAAAAACGCTTGCACTTAATATGCCATTAATGCAGTTTTGCATGTATATGTGTATGATTTTAATATCATGGTTTGGAGCAAGAATTATAGTATCCTCAGGCGCATCTGAACTTACTACTGGCGAACTTATGAGTATGTTTACTTATACATCTCAAATACTTATGGGGCTTATGATGCTTTCAATGGTTTTAGTAATGATAACTATTTCAAGAGCTTCGGCTGAAAGAATATGTGAAATTTTAGACGAAAAAAGCAGTCTTACAAATTGCAATAACCCTAAATATGATGTACTTAACGGAGACATAACATTTGAAAATGTAAATTTCAGCTACTCCGAAAACAAAAGCAATTTTTGTTTAAGAAATATAAACTTTAGTGTGAAATCTGGGGAGACAGTTGGAATAATAGGAGGAACAGGCAGTTCAAAATCAACCCTTGTACAACTTATACCACGGCTCTACGATGCGTCAGAAGGTAAAGTAACAGTAGGCGGAGTCGATGTTAAAAATATAGATATAGAAGTATTAAGAAACAACGTAGCTATGGTTTTGCAAAAAAACGTATTGTTTTCTGGAACAATTAGAGAAAACTTGCTTTGGGGAAATGAATACGCAAACGATAATGAAATTGCTCACGCTTGTAAACTTGCTCAAGCTGACAATTTTATAAACGATTTGCCATGTAAATATGACTCTTATATTGAACAAGGAGGAACAAATGTATCCGGTGGACAAAAACAAAGACTTTGTATTGCAAGAGCACTTCTAAAAAAACCAAAAATACTTATTTTAGACGATTCAACATCTGCTGTTGATACAAAAACAGATTTAATGATAAGAAAAGCATTTAAAGAAGAAATTCCAAACATAACAAAAATTATAATAGCCCAAAGAATTTCATCTATACAAGACGCTGATAAAATAATTGTAATGGACGGCGGTAAAATAAATGCTGTTGGCACACATGAAGAATTAATGGAGAAAAGTTCAATATATAAAGAAGTATATAATTCTCAAATGAAAGCCGGTGAAAAATATGAAACCCAACAATAGAATGTCTCGTGGAATGCGCTATCCAAAACAAAAGACAGATAAAAAAACAATAAAAAGATTAATGTCTTACTTTAAAGAATATAAATTTAAATTTACAATTGTTTTTATATGTATAATAATAAGCACATTAGCAGGAGTTTCCGGTTCTATGTTTTTGCGTACTTTAATAGACGAATACATAGCACCGCTTCTTCTTCAAAACTCTCCTGTTTATACAGGATTATTAAAAGCACTTACTTTAATGGCTGCAATTTATTTTACAGGAGTAATATCCTCATATTTATATAATAAAATAATGGTAACAATATCACAGGGAATACAGAAAAAAATACGTGATGAAATGTTTTCACACATGCAAAAACTGCCTATTAAATATTTTGACACACATAACCATGGGGATGTAATGAGTTATTATACAAACGATACAGATACTTTAAGACAAATGCTCTCACAAAGTATCCCTCAAATGTTTTCATCAGCTATAACAATTATTTCTGTATTTTTTGCAATGCTTTATACAAGCGTATACCTTACTTTATTTGTTTTAATAAGTGTGTTTATTATGATGCTTTTAGCAAATAAAATAGGTGGTAAAAGTGCTGATTACTTTGTTAAACAGCAAAAATCAATAGGTGATGTAAACGGTTATATAGAAGAAATGGTTAATGGACAAAAAGTAATTAAAGTATTTTGTCATGAGCAAAAAACAAAAGAAATATTTGATAAAAAAAATGAAGAACTATTTAAAAACGCATCCGAAGCAAATAAATTTGCAAATATTTTAATGCCTATAATGGGCAATTTAGGAAATCTTCAATACGCTCTTATTGCTATTATAGGCGGAGCTCTTGCTGTAAATGAAATTGGAAATCTCACATTAGGGGCAATCGCTTCGTTTTTATTACTTTCAAAAAGTTTTACAATGCCTATAAATCAAATATCACAGCAGATAAACTCAATTGTAATGGCACTTGCCGGAGCAAAACGAATATTTGGATTAATTGATGAAAAAATAGAAACAGACGACGGATATGTTACTCTTGTAAATGCACAATACAAAAACGGCAGTCTTACAGAAACAAATAAACGTACTGGGATATGGGCATGGAAACACCCTCATGGAGATGGTACGCTAACATATACAAAATTAATGGGAGATGTCAAATTTTTTGACGTTGACTTTGGATATGATGAAAATAAAATTGTACTTCATAATATTTCACTTTATGCCGAACCTGGACAAAAAGTAGCTTTTGTAGGGGCTACTGGTGCAGGAAAAACAACTATAACTAATCTTATAAATCGTTTCTATGATTTAGCTGATGGAAAAATAAGATATGACGATATAAATATAAACAAAATAAAAAAGAGTGATTTAAGACGTTCATTAGGTATTGTACTTCAAGATGTAAACTTATTTACAGGCACTGTAATGGATAATATAAGATACGGACGGCTTGATGCTTCAGATGAGGAATGCATTAATGCAGCAAAACTTGCAAATGCTCATGGTTTTATTAAAATGCTTCCCGACGGATATAATACAATATTAACAGGAAACGGCTCTGAACTCTCACAAGGGCAAAGACAGTTAATATCAATAGCCCGTGCTGCTGTTGCTGACCCTCCTGTTATGATACTTGATGAGGCTACTTCAAGTATTGATACAAGAACAGAAACACTTGTTCAAAAAGGAATGGATAGATTAATGTATGGACGTACAGTATTTGTAATTGCTCATCGTTTATCCACAATTCAAAACTCTGATGTTATAATGGTACTTGAAAACGGAAAAATTATTGAACGAGGTACACATGAAAAGCTAATTTCTGAAAAAGGAAAATATTATCAACTTTATACTGGAGCATTTGAATTAGAATAATTAAAATAATGAGGTAAGTAAATATGAAAAAAGAAGAATATTCAGCAATAAGAGAACTGGCATGGGACATATTGCTAAAAAGCAATACGTCCTGTCTTCCTGTTAAAATAACTCCAATAGCTAAAATATATGGATATGAAAATACAATTGATTATAATATGTCAAGAATTGATAATACATATATATTAAGCAGATTAATTCTTAAAAATCATAAAATTACTGCAAATGCTCTTACAATAAAAACTCTTTCCGTAAGAATACTATGTCCTATGTGTGTTTTATACGAATGTAATATAACAAACTCTGAAAAAATCGCTAAAATATGCGATATTCCTGAAAATATAGCTTTAGAACGTGCAAACAGACTTCAAATGCTTATTAAAAGAAATAAATTTTATTCATCTGATATTGAATATCTTGTTTATATGAAATTTGAAAAGTTTATTGAAAATTACAAAAAAGTAAATGGGAGCTTTTCTTCCCACTGAATATATAAGTAAGTACTCATGCCTTAATAGGCATAAGTACTTACTTATATTAGTTAAAA
The DNA here is from genome assembly GCA_947086655.1 of uncultured Eubacteriaceae bacterium. Lineage (GTDB taxonomy): Bacteria > Bacillota > Clostridia > Lachnospirales > CAG-274 > CAMTZM01. Next base: position 10,494 of record CAMTZM010000010.1, read on the forward strand.
TATATTTGAATAAAAAATATCTGAAAAATCATTTACTTTTTATCGCTTTTTATCTATTCATTTCATCTTGAGTACCATCACTTTTGTGCGAAGAAATTATACTTTCTATTTCCTCAAGACTGCTTGCCGGCATATCTCCATAAGTTGTATTTTTGACTGCACTCATTGCATTTCCAAACTCAAGCGCTTTTTGTATATCTCCATATTTAAGTATTCCAAATAATGCTCCTGCTACATAAGCGTCTCCGCTTCCTATTCTGTCTACAACCTCAATATTTTTATAAGGTTCTTGTTCAAAAAACTTCCCGTCATAATATATTTTAGAACCAAAATTATGCCTTGTTGGACTTACAACTTCCCTTCTTGTTGTAAGAACTATTTTACAGCCATATTCAGTAGTATAATTTTTCATTATCTCTTCAAGAGTTCCTGTTCTTTGCATCATTCTTCTTGAAGTTTCCTCTGAAATAAACAAAATATCAACATAAGGCAATATTCCTGTTATAGTCTCTCTCGCAAGTTCTTCACTCCACAAACTTGCTCTGTAATTAGCGTCAAATGAAATAGCTACACCCTTATTTTTAAAATTTTTAATAAGCTCAAGTGATACTTTTCTTAAATTTTCATTTAAAGCAAGTGTTATACCGCTTATATGGAACAAACGTGTTTTATCATATATTTCACTGTTTATCTCATCAAGAGATATATTTGTAATGGAAGAATTTGCCCTATCATAAACAACTGATGATTTTCGTGGATATGCTCCGCTTTCATAATAATATATTCCAAGCCTTTTCTCATTTGATGTGTCATAAATTATGTAGTCATCACTTACATTGCCATATCTTATTTTATACTTCGCAAAACGTCCTACTTTATTATCAGGAAGTTTTGTAATAATAGCTGTACGTATACCAAGTAAAGACGCTCCTGAAGCTACATTTAATTCCGCTCCCCCTGCGTTTTTCTCAAAAACTTGCCCATGCGATATCTTTTCCTTGTCGGGAGGCGAAAGCCTAAGCATAACCTCTCCAAAACTTACTAAATCAAAAACTTCTCTTTCTTTAATAAAATCCATCATTTAAAATACCCCCTTTTTATTGAGCAAAGCCTATTTTTTTATATACCTTTCTCAAAGTTTTATTAGCTATATATGAAGCTTTTTCGGCTCCGCTTTTTACAATTCCATCAATATAATCTTTGTCAGCACTTAATTGCTTAAATCTTTCTTGTATAGGTCTTATTTCGTCAATTACTACATCCGCCACAGCCTCTTTAAAAAATCCATAGCCTTTACCGTCAAACTCTTTTTCAGCCTCTTCAATAGTTTTTCCTGTGACAGCACAATATATATTTAATAAATTACTAATACCCTGTTTATCCTCGCTGTATTTTACACAATTATCGGAATCCGTAACACTTCTTTTTATTTTATTTCTTATTAAATTTAAATCATCAAGAAGATATATAACATTATTATCATTATCCTTCTCTGACTTAGACATTTTTTTAGATGGTTCTTGAAGTCCCATTATTCTTGCACCAACTTTATTTATATAACCTTCCGGAATTTTAAAAACATCTCCATACAAATTATTAAACCTAATTGCAATATCCCTTGCAATTTCTAAGTGCTGCCTTTGGTCTTCTCCAACAGGAACCAAATCCGTCTGATAAAGCAATATATCGGCTGCCATTAAAACAGGATAAGTAAACAAACCGGCATTAATATTTTCAGCATGTTTTTGGGATTTTTCTTTAAACTGCGTCATACGTGAAAGTTCACCCATATAAGTATAACAATTTAATACCCATGCTAACTCGGCATGTGCTGAAACATGTGATTGATAATATATAATATTTTTTTCAGGGTCTAAACCTATTGCAATAAAAAGAGTAAGCAAATCTCTTGTTCTTTTTCTTAACTCAGCAGTATTTTGGCGGACAGTAATAGCGTGCATATTAACAATACTAAATAAACAATTATAATTATCTTGTAAATTCACCCAATTTTTAAGAGCACCTAAATAATTCCCCAATGAAGGATATCCTGATGGCTGCATACCACTAAAAATAATCTTCTTTTCGTCAGACAATTAAATCACCTCATTAATAATAATATAAATAAAGCTGCAGCAAGGCCAGAACAGAACTGCTACAGCTCTAAAAAAATACTGATAATCAATATTTTTCACCAATCAAATTTAAAATATTTTGCCTATATTAATTTTAATTCCTCTATTATTTGGGTCTTCCATTTTATTTAAAGCTTTATAAAAACTATATATAAAATCAATAATATATAATGTTAAAATAATTACAGCAATTTGTTTTCTTGGTACAAAAGGAAACCCTAAAACAAAGCCTTCCACAATTGGTTTTATAAATTTAAAATAAATAATTGTTAATATTCCCCAGCCTATTGTACTTTGTAAACATATAATACCCTTATAATTAAATGGTTTAGCCGAATAATTCCACCAAAATGTCCCAAAAAAAAGACACATAAGCTTTGCTGTAACAAACTCAAAAAATGTTGCAAATACCATACTTGTCATAAAAAGCAAAGAAACATTATTTTCAAAACGACCTAATGCTAAACTTATTAAAATTGCTCCTACTCCATAAACAGTACAAATTGGCGCATGAACAAACCCTCTGTTTTCAAGCTTTTTATCCTCGATGACAGTAACTATCACTTCTAATATCCAACCCATAAAACTATATATAAAAAAGCAATTTATCATTAAAACCCAATCAAAAGAAAAATAATTAAATAATGTCATATAATCACCTGTAAAAATAATTTTATTTTCATTTACAGCTAAAGCTTGTCCTACTACATATATATTACTAATAATTTCTAAAAATTGCAACACATTTTTAAAAATCACATTATTATACTTATACCTACGTATAGAAAATTTATTGATTTATTGAAATTTCAATAATTTCTTTATCACTATTAAAATCTAAAACATTTAAAATATAATTTCCAAATACATAAAGCTTATCTTCAATTACGTTTATAAAATCAATCAAATCGCTTTTAAGCGTTATATTTTCATTTTGATTAACTTCACCATTTTCATTTATGCTAAACATTATTAAAGAAAAATAATCCGGATTATAAACTGTCTCGTTTTCTGAATCAAAATTATTTTCTAATTCTAAATTATCATCTGCCTTTGTTAAAACAAATAAATAATTATTATCTACAAAAGTTTTGTATCCTTCTTTTATAACGTAACTATATTCTTCATTATTCTCTTTTGTAAAATATTGAATTGAATCGCTGTTTATTTTAATAGATAAAACTGTATTGTCCATTATTACATAAGCTAAATCTTCATTACATAAATACATATTATTTATCTCACCTATGTTTATAAACTGAGATACAACAATTTTATCCTTAAATTCAGCATATGCTAAAGGTTTTTCATTAAATAAATTAAAATATACCCTATCTTTTAAAAACTTAACGTCTTTTATATATTTTTCCTTTGCAATAGAGGAAACATTTTCAACAACATTAAGATTATTATCAAGAATGTAAATACAATTCAATAATCCTTTATCTTCATAATCAAACAAAGTTGTTACAATTTTAATTTTTCCATTTTCAGCATTTATAAAATTATTATTTAATATGCAGCCTTCAATTTTTTTTCTGCCTGAATATAAAACTCCATTATCGTTTAACTCAAATTTATAAATGCTTGTATCACTTTTTCCTTTTTCATTTTTAATATAACAATCATTAGCTATAAATAAATTGTTATCTGAAAAAACAATATTATCTGTTCCTCCAAACAAAGAATAAATAATAGAATTATCAGATAAATTACTTAAATTTATTTTAGCTATATTAATAAAATAATCAGAAACCATTTCCGGAAAATAATTTATTTCATCAAAATTAAGTCTTTTTCTCTCCTTATCCGCTAAAGTATCCAAATATGATGGTGCTGCATAAGTTCCTCCAAAATTTAATTCTTCCGAATTAACCTTTGATATTAAATATAACGAATTATTTACAATTTTTGTCTGAACAAAATTACCGTCAAGGCTTAAACTTCTCTCAAGGCTTAAACTTCCTTCTTCTCCTATTTTATAAATATAAGCTTCACAAAAAATTGTATAAACTTTTTCATCTAAATCATCTGATTTTTCATCAGCATCTTTTATATTATTATTAGTATTATTATCTAAAGAAACATTTTTATCATCATTATTTAAGCTATTTTGTTCTGTTAAATTTACTCTTCTATTTCCAGAAACAATTAATCTATCATTTGAAAAATATAAACTTCCGTCCATAAATCCACTGTTTATTACACTTTTTGAAACAATTTTTTGTTCTTCGTCTTTTATACTTAGAGTATATATGGTATTATCTTTTAAAATATATGTATACTCATCATTATTTATAATATAGTTACTATCATTCTCATTATCATTATATAAATCAAAACCGTTACCGTTATTAAGTTCTGATATATTTTTATTCAATCCTATTTGTCCTCTGTTCTCATCAAAAAAATTATCTTTTGAAAACAAATCTACTCCAAGCAAATTACTATCTTTTCCGATAAGTTCCATAAAAAATTGTGCATTGCCAATAAATGGAAGTGAATTAACATTGTCCTCAATTCCAGCCGCCTCATTATAATCAAACTCATTTGACTTTCCGCTTATAATAATAAGTCCATTATTATAAAAAACATTCTTTTCAAAAGCTTCAGCTAAAATTCTAACAGGAAGATATGATTTTCTATTATATATAACAAGTCCTTTTGATGTATTTATAACTCTTTCACTTTCATTATCCACTATTCTAACTTCTTTTTCATTTTCCTTAAATATAACCGCTCTGTTATTAAGCCTAAGTATAGTTTCTCTTCTGCTTTTATCCCATGACAAATTAGCATTAAAAGACTGCGCAAAAAATCTTGCCGGAATATAAGCCTGTCCGTCAAAAAGTTTAGCACATGCGTAACTATCATTTTTATCAATTAAAACCTGTTTTTTATTAACAAGTGCAACAGGGCTCTCAACATAGGCAACCAGTGCATCGCTTAATTTATCTTTATATTTAACCTCAACCTCTATTGACTCTTGAGCCGAATTTTCTTTTTTAGGCAACTGCGTTAATAATATAATTGACAATAAAATAAAATAAGCAATTATAATTTTTATTACAAGCTTATTTTTCATTGTATTGAACCTCCCTGTCGATTTATACTAAATACCATTTAAAATATTAATAAAAATTTGCCGTAAAGTGCAATTTTTAAATTTTTATATACAATTTAAACATTATTTAGTATTTACACAATAAGTATAACATAAAAAATTGTTTTATGCTATCTTACTTACCATATTGTAGCTTTAATTATCTGTTTTAGTAGTTATTATATACTATTATAGTTACATATTTCTTTTTATTTTCATATTGCTCTCATAACGATAGTATAACATAAAAATCTAATTTTGGCGACATTAACTAACTTTATAAAGCCTGCTTTATTTAGACCGTCCTATTTCAATATATTGTATCAAACCACGTTGAAATATAAAAGTAATAAACACAAAAAAAATAAACAAAAAATATTACAATTTTCTCCTTTAATTTGTAATATACTACAAAATAAAACGCCCTCAGCAATTGCCATCGGACGTTTTATCAACTTATACTAATCACCATTTAAAAGGTTATAAACTACTGTATTTAGTATTAATTTACAAAAGCTTTCTGACTGCATTAAATAAATATGGCTTATATTCAGCAATAGGCAGCGGTTTATTATAAAGTATAGAGTTATAACATGTTGCTCCTACTAATTCCAAAATCATAAAAAATGTTATCTCCGCATCTATACCTTTTTTGGAAATATCTTCAGAAAAAAGTTCAACAAGTGATTTTTCTTCTTTTTCAAGAGGACTGTTAACTGCTTTTTCGTAAAGTCCTTCAGATAAATTTTTATATAAAAATTTAAGCAGCTTTTTATCTTCAGTCAAATTATCTATTAAATTATTTATAATAAATATAGCTTTATCTGCTGTATTTATTATATTTTTTTCTCGTCCTTTTTCAATAGCGTTTTGCAAAAGTTCATGAGATTTTTTTATGGTTATTTCATTAATAAGCTCTTTTTTATCTTTATAATATAAATAAAACGTACCTTTAGCAATATTAGCACTTTGTACAATATCTTGTATTGTTGTAGATTGAACTCCTTTTTCCATAAAAAGATAAAACGCTGTATCAAACAATCTTCTTTGCTTTTCCTTTTTATTTTCCAGCAATTTTCCCATTTTTAGCCCCTCAAATATGGCATTGGGTCAGTATGACTTCCGCCTATTCTAACCTCAAAATGTAAATGTACTCCCGTTGAATATCCTGTCGTACCGGCTTTTGAAACAACCTGTCCTCTTTTTACAGAATCTCCAACACTTACGCATAATCTTGAGTTATGCGCATATAAAGTACTCATTCCGCCGCCATGGTCAATAATTACGCAATTTCCATATCCGCCCTTAGGTCCTGAAAAGATAATTGTTCCAGCCTCTGCCGCAACAACGTCCGTACCCATTGTCGCTTTTAAATCAACACCTGTATGAAACTCACTTTTGCCGCTTATAGGACTTGACCTGTAACCATAAGGCGAATTAGGCTTATATCCAGAATAAGCCGGAACAGGATATTGTAAAGTTCCTCCTGTATAACTATAATACTTAGGAGCACTTGAACTTCCTCCAGTATTTCCTGACTTTGCAGCGGCGGCTGCTTTTGCTTTTGCTTCGGCTGCTGCTTTTGCCTGAGCCTCTGAAATAAGAGCTTTTACATCTTTATCAGCGGCTTCAAGATCAGCTATCTGCTGAAGATAACTTGTCTCCTCTTGATTAAGTTTTTTAACAAGTTCTTCCTTAACTTTTATACTTTCGTCAAGTACCTTTTTCTTATCTTCCTGCTGTTTTGAAAGAACCTCAATATTAGCTTTATCTTCTTCAATTTGTTTTACTTTTTCCGCAATCGTTTTTTCTATTTTTTCATATTTTTGAAGCAATTCTTTATCATATGAAGATAACCTATTTATATATTCAACTCTTTTAAGAAAATCAGTAAAATCTTGAGCCTCTAATATTATTTGCAAATAACCTATTGTTCCATTTTCGTACATTACACGAAGCCGCTTTTTTAACTGAACATACTGATTTTCTTTATCTTCCGTAGCATTTTCAAGCTCAACTTCACCTTCAGCAAGCCGTTTTTTAGTATCTTCAAGTTCATTTCTAAGTCTTTCAAGTTCATTTTCAACAACATTAAGCTGTGAATCAAGCTTTTCAACCTCTTGCAAAGCCTGACTTTTATTTTGTTTAACTGTATTAAGAGAATTTTGAGTATTTTTTTTCTGATTTTGTATATCTGTCTGTTGCTTTTTCAAATCACTTATACTTTTAGCGGCATAAGAAATATTCAAACTTCCAATTGTAAAAGCAACCGCTAAAAAATAAACCGCAAACTTTTTCAAAACAATTTACCTCCTAAACATTCAAATGCTTTCTTATTGATGATATACTTCCGGCAGCGCCTAAAAAAGTACCTAAGAATAAAGTAACAGGCATAATAAACATAAATATTTCCGAACCTGTCTTGAATTTTACTAAATCCTGAAGAACAATTATTTTCTCATATGCAATATTTATAGTATTATCATACCCTACCCAGCAAAGCAAACAAGGAATCAAAGAACCTAAAAGTCCTATCATAATTCCCTCCACTATAAATGGCCAGCGTATAAACCAGTCAGTTGCTCCTATATATTTCATTATATTTATTTCATTTTTTCTTATAAATACAGTAAGCTTAATAGTATTCATAATTATACTAACTGAAATCATTCCCATTATTATTATAAGAATAATGCTCATAACACGTAATACAGTATTTATTGTAACAAGTACCTCTGATTCTTTTTGAGCATGTGTAATTTTTTCTATTCCAATATTTTCATAATTTACTGTATCAATTTCACTTAGTTTAGCTGCCTTATATTCCTCACGGGTTACACCATCTCTTTTATTATTTTCATCAAACTCATTTTCAGCCTTTTCAGAGACAATCTTTATCTCATATTCTCTTTGAAGATTTTCAAGTTCCGTTACAACTTCCTTTTGATATTTTACACCGTCAAGACTTATATCAAAAGACCGTGGGAATGGGTTATCCTCCTCTAAGCCGTCAAGCATGCCGCTGTTTTGCCACGTTTCTTCCGCCCATTTCAAAGCATCTTTTTGAGACAGATAAACTACATCTGATACATGTCCTATTTTTTCAATACTGTTTTGTATGTCTTTTACCTGTTCATCAGTTAAATCATCTCCTAAGAAAACGCTTATTCCAATAGTATCTTCAAGCTGCTCTAATATGTAATCTAAATTAAGAACAATACAAAATGAAACAACAAATATAATCGCACATGCTGCCACCGTAGCAATTGAGGCCACAGACATAAGCCTGTTTTTCAAAAGCCCTATAAACCCTTGCCTAATATGATATTTAAACGTCCTAAACTTCATCGCTGTACCCACCTTCTTTAATGTCTCTTATCATTACGCCCTTTTGAAGAGTAATTACACGTTTTTTCATTGAATCCACAATTTCTTTAGCATGAGTCGCTACAACAATAGTAGTTCCACGCATATTTATATCACTTAACAAATTCATTATTTCCCATGCCGTATCAGGGTCTAAATTTCCAGTAGGCTCATCGGCAAGCAGCAAAGGCGGTTTATTAATAATTGCTCTTGCCAAAGCTACTCTTTGTTGTTCTCCCCCAGATAGCTGGTTAGGATATGCTCTCGCTTTTTTGCTAAGACCAACCATTGCTATAATAGCTGGAACACTTCTTCTTATTTCTCTTGGAGTAGCCTCAATTACTTGCATAGCAAAAGCAACATTTTCATAAACAGTTTTACTTGGAAGAAGTCTGAAATCTTGAAAAACAACTCCTATTTTTCTTCTTAAATATGGTATTTCTTTTCTTGTTATTTTTGTAATATCAGTACCATTTATAACAATAGTTCCTTTTGTAGGCTCAACTTCTTTCATAAGCATTTTCATTAAAGTTGACTTACCTGAACCGCTTGAACCAACAGCAAATACAAATTCTCCTTTTTCTATCTCAAGTGACAAATTTTTAATTGCCTCTGCTCCATTTTCGTATATTTTACTTACATTTTGAACACTTATCAAACTAACTTCTTCCTTTCCTAAAATTAATGACAAGCATAAATTAATACATAAAATTATCCTTGTAACTCATATATTTACTTACCATTAACATTATCTTAAAAATAATCGCATCATCAAAATTTCTTAAATCAAGACCTGTCATCTTTTGGAGTTTGTCAAGCCTGTACACTAAAGTATTTCTATGAATATATAATTGTCTTGACGTTTCCGAAACATTAAGGTTATTATCAAAAAATTTATTAACCGTAGTTAAAATTTCTTCATCAAACTGTTCCATAGATATTCCATGAAGAACCTCGTTTATAAACATACGGCAAAGAGGCATTGGCAATTGATATATAAGTCTTCCTATACCTAATTGCTCATAGTTTACAATGTTTTTAGTATCTTCAAAAATCTTTCCAACCTCAAGTGCCATTTTCGCTTCTTTATAAGAAACTGAAACATTTTTCAAATCCAATACTGAGGTTCCTATTGCTATATAAGCTTTGTTCATTGCCTCGGCTGTTAAAGTATCATATATAGATTTTGCTATTGCTTCAATATCTTCTCTTTCGTCCTTGTCTCTTAACTCTTTAACAAGAATAATGCTTTTTTCATCAACAGCGGTAACAAAATCTTTATTTTTTGATGGGAAAATACTTCTTACTATTTCAACTACATTTAAGTCTTTGTCAATTTCAGTCTCAATTAAATATACAATTCGCCGTACACTGTTTTCAATATGAAGTTTTTTGGCTCTGCTGTATATATCTACTAAAAGAAGATTATCAAGTAAAAGATTTTTTATAAAATTATCTCTGTCATATCTTTCTTTATAAGCTACAAGCAAGTTTTGAATCTGAAATGCGGTTATTTTCCCTATTCTATATGTTTCCTCATCTTCTCCTTTTGTAAGAACAACGTATTCCGTACTTCCGCTTTCAAATACCTTAAAATACTGATATCCCTGTACAAGCTGATTTTCGGCAGGTCCTGCCACAAAAAGACTTAAATCTTCAATTGTATGATTAATCATTGATTCTTCTGTTGTAGCAACAATCTTTCCTTCTCTTTCCGCAACGCTAAATTCTCTTCTTGTTATATTTTTCAATCCATCTATTGTATTTTGCAGTATCTGATTTGAAATCATAAATACACTCCCTTTTGTCGTAAATTAAATCATATTAATATAGTATATCAAAATTACAAAAAATAAAAGAGTATTCTTTTGAAACAATCGAATTTTTTTATATTTATAATATATATCTATTAAATATATTCACTTTTTTTATAAAAAATGAAATAAAAAAACTATATTGTTATATATATCCAATAAAATTTCAACACTTTCACTTAATATATTACAAAAAAATATTCAAAATTTCAATATCTTATAAAATTAATGTTTTTAAAGTTTTTTATTTTATATAAATATTTTATATGATATAATATTTATTGTAATATGCAAAATCCAATATAAGGGGAATTTTATATGCAGAAAAATAAAAATAATGTAAAAGTTATTATTGATAATAAAGTATACAATCTTACTTCTATGGAAAGCGAAGATTACATACTTTCCATAGCATCATATATAAACGAAAAACTTGAGCAGTTAAATAAAAGCGCTGCTAATACAGTAAATACAGCATCTTTAAATACAAGTTCTGTAATCGCAGCTATAAATATAGCTGACGATTTATTTAAAGAAAGAGAAAAAAACAAAAAAAATATGGAAACTGTACCGGCTTTTGAGGAAGAATTAAACGCCGCAAAATCTGAAATAGAAAAAATAAAAAAAGATAATTTAACGCTTCAAGAAAAAATAAAATCTTTATCATATGATATTAATAACTTTAAAAATAAATCAAATGAGGCAGAAGCTTTAAGCAGAAATTATAAAAATGAGACAAAATTATCAAAATCAGAAAATACAGCTTTAAAAATGAAAATAAATGCCTTAACAAACGAAATTAACGAAATGAAAAGAAATGAAAATTCTAAAATTAACAAAGATAAAACAAACTCCGAACTTAACAAAATAAAATATGAACTTGAAACTTCAAAAAAAAATGAGTTTGAAAGTAAAAGTAAACTTGAAAAAATAAAAAATGAACTTTTAGATGTTAAAGATGAACTTAAACAAACAAGACGTGAACTTTATGATTATAAAAAACTAAAATTTGAAAGTGATAAGCAAATTGATATTTATAAGCAAAATTCTGTTAATCTTAGCAAACAGCTTAAAGATGTTAAAGATGAATATGAAAATAAAATAAAAAAACTTAATTTAGAACTTGAAAATTATAAAAAGGAGTTAAATGATTTTATAAATGAATTTGACAAATAATATTAAAAATAACAATGTAAATAAAAAACCTCTCCTCCTTTCTCCGGCCGGCTCAAAAGAAAGCGTATACGCCGCTGTTTTAGCCGGAGCAGACGCTATATATGTAGGAGGTAAAAATTATAATGCAAGACAAAATGCATCAAATCTTTCCGATTCGGAATTAGAAGAAATTATTGATTATTGTCATTTAAGAAACGTAAAAGTATTAATTGCTCTTAACATATTGTATAAAAACAGTGAAATAAACAGCGTTTTAAAGTTTGCTCTTAAAATGTATAACGCCGGAGCAGACGCTTTTATAATACAAGATTTGGGCATTTTTAATTTAATTAAAAATATGTTTTCAGATATAAGGCTTCACGCAAGCACACAAATGACAATTCATAACAAAAATGCTGTTGATTTTTTAAATAAACAAGGTTTTGACAGAATAGTTTTAAGCCGTGAACTTTCAATTGAGGAAATTAATGATATTGCAAAAAACACAAACGCAGAAATTGAATGTTTTATACATGGAGCTTTATGTGTATGTTACTCAGGCAGATGCCTTATGAGTAGTTTTTTGGGACAAAGAAGCGGAAACAGAGGTTATTGTGCACAGCCATGCCGGCTTAAATATAATTTATTTAAAGAAAACAAAAAAATAAAAAGCGGTTATTTAATTAGTCCAAAAGATATTATGACTGTTGATTTACTCGAAGAATTAGTAAATTCTAAAATTAATACGTTTAAAATAGAGGGAAGAATGAAAAGCCCTGAATATGTATTTTGCGTCACAAAAATATATAGAAAATATATTGATGAAATATATGAAAACGGTTTTATTGATAAAAATTCAAAATCATATAAAGACGATATAAAAGAGTTGACGCAAATTTTCAGCAGAGGCGGAAGTTTCAGCACAGGATATTTTAAAAGTTTTAGCGGTGTTGAAATGATAAGTGACTCGCAAAAAAATACGGGAATTAAAATTGGTATTGTAGAAAATTACAATAAAATAAAACATATTTGCAAAATAAGGCTATATTCAGATATAAAAAGCGGCGATGGAATAGAAATATGGACTAAAACCGAACCTCATGTAGGTATTGGAATTTCTAAAAACTCTAATTCTTGTGATTTAGTTAATATCAAAATAGAGGGAAATATATCAAAAGGGGATTTTGTATATAAATCATTTGACAAGGAATTAGATGACAAAATAAAAAATCTTATAAAAAAATCAAAACGCACAATTAATATTTCTGCCGATGTACAAATAAAGCTTGACAAACCTATATCACTAAATCTTTTTTTTGGAAATATTAAAGCAAACGCTCAAATACAGCCGCCGGAGAAAGCCTTAAACCGACCTGTAAGTGTTGATGAAATAAAAAAACAACTTTCAAAAACAAATAATACTTCTTTTAATTTGGTTTTTAAAAATATAAATATAGACGATAATATATTTATACCTTTAAAAGACTTAAATGAACTAAGAAGAAAAGCTATAAATGAACTTGAAAATAAAATTATACAAAGTTTTAAAAGAAAGTTCTCAAATTTTTCAGAGTATAAACCTAATTTTATAAAAACAAAAAATAAAAAGAAATTCTCGGCACAAGTAAATACAATTGAGCAGTTTGATAAAGTATGTGAATTTCCTGTTGACAGAATATATATAGATTTTAATGCTCAATTATTTAAAAATATCAATTACTTTATTGAAAAAGCTCATAAATCAAAAATTAAACTTTTTGCCGCATTTCCGTATATATATAGGAAAAACTCTGAGAAAGAATTTGAAAAGCTTTTTTCATTTCTTGAAAAAAGTCAAATTGACGGATATTTAATTAGAAATTTCCCTCCTATTGCCACTAAAAAAATAATATGCGCCGATTACACTTTTAATATATTTAACAATGCAGCAGCTGAATTTATGCTTAAAATGTTTAACACAATAACTCTTTCAGCAGAACTTAATATAAATGAGCTTAAAGGCACAGCGTTTCCAAAAAGTGAAATAATTATATATGGCAAATTGCCTTTAATGACAACTCATCAATGTCCTGTTGGAATATACGCCGGAGAAAAAAACAATAAAAAATATTGTTTTCTTAAAAATAAAAATGGAAATTATTATATTACTGATAGAAAAAATACTGTTTTCCCAATACAAAGAGACTGTTTTAACTGTACTTCATATATTTTAAATAGCACGCCTATTTTTACCGCTCACAAATTAAACGATATTATGAGCATAGACGCTGAGTATTTCAGACTTATATTTACTGACGAAACAGCACAAACAACATTCAAAATACTTAAAGCTTATACTGATAAAAACACTGATATAAAAGAAATAGTCAACGAAATGAAACATACTGGATATACAAACGGACATTTTTTCAGAGGTGTTTTATAGGCTTAATCGGAGGCATCATAATGTTTAGTTTAAACATATTGTTAAGTAAATATTTATTTTTATTGTATATAATATTTTTTATATACAATTCTTGTTTGTATTTACTTTCAGAAAATAAAATAATACGTTCCAAAAACTCATATCTTTCAAGGCTGCGTATTATAATAATATTTACACATATTACGGCTTTTTTAATTATTTCATATATAAAAGACACATACAGCTTTGATATACCTATTTTAATTTTTGCTGGTGTTTCTATTTTAATTTTTATAATAGGCTTTGTTTGTATAGATATATTTTATAAAAAAAGCTGTCATTTAATGTGGAATATTATATTTTTTTTAACTGACATAGGCGTTATAACACTTTCAAGACTAAATTTTGACCTTGCTAAAAAACAGCTTATATGGATTGTAATGGGACTTATATGCGCTTTTGTAATTCCATATATTATAAAAATACTTCCAAGGCTTGATTTGTTTAAAAATATTTATCTTACTGTTGGACTTGTACTGCTTATAGCTACAATACTTTTTGGAAATGAAGAAGGAGGAGCAACAAACTGGCTTACAATTAGGAATATTACATTTCAGCCATCTGAAGCGGTTAAATTGCTTTTTATATTTTATCTATCGTGCTGTTTTTCCAATAATCCAAACATAAAGCATATTATTCTCCCAACAGCAGTAAGCAGTATTTTTATATTATGTCTTGTTTTTCAAACAGATTTAGGAAGCGCACTTATTTTTTTTATGACTTTTATGACAATTTTATATATAGGAACGTCTAATATTATTTTAACTTTATCCGGTTTTTCGGCGGCAGCCGCAGCATCTGTTATAGCATATAATATGTTTGCTCATGTAAGAACAAGAGTTTTAATATGGAAAAATCCATGGGCAGAAATAGAAGTAAAAGGCTATCAAATAGCGCAGTCATTATTTGCTATCGGAACTAAAGGCTTTTTTGGTTCAGGACTTACAAAGGGATTTCCAAAGTCAATTCCAGTTGTTGAAAAAGATTTTATATTTTCCGCCATATGCGAAGAATTTGGAGTTATATTTGCTATATTAGTTATATGCCTTTTTATTTTACTATTTTATTGTATGGTTATGACATCTTTAAAATCAAATAACCGATTTTTAACAATATTAAGCGCTGGTATTACAAGTATGATATGTTTTCAAACATTTCTTATATTGGGAGGTGTCGTCAAATTTATTCCCCTTACAGGGGTAACGCTTCCCTTTATAAGCTATGGCGGAAGTTCTATAATAATAAATTTTGTAATATTAGGATTAATACAGTGGATTCACATAAGAAACAAAAATGCTTAAAATATATAGGGTTTATATAAAATTGTCAACTGCCCAGTCGTATTAACGGATTACGCCTCATACCTTTGGTTATATAGATATTTCTATAATAAGGCAGACGCATTCTGAAAAGCAAAAGATTTTCAATATAAAAAATACTAATGGGCAGAAAATAATATTAATGGAAACTGACAAAGAACATATTTGAGAAAGGAGTCGGCTGCTCTTTTTGCCACGCAGGCGAAGTGAGTTTTTGCAGCCTAAAAAGTTTATGAAAAATAATATAAAAATCGTATTTTGCCTATATTTAATTTTATTTCTTTCTCTTATAGCATATATAATAAAATTTACAGCATTTGACAGTAAAAAAATAATATCAAATTCATACAATCCTCGTGTAAGCATAAATGATGAGAACATAAAAAGAGGAAGTATTTATGACTGCAACAAAGTTGTATTAGCCGAAAGCATATATAATAAAGGATATGAAAGAAAATACACTTATCCCGAAGCGTTTTCCCATGTTATAGGATATACTGAAGCAGGAAAATCAGGTATAGAGGCAAATTATAACTTTGAACTTGATAATCTTAATTTTGAAATATGGCAAAGAATTTTAAATATATTTAAAGACGAACCTCTTGTAGGAAACAGCCTTCATCTTACTATTGATTCTAATATCCAAAATTATGCATATAAAAAACTCGGAAAATCGAAAGGCGCTATTGTTGTAATGGAACCAAACACTGGAAAAATAATAGCAATGGTTTCATATCCTAACTTTAATCCTAATGAAATTGGACACAGTTGGAATAATTTAAACAATGATAAAGACAGTCCTTTAATTAACCGTGCTGCACAAGGGCTTTATCCTCCGGGTTCTACATTTAAAATTATAACATCAGCCTCAATAATAGATAATATAGAGGATTACAAAAATTTTACTTATGAATGTAAAGGAATTGAACAATTCGGAGAAGATAAAGTAAGATGTTTTAATCAAAATGCTCATGGTAAAATAGACTTAAAAAATGCACTGAGATTATCGTGTAACACTTTTTTTTCTCATAGTATGGACAAGCTTGGAACAGAAGCCCTTAATAAAACCGCTTCAGAAGTAATGTTTAATTCTCCTCTTAACTTTCCTCTTGAGTATAATAAAAGTTCTTTTGTACTTAATGATAAATCAAATACACAAGAAATTATACTTACAGCAATAGGACAGGGCAAAACTCTTGTAACTCCTCTGCATATGGCAATGATTGTATCTTCAGTAGCAAACGGCGGCTTAATGATGACGCCTTATATAGTCGACCATATTGAGGGATATAACGGAAAAACTATTAAAAAAAATATACCACATAAACTTACACAGGCATTTTCTCCTGACACTTCATATGAAATAGCTAAGTACATGGAAGATGTAGTTACAAGCGGAACTGCTGTTGATGCTAAAATTAAAAATATTCGCATAGCCGGAAAAACAGGAACTGCTGAAAATTCTACCGGTAAAGACCACTCATGGTTTGTATGTTTTGCTCCTGCCGATAATCCTAAAGTTACAGTTGTTGTTATTTTGGAAAATGCCGGAAAAGGAAGTTATGCTATACCCATAGCAAGAGATATATTAAAAGAAGTATTACTCAACAATGGAGGTTAATTATGATTTGTAAAAGCAAAATAAATGTCAGATATGCCGAAACAGATAAAATGGGAATAGTTTATTACGCTAATTACGCTGTATGGTATGAAATAGGAAGAACAAATTTTTTAAAACAAGCCGGAATTTCTTATTCTAATATGGAGAATATAGGAATAATGGTTCCTGTTGTGGATTTGAATATTCATTATATTTCTCCTGCAAAATACGACGATAATATAATAATTGAAACAACTGCCGAAGATTTTTCCCCTGTTAAAATAAAATTTAATTATAAAGTATATAAAGAAGGCATAAACGAAGTTATAAACAAGGGAACGACTACTCATTGCTGGGTTAATGATAAATTTAAACTTATAAATTTAAAGAGAACTTATCCTGATATATATTTAAAATTAAAAAACTCAATATCACAATAAGGAGGTATTATATATGTTTACACGTGAGAACGCTTCTCCTGAAAACAATGTTCTAATAAAAAAACCTAAAATGTATAATGTAATAATGCATAATGATGATTATACAACAATGCAGTTTGTAGTTGAAATTTTAATATCGGTATTTCACAAACAAGCCGTAGATGCATCAAATTTAATGATGCAAATACACAAAAGCGGTAAAGCCATAGTAGGAACATATATTTATGATATGGCAATAACAAAAAAATTAATAGCAGACCAAATGTCTGCGCAAAATCAATATCCATTAAAGATTACAATTGACGAGGCGATAGAATGAATTTAGATAATATTTCAAATCAAATATATATAGTGGCTTTTAATGAAGCTAAACTTCAAGGTCATGAATTTGTTACCCCTGAGCATATTTTATATTCTGCATTACTTTTTGACTGCGGAAAAGATATATTAGAAAACAGCGGAGCCGACATTAAAAGATTACTTCAAGATTTAAACGAATTTTTTGACAGTTACCTTGAAAAAGTAGATAATAGAGACCCAATAGAATCTTTTGAGTTGATAAATTTATTTGAAAACGCATCATCTCATGCCGGAAATTCCGAAAAGAACAAAATTTCTTTAGGTGATATACTAATATCTTTCTTTGAACTTACAGAATCTTACGGAGCATATATAATGTTAAAAAACGGTATTAAAAAATTATCACTTTTAAAATATATTTCACATGGAATAACCGACAAAGATAATAATATACAAGTAAAATCTGATGATATTAAAAGCGAAAAAACAGAAAAAGAAACAGAATTTTTAAATAAATATACTACCGAAATGACTTCGCTTGCACTTGAAAAGAAATTAGACCCCTTTATCGGTCGTGAAGATGTTATAAATAGAACAATACAAATTTTATCAAGAAGGATTAAAAACAATCCTGTACATGTAGGCGACCCTGGCATAGGCAAAACAGCTATTACAGAAGGATTAGCACAAAAAATAGCTGATAAAAATGTACCTGATTCACTTAAAAACTCAAAAATATATTATCTTGATATAGCCTCTGTTTTAGCCGGCACAAAGTACAGAGGAGACTTTGAGGAAAGACTTGTTAAAATTTTAGATATTATTATGAAAGATAAAAAACCTATAATATATATTGATGAAATTCATATGATTGTAGGGGCCGGCGCTGTATCAGGAAACGCTGTTGACGCTGCCGGAATTTTAAAACCATATTTATTAAAAAGTAATTTGAAAATTATAGGCTCAACAACGCATAATGAATATAAAAAATATTTTGAAAAGGACAGGGCGCTTGCAAGACGATTTCAAAAAATAGAAATATTTGAACCATCAGTTAATGACTGTATAAAAATTTTAGACGGATTAAAACATAAATATGAAAAATATCATAATGTAAAATATACAGATGATGCTATAAAATCAGCTTGTACTTTAAGCGATAAATATATAAACGACAAAAGACTTCCAGATAAAGCAATTGATATAATAGATGAAGCCGGAGCGTATTGCAGACTAAATGCTAAAAATAAAAAAAATATAATTATAGACGTATCTATTATACAAAAAATAATTTCGCAAACGGCTAAAATTCCTGTTGAAAAAATATCTGAAAATGAATCCGAGAAATTAAAAAATCTTGAAGACGAATTAAATAAAGTAATATTTGGACAGAAACAAGCTATAAATGCCGTTGTAAATGCCGTTAAAGCGTCTCGTTCAGGTTTAAATGACAGTGAACGCCCTGTTGCAAATCTTCTTTTTGTAGGGCCTACTGGTGTTGGAAAAACAGAACTTGTAAAACAACTCTCAAACAAACTTGATATACCTTTAAAAAGGTTTGATATGAGCGAATATCAGGAAAAACACTCCGTATCAAGACTTATAGGCTCACCTCCCGGTTATGTAGGATATGACGAGGGCGGACTTTTAACTGACACAATAAATCAAACTCCTCACTGCGTTCTTTTGCTTGATGAAATAGAAAAAGCTCATCCAGATATATTTAATATACTCTTACAGGTTATGGATTACGGAAAATTAACGGATAATACCGGTAGACAGTCTGATTTTAGAAATGTTATAATAATTATGACATCAAACGCCGGCGCAAAATTTATAGACAAGCATGTAATTGGCTTTGAGGATAAAACTTTAAATGATGACGCCGTAAATTCGGAAGTAAAAAAAGTATTTAGTCCCGAATTTAGAAACAGACTTGATGATATAGTATTATTCAACAATATAAGTATGGAAAACGCAATTTTAATAGCCAAAAAATCAATTGAGTTGTTGTCTGAACGTTTGAAGCCAAAAAATATAAAGCTAAAGGTTTCAGAAAACGCAGTTAAGCATATAGCAGAAAAAGGATATTCAAAAACTTACGGCGCAAGAAAAATAAACAGAGTAACAGAAGATGAAATAAAAAAACCTTTAATTGACCAAGTTTTATTTGGTAAACTTTCAAAAGGCGGAACTGTATATATTGATGCTGAAAATAACATGCTTAGTTTAAAATACCGAAAATTGCCATTAAAAAAATAAATGTTTTTACCTTTAAGCTATATTTTTTAAAAAAAATTGTTACTTTATTGTATACAATTTTAAAATTATATTTACTATTCTAAATAAAATTGTTATAATATATTTATATGAAATATTTTGTATTTCTTAACAGCGATTTTTTATTAGACATTTTAAATATATAATTTATAATAAATTATATATTTAATATCGTTTTCAAGTTTAATTAAACTTGAAAACTTAACAGCAAAATACATTTAAATACTGTCTAATACGTATGTTAAGACACAATATATTTACATAAATATATAAATTAGAATTTTTTAAGGGGGAATTTTAAAAATGTCTAAGGTTATGAAAACCATGGATGGTAATCAGGCTGCTGCTGAAATATCATACGCTTTTACAGAAGTTGCCGGTATTTACCCTATAACTCCATCCTCACCAATGGCAGAACATGTTGATGAATGGGCTGCAAGAGGAAAGAAAAATTTATTCGGACAAACTGTTAGAGTTGTTGAAATGCAGTCTGAGGCCGGTGCTGCTGGTACTGTACATGGTTCACTTGCAGCCGGTGCTTTGACTACGACATATACAGCTTCTCAAGGCTTGCTTCTTATGATTCCAAATATGTATAAAATAGCTGGAGAACTTCTTCCCTGCGTTCTTCACGTAAGTGCTCGTTGTGTTGCGAGTCATGCTCTTAATATTTTCGGAGACCATTCAGACGTAATGGCATGCCGTCAAACAGGCTTTGCAATGCTTGCTTCATCAAGTGTACAGGAAGTTATGGATTTAGGCGCTGTTGCTCATTTATCAACAATTAAATCAAGAGTTCCTTTCCTTCATTTCTTTGACGGTTTCCGTACCTCACATGAGATACAAAAAATCGAATTGCTTGATTATGAAGATTTAAAGAAACTTGTTGATTGGGATAAAGTTAAAGAATTTAAACAAAAAGCTCTTAATCCTGAACACCCTGTTACAAGAGGTACAGCACAAAATCCTGATATTTTCTTCCAGGCACGTGAGGCTTGTAATCCATTTTATGATGATGTTCCGGCTGCTGTTGAAGAATATATGGGAGAAATAAACAAACTTACAGGAAGAGACTATAAATTGTTTAACTACTACGGTGCTCCTGACGCTGAAAGAGTAATTGTAGCAATGGGTTCAGTATGTGATGCTGTTGCTGAAACAATTGATTACTTAGTTGCTAAAGGTGAAAAAGTTGGACTTGTAAATGTACATCTTTTCAGACCTTTTGTACAAGACAAATTCCTTGAAGCTATTCCTTCAACTGCTAAAAAAATAGCTGTTCTTGACAGAACAAAAGAACCAGGTTCTTTGGGCGAACCATTATATCAAGACGTTTGTACAGCATTCTACAACAAAGGCGATATGCGTACAATCGTAGGCGGACGTTACGGACTTGGTTCAAAAGACACTACTCCGGCTCACATTATAGCTGTATACGAAAACCTTAATCAGCCTGAGCCTAAAAATGGATTTACAATTGGTATAATAGATGATGTTACAAATCACTCTTTGCCTACCGGAGAAGAAGTTGACGTTACACCTGAAGGAACAACAAGCTGTAAATTCTGGGGTCTTGGCTCAGATGGTACAGTAGGTGCAAACAAAAACTCAATCAAGATTATAGGTGACCATACAGACATGTATGCACAGGCTTATTTTGCTTACGATTCAAAGAAATCAGGCGGTATTACAGCGTCTCATCTTCGTTTCGGAAAGAAACCTATTAAGTCTCCATATCTTGTTACTACTGCTGACTTTGTAGCATGTCATCAGCAAGCGTATCTTTCAAAATATGACATCGTTTCAGACCTTAAAGACGGCGGAAACTTCCTTTTGAACTGCCAATGGTCAGAAGCTGAACTTGAACAGCATTTGCCGGCTGAAGTTAAAAAATATATTGCAAAACATAATATCAACTTCTATATAATAAATGCTGTTGATATAGCTAAAGAAATTGGTCTCGGCGGACGTTTTAACGCTGTATTGCAGGCTGCTTTCTTTAAAATTGCAAATATTATACCTATTGACGACGCTGTTAAGTTCATGAAAGAAGCAATCGTTAAATCTTACGGAAAGAAAGGCGAAAAAGTTGTCAATATGAACTATGAGGCTGTTGACAAAGGTATTGAAAATGTTATTAAAGTTAATGTTCCAGCTAACTGGGCAGACGCTGATGAAACATCTTATGCTGCTGCTACTGCTGAAAAACCTGCGTTTATTAAGAATATAGTTGACCCTATGAATGCACAAAAAGGCGATATGCTTCCTGTTTCAGCATTTAAGGGCATTGAAGATGGTACTTTTGAAAATGGTACTTCTGCTTATGAAAAACGTGGTATAGCTATTAATGTTCCTCAGTGGAATTCTGACGGATGTATTCAGTGTAACCAATGTGCTTTTGTTTGTCCTCATGCTGCAATAAGACCTATTCTTCTTACAGAAGAAGAAGCGTCAAACGCTCCTGCTAATTTTAATACAATTAATGGAATTGGCGAATGTAAAGACTATAAGTTTAGAATACAAGTTGATGTAATGGATTGTACAGGCTGTGGAAACTGTGCTACAATCTGTCCTGGAAACAACAAGAAAGATGTTCTTAAAATGCAGCCTATGGAAAGTCAGTCTGAACAAGCAGCTAACTGGGATTATGCTATGAGCGTTTCACCTAAGGCAAATCCGGCTAAAAAGACTACTGTTAAAGGAAGTCAGTTTGAAAAACCATTGCTTGAATTCTCAGGCTCATGTGCTGGATGTGCTGAAACAGCTTATGCTAAACTTATTACTCAGCTTTTCGGCGATAGAATGTATATTGCAAATGCTACGGGCTGTTCATCAATTTGGGGAGGTTCTGCTCCTTCAACACCTTATACAACTAATGAAAAAGGACAAGGACCAGCATGGGCTAACTCATTATTTGAGGATAACGCTGAATTTGGTTTAGGTATGTATACAGCCGTTAAACAACAAAGAGAACTTCTTAAAGAAAAAGTTGAGGCTCTTATATCAGAAACTAATAATGCTGATGTTAAAGCTGCCGGACAAAATTGGATTGATACAATGTTCAAAGGCGAAGAATCTAAAAAGACTTCTGCTGATTTGTTAAAAGCTATTGAAGCATGTGGTTGTGATAATGAAAATGCTAAATATGTTCTTGAAAATAAAGACCATTTAGTTAAAAAATCACAATGGATATTCGGTGGCGACGGATGGGCATACGATATAGGCTTTGGCGGTGTTGACCATGTTCTTGCTTCCGGAGAAGATGTAAACGTATTTGTATTTGATACAGAAGTTTACTCAAATACAGGCGGACAGGCTTCAAAAGCTACTCCTGCTGCTGCTGTTGCTAAGTTTGCTGCATCAGGTAAGAAAGTACGCAAAAAAGACCTTGGTATGATTGCTAAGAGTTATGGTTATGTTTATGTTGCTCAAGTTTGTATGGGCGCTGACAAAAACCAGCTTATGAAAGCTTTAGTTGAAGCTGAAAGCTATCAAGGACCATCATTAATTATTGCTTATTCACCATGTATTAACCATGGTATTAATATGACAAATTCTCAGCTTGAAGCTAAAAAAGCTGTTGATTGCGGTTACTGGCAGTTATACAGATATAATCCTGAAACTGAAGAGTTTACTCTTGATTCTAAAGAGCCTACTGGTGACTTTAAAGAATTTATCTCCGGAGAAGTTCGTTACACTTCACTTAAGAGAGGATTCCCTGAAACAGCAGAGGAATTATTTAATCAGTGTGCTGAAGACGCTAAGAGAAGGCTTGAAGGATATAAAAAGCTTGCTGGCAAATAATTTAGTTATTTAATATATAAAATAAGCAAATAAAAAAAGGGCTGCCACAAATCATTAAATTATATATTTGATTTGTGTACAGTCCTTTTTAAATTTTGTAAAAAAGCTATTACTCATTATTTTATTTTATAAAAATAAAAGGCAAATAAATTATTAAAAAATTTATAAACTCAATTCTTTTTTCAATCCATTTAAAGCCCATATAAAGCTAATACTTCCCATAAGTACAAAAATAAGTAAAACGAATACTATATTACTTAATTCAACTGTACCATTCAAAATTAGTTCACGCAATACATTAATCACATGAGTAAATGGATTGATATTAATTGCGACTTTCAAAACACCGCTAACATTCTCTGTTTTAAACAGAGCTGTACTAAGAAAAAATATTGGCAGTACAATAGCGTTCATAACTGTTTCATATACTGCTTCATTAGGTAAAATCAGACTTATTCTATAAGCAAGTCCAGCCATAAAAAACGCTGTCATAAATACTAAAATAAAGATGAGAAATACCCCCATTATACCAGCAGAAAATTTAACAGAAAAAAACAAACTAATAACACACATTATCCCTACTTCAAAAAATGTACATAGTACAGCTTCAAGAAGTTGTCCTAAAACAATAGAACTGCGCCTGATTGGAGCTATCAAAATTCGGTAAAAGCTGCCGTCAGACTTCATCATATAATTCATTATTCCGCTGCTGCTGCAAGTGGAAAAACTAACTAATATTATTAAACCAGATAATATAAATGCTGTATAGTTTTCTATTCCAGTATTTTTCATTGTCTGCCCTGCAACAGCACTGTAAAGAACAAGCCATAATATAGGCTGTAAAATTGTAATCACAATAGTAAAAGCATTGTGAAAACGCCATTTTATATTCTTATTCAAAATTGTAAATACACTCATACACATTCCTCCTGTTCTCTTTGCGTCAGTCTCAAAAATACATCTTCTAAAGTTGGCTGTATGCTTTCTATACCTTGAAATGGAATATTCTGTTCTACTAAAAGCGATATTACATGTTTCATATACAATTGGATATCTTGTGAATGGATTATGATTTCCGAATTTCTAATAAGAATTTTTTTTGGGGGAAAAAAATGCGTTAATATTTCTATACATTTTCTTATTTCTGTATCTGTACTGAACTTTAAACGTATAATATTTTCTTGAAACAATAATCGTAATTCTAAAGGAGTTCCCTGTTTTACTATTTTTCCGTCTTTCATAATACAGATACTATCACTTAAACTATCAGCTTCTTCAAGATAATGTGTTGTAAAAAATATTGTGGTTTTAAATTCATCACGAATTTGTTTCATCATTTTCCACATAAAATTACGGGATTGAATATCCATACCAACAGTTGGCTCGTCTAAAAAAAGAATTTGAGGTTTTGACATCATATTAAGTGCAATATCAAGGCGGCGTTTTACACCGCCGGAATAAGATGAAACTGGATATTTCTTATATCGTTCCAAACCAAAATCGTAAATGAGTTTTTTCATTCGTTTTATTGCTTCTATTTTTGGAATTTTATATAAACGGCTTTGAAACAGCATATTTTCTTCTAATGACAAATGCATATCGATAGATGTTTGCTGTGCAACACAAGCAATCTGTTCTCTTACCCATTTGGATTCTGTATAAATGTTTTTGCCAAGCATAATTACTTTTCCAGAAGTAGGGCGCAAATATGTTGTCAATATACGAATTAATGTAGATTTTCCAGCCCCATTCTCCCCTAACAATGAAAAAATTTCATTATTTTTAACATATATTGACAATCCCGAAAGCGCCTGCACTCCATTTTTATACTGTTTTATTATATTTTCTGTTTCAATAGCATACATAAGGTTATTCCCCCTTAATTGGTATTAAATATATAAGTAAGTACATCCGCTTAAAAAAGCGGTGGACTTCCTCCGTCGGTTAAAAACTTAAAAAACCCACTGTTTGTTTTAGCAGCAAACCCCTTATATTTTATAAAAAATATATGAACAGGCTTAATTTTTCGTATTTTAATTTGATATTTGTATAGTTATTTCTCCTTTTCTTTTTTTATTGCTATCCATACTTCAGAGTGCCCACAAATCGGCTTTCCGTTTACAATAGGATATACTTCAATATCCGGCAGTCTATCATATTCATAGCCGGAAAACGGAAGCCATTCTGTATAAAATCGTTTGAAAACATCTTGTACATTTTCTTTGAAATTTCCTTCATTCTCAAAAACTACCCATGTTGCGGCTGGAATTTCATATTCATACATCCCTATTGGAGTTTCTTTGCTTGTGGCAGCAGCTATATAGTAAAAAATATTTTCATGGTCATTGTAAACACTTATTCCCAAAATACCATTTGGATTTTTATTTGATAACAGACATATATCTGAAAACTGTTTCTTTCCTAAAATATCTTTCCAAAAATTAGGAACAATTTTTTGATTTTCTTCTACATTTTCGGTTAAACGTCTGCGAATACCAACAACCCTAATAGCTTCTGTTTCTGTAATGTGATATGACATGGTATTTCCTCCTGTAATATTTACAAAAAATCTAATTGGTGGATAAGCATTTAATGTACTTCCTTTTCTTTTAGCATCAACAGGTGTTATTTTGTGAACACTTTGAAATGCTCTGTTAAAAGATGTTGGAGAGTTATATCCATATTTAAGTGCAACATCTAACACCTTTTTGTTTGTCCTTTGTAATTCAAAAGCGGCTTGTGACATTCTTCGTTTTCTTATATACTCTGAAAGAGAGATGCCAGCTACATATGAAAACAAACGCTGAAAATAATAAGCTGAACAACACGCAATACGTGCTGCTTCCTCATAAGATATTTCTTTATCAAGATTATCTTCTATATACTCTATGGCTTTGTTTAGGTTTTTTAACCATTCCATTTTATTACCTCCTTTAATTAGTCTATATCAATGAAAAATTTTATTCCTCTCTTTTTATGCGCTCTTTTGTAAACATAGGAACTATTTAAGTTTATTATGGCTGCTTTACAGACATATACAAAAATAAATACTAACTATAAAAAAAATCAATAAAAAATAAAAAATAGAATAATTATAAAATAAAAAAGGCTTGAAAAATTTCAAGCCCAAAATACAATATATTAAAATAATAACAAAATGTATATAAACACTTTTTCTTTCAAAAATTTTCTTTAACAAATTTCTCAATTCTGTTTATACCTTTTACTATATTTTCCATAGAAACAGCATAAGAAATTCTTATATATTTATCAGCTCCAAAATTGTCGCACGGAACTACGGCAACTTTATATTTATCCAACAAAATATCAGAAACATTTTTAGCATTTTCTATATATTGTTCAAATATTTTATTACCGCAAAGCTTTGATATATCTACAAAAAGATAAAATGCACCTTTAGGTATAAGCGTACTTAAAAGAGGTATATCAGAAATTCTTTGCGAAATATAGTCTCTCCTTATTTTAAATTCTCTAACCATATCATCAACACATTTTTGTTCTCCTGTCAACGCCGCTAACGCTGCCATTTGAGCTACTGAATTAATATTCGATGTAGAATGACTTTGAATCCCTTCAATTGCTTTTGAAACATCTATATTAGCTGCTGTATAGCCAACTCTCCATCCTGTCATTGCATGGCTTTTTGATAAACCGTTTACAACAATAGTTCTATTATATATATCGCTGTTTAAAGAAGCAATACTTATATGTTTTAATTGCCTACTGTATATAAGTTTTTCATATATTTCATCTGATATTACAAATATATCGTTTTTAATTGCAAAATCGGCAATCATTTTTAATTCATCTAATGAATAAACCATACCTGTTGGATTGGACGGAGAATTTAAAATAAGGGCTTTTGTTTTTTTTGTCAGCGCATTTTCCAATTGTTCTCTTGTAACTTTAAAACAATTTTTCATATGCGTTTCAATAAAAACAGGAACACCGCCGGCAATCCTAACTATTTCCGGATAACTTACCCAATAAGGAGATGGTATTAAAACCTCATCCTTATGATTTAAAAGAGCAATACAAGCATTAAGAATAGCCTGCTTACTGCCATTGCTTACAACAATTTGATTATAATTATACTCTATATTATTTTCTTTTTTAAGCTTTTTACAAATAGCTTCTCTAAGTTCTTTTACACCTGAACCGTTTGTATATCTTGTAAAATTGTCGTTTATGGCACTTACAGCCGCTTTTTTTATGTGAGCCGGCGTATCAAAATCAGGCTCTCCCGCTCCAAAATCTACAACATCAACGCCTTCGCCTATCAGTCTTTTTGCTTCAGCAGAAATTGATAAAGTCTCCGAAGTTTTAATCTGAACGGCTTTTTTTGACAACTTCATAAAAACCACCTCACATTTTTATTTATGGAATTACTAAAAATTTTAAATATAAAAAAATATTTTAGCGTTTCCCTTATTTAAGATTGTACATCAAACGACAGATTTTTGCAACTGCCATTGTTCTTTAAAAAATTTCAAATAATTTTTTCCCATAATTTTTTCTGAAATATCAACACCATATTCTTTACATAATTTTTTCTTTAATTCAAACAAACCGAAAACATCGTTAAATTCCTCTGGAAAACTATCTGCACCATCAAAATCACAGCCTATACCTATAAAATCTTCTGCTCCCATCTCAAGCAAATAATCAATATGTTTAATTATATCTTTAATTGACGCTAAATTAGTATTATTTAAAAAATAAGTATATAAATTAATTCCTATTATGCCTTTTTTATCAATTACAGCCTTAATTTGTTTTTTGTTTATATTCCTTTTATTTCTGCATACCTCATATATATTTGAATGACTTACTATAAATCCTTTATTGCTTATATCGCAAACATCCCAAAAACCTCTTTCATTTAAGTGCGATACGTCAACAATCATATTATTTTTATTTATTGCATTTATTATTTTTTTTCCAAATGGCTTTAATCCTTTTTTTTCATTTGCATTAACTCCATATCCAAGACAATTTTCATTATTCCATGTAATTGTTAATATTCTCACTCCGTTATTATATAAAAACTCAAAATTTTCCATTTTATTTTCTATTGCTTCTCCGCCTTCTATTCCAGCAATTGCTGTTGCTTTTTTAGAATTAATATTTTTAATTATGTCATCATAACAAAAAGCGTTTTCAATCAAATTTGAATTGTTTTTAATTTCATTTTTATAAAACTCCAGTGCCTTTACTGTATTTTCAAATGGTTTTTTTAACAATTCTTTATTAAGCCATATTGAAAAAACTTGTACAGGAGCATTAAATTTTGAAAGTTTTTCAAAATTTACTTTACATGTATTTTTATACATATTTTCATTCTTACTCATTGCTTCTGTAATGCTGTCGCAGTGTCCATCAATAAAAAACATAAAATAAAATCACTCCATATCAAAAATATTTTATAATTTTAAATTAGAATAAATTTTTAAATTAAGGCAATACTTATTTTGTAGGAGGTGATAACAATGTCAATCACAGGAAATCAGGCAATTAAATGTCGTGTATCATCATGTAAATATCATGACAAAGCAGATTATTGCCAATTAAGTGATATCGTAATAGGTGCAGAAAAATCTGAATGTAAAAACAACTGTGAAACAGAATGTATGAGTTTTGAATGTGGATGTTAACTTGTAGCAAAATTTTCTTTTTCATATACCTATATTTATTCTTTTAATATTTTTTAAATGCGTACAGTACAAATTTTTAATCAAAAAAGCATGTTTCGGGCAGTTTATAATAAAAAAACAAAATTATTATAAAACTGTTAAACGAAATAATAAAAGAAATAAGCGTATCACTTTAAATGTGAAATACGCTTATTTCTTTTATAAATATTTATATATAAACATATTAATAAGTTTCTGCCTGGAATAATAATTTATATATTTTATATAAATATTTTCCGGCTTCATCTCTTTTAACATTATCTAAAGGATTAAAAAAAAGATTTTTACAGTTTATTATATCACATCTAAACATATTATGAACACTTTCTTTTGCATATTCAGAAATTAAATATTCATCTTTAAAATCAGTCTCACCATATACATATACATTTTTTATATCCATATGTTTTATAAATCTGTCTGCAATAACTGCCATTTCCTGTCTTGTAATATATTTATCCGGCATAAAAGAGCTATTTTCCATTCCTTTTATAATTTCTAAATCATAAAGCCCGGCTGCCGGTTCATAAAACCATGAATTTTTATATACATCATTAAAAACATCTTTTTTTAATCCCTTAATTTTTCCTATTCTATAAATAGCCACAGCAAATTCAGCTCTTGTAATATATTTATCCGGCTCAAATAATCCTTCTTCTGTTCCTTTTAAAATATTTTTACTCATTAAAAAATTTATATCATCTTTATAGGAACTATTTGAAATATCTGAAAAGCCATTTTCCTTTACACCATCATTTTTATAATCATTTTCAAAAAAATCAATCGTATCTATATTATCTTCATAAAAGTATTGTGTGGTTATCTCTGTATTTGACTCCTCATCACTATATATATCAGATGAACTGTTTGTATAATCATTTGTATAGTACCAATATACATAATCTCCATCTGAAAGTTTACAATCTTTAATTCCAAGCTCAACATTTTCACCATTTAATTTATACATAAAGCCGCTATTTGCGCCTTTTTGAAATTCAGATAATGTTATGCCATTATTTGATGTAATTGACGATATATAGCCATTTTCAGCACCTTCATATGTATATCCTTTCATATCAAGAACTTTAGTAAACAAATCACATACATATGAATTGCCGCTTATATTATAAGATGATTTTTTTATACTGAATTTACTTGTATTTAATTCAAAATATACTGTAATATTATCAGAAACATCGTTATCACTGCCT
Organism: uncultured Eubacteriaceae bacterium; assembly: GCA_947086655.1. Taxonomy (GTDB): domain Bacteria; phylum Bacillota; class Clostridia; order Lachnospirales; family CAG-274; genus CAMTZM01. Next base: position 41,199 of record CAMTZM010000010.1, read on the forward strand.
CCCGAAGAACCTATTGTCGGAGACGAAGGCAAATAAGTTCCGTAAGCGTTTAAAGCAGTTAAAAATGAAGAATCGTTAATATAATAAATTACACCGTCATAATAATACAAACTGTTTACGCAATATTGTGCTGTTTTATCATAAGGTATATAAACTTTTTCATAATCAAGCATATTATTTTTTCTGTCTTCTTTAAATCTAACTACTGTACCCGGATAATCATAACATGAGACAAAAACATAAATATTTCCATCATTTGCTGAAACAGCAATAGGCGTTGTTTTAATTTTCTCTTTTGTATATGAACTATATATTAAATTCATATATTCATCAAAAACACTCATTACCCCATTTGAATCAGTAAAAGCGCATATATAAATCCTTCCTTTATAAAAAACAGGAGTACTTGTAGATTCAATTGCTTCTTGACTTATTTTTACCTTTATTGAATCATAAAACTTTCCATTATTATTTACTTTTAATTTATAGGCATAACCTTTTTTATCAGTAAAATATATATCTTTGTCTTTAACTAAAATACCGCATCTAATATTGCCTTCTGCTTGAAAACTTTCAATGCGTTCTCCTGTAAACCTGTTTAGACAATATAATAGTCCGCCTTCACTTCCAAATATAACATAATTACCTATTACAGCAGATTTACACCAGTAAAATCCTGAATACTGCCCATCTTTTTCAGGATAAAACTGCCATACAAAATTCCCTTTATCATCTATACAATAATAACAGCCTTGTCCTCCATATGTTACCACAGTACCGCCGTATATAAAACCATCATAATAAGTAAGCGGACAAAGTCCCTGCCCTTTTGAAGAACTTAATGGTATATCACTTATCCATATACTTTCAAGAGTATCTTCATCAAAAGCTTGAACTTGTCCATTTTTAAGCTGTATAAATATACGTCCTTCCCCATAAGAAATAAAATAATTATAGCCTGTATCTTTATAAAGTTTTGCCTTATTTACAATATTGCCTTCTAAATCAATTTTATAAATTGTATCTCCAAAAGAAGTATAAACATATTCGTTTACAACAATTGGCCCTGTGCCTGATTCATTGTTGTTTCCAAGCTTTAAAGACCATTTTACAGTGTCATCTTTTTCATAATCATATAATTTTACAGCTCCATCTGACAAAACATGTTCAGAAATATCTTCTAAAACATTTTCAATTGCCATTAAATTTATTGTGTTTTCAGAAAATATAATTAAAAACAGCAGTATAGACAATAAACGACGTAATTTCATTTAAAACACAACCCCTTATTTTTAACTATTTAATATTTTCATAAGTATAATAGCAGCATCTAAAGCTGTAATTACGCCATCTTTATTAACATCTGAAAAATTTAATTTAATTTTTTCTGTACCGTTAAGCACATATTGTAAAACAATACTTGTATCGTTAAACTCGACTAATCCGTTTCCGTCAGCATCTCCATAAATTCCCCATTCTTCTTTCCAATCGTCTATGTAATAAAAAAGTATTTCATCATTATCTTTAATAACATAATCTTTAAATCCATCCATAGGGGTGTCACCATTTACCATATACATCCAGCCTGAACCTGAGCCATTTGTAAAACTTGCCAGCTTAACGCCTGCCGGAGAAGTAATTGATTCGACATAACCTTGTTCCTCACCTGTATATGTATATCCGTTTTTATCCATTACTTTTTTAAATACATCATAAACGGTACTTCCTAAACTAACAGAAATATCCTCATTTACCCATAATACAAAATCTTTATGCGCTCCTTCTTCATGAACTGTATCGCCAACTACCACAAATTTAACATTTATATTGTTATCAGCAGAATATAAATTCAAATTAAAAATCATGCAAAAAAACATTGTTATAAATAAAATAAATTTTGTCTTCATTTTTTTCTCCTTTTCTATATAGATATTTAAAAAAATTTTATATCATATTTTAATTTTAATCTTTCAATTTTTTGTATTAATTGAGGAGCACCAATAAACAAAAATAAAGCCGTAGAAACAGCGTGTATAAAATCAAACCAAAATCCCGCCGAAAAGCTTACAACTAATTTTGCCAAAGAAAAACCTCCTCCGTTTACAGAAATACAGCCGCTTAAATTCATTATAGGTCCATATAAAATAAATACAGATACTAATCCAAAAGCGCATATAGACCATTTATTTTTAAAATTATTATTTTTAAAAACAATTCCCGCAAAAAAACCAATTAATCCAAATGCAAACATCTGCCATGGAGTCCATGGTCCTTGCCCAAAAAAGAAATTGGAAATAAAAGCAGAAAAAGCTCCTGTTAAAAAACCGGCAGAAGCGCCAAAACAAATTCCCGAAACAATAATTACAGCAGCCATAGGCTTAAAATGAGGAAGCATATAAAAAGCCCCTCTCCCAGCTATACAAACAGAACACATAACAGCTAAAGTAACAATCTTTCTTATACAGCCTTTCTCATTAGAAAATACAAAAATAAAAGGAATACATGTATATAAAAGAATAAAAAAACTTATAAAATAATATTTTCTGTCATCAAATAAGTAAACACCAGCTAAAATAGTTATAATTGACATAATAAACAATAAAAACATAGTAATATTTAAACCTGTTTTTTTATAAATATTTTTATCTTTATAATCTTTTGACTTTTTCATATTTTTTTTATTAAAATTTAGCGGTTTTTTTATGTTTGCTTTATTTTCTTTATCTGCTGAACTTATATTTTTGTTTTTCCCTTCAAGTACGCTTATTACATCATCACATACTGTTGCACCGTCAATTATACCTCTGCTCATACGGCTTACAGCAGTAGTATAAAAATTATTCATACTGAAAAATATATTTGAACTTTCTTCAGCTATAATACTGCCATTAAAAATCAATCCGCATCTATCAGCATATTCAGCGCAAAATTCCATATCGTGAGAAAGAATAATAATTGTTTTTCCTCTTTCTTTTAATTTATTAAAAATATTTCCAAGCTTCTTTTTAAAAAAAGCGTCCATACATTTTGTAGGCTCATCCAATATAAATATGTCCTTGTCAGTTAAAAATGCTTTAGCAATGGCTGTTTTCTGCTGCTGCCCTCCGCTTAAATCATATGGATGAGAGTATAAAAAATCATTCAAATCAAATAAAGTGCAAATATTTTCAATTTCTTCTTTATTATCGGTTATTTCTTTAAGTTCATCAAGCACATTGTTTTTTGAAAATACATTCATAGGATTTTGAGGAAGCATACATATTGAGCCGTTTAAATTTATTTTTCCGCAATAAGGTTTTAAAACCCCTGATATAACATTTGCCAATGTACTTTTTCCGGCTCCGTTTTCTCCAAGCAATGCGTAAATTGTACCTTTTTCTACAAAAATACTAAGTTCTTTTAATATATCTTTATTCTTTCTCTCATATCTAAAATAAACATTTTTTGTATAAACAGCATATTCATTCTTATTTATTGTATTATCTTCTTTATTTATTTTAATATGTCCGCCTTTTTCCTTCATTTCGTTCTCAAGCCATATTCTTCCTTCTCCTACCGTAACAGGACATTTTAAAGCCGATTTATATTTACATGATATATAAATCGGAGCCGGCATTGAATAAATCATTTCACTTCCTTTTTTTAAAAGATTTTCTCCTATATCTCTTTTTCCTGTCTCACATAAAATAGTGCCGTTTTCAAGTGCAACCATTTTATCACATAAATTTACAACATCCTCAAGCCTATGTTCTGATAAAATAATTGTTGTTCCAAATTCAGCATTTATTTTTTTCAACATATTCATAAAATCTCCAGCCGCAATAGGATTAAGCTGAGATATAGGCTCATCAAGTATAAGAACTTCCGGGTTGACAGCCATTACCGATGCAAGATTTAAAAGCTGCTTTTGCCCGCCTGACAAATTAGACGTTTCTTTTTCAAATAAATCACTTATTCCAAAAAAAGAAATAATTTCAGCAATTCTCAATCTTATCTCATTTGTTCCTACACCTAAATTTTCAAGTCCAAAAGCAAGCTCATGCCAAACTTTATCTGTTATAATCTGACTTTCGGGGTTTTGAAAAACAAATCCTATTTTTTCTGCTGAAGTTCTATCAGAAATTTCATCTATATTAGTGCCATTAAATTTAATAAAACCTTTTTTTTCTCCATATGGGGCAATTTCAGGTTTTAAAAGCTTTAAAAGTGTTGACTTTCCACTTCCGGACTTACCAAATAAAACTATAAACTGTCCTTTTTTAATTTTCAAATTCAAATTATTTATAGCTTTTTTATTTTCACCTGAATAAACAAAACTCAAATTTTTAATTTCAATAATGTCCATTTAATTCTATCACCTACCTCGATAATTGATGGTATCATACATAATAGAGTAAATAAAAAGTAAACAACCATGCACTTTAAGTCGGTATATGGAATTTTAATATATGGAAAATAAACAGTATAAACATGTTTATACCCAAACATTATAAAAATAAATAACAAAACCGAAATAAAAATTAATATAAAATCTTTTATTTTAAATGAATACATATGAAAATTCGTTCTTCCTTTAAGTCCGTATCCTCTTGCTTTCATTGAGTTTGATGTTGTAATTGAATTTTCAAAAGAAGATGTAATAAAAACCGAAATATTTCTTACTCCAGCTTTAATTTTATTTAAAAATCCACTTTCATTATATATTCCTAAAGCTTTTTGCCCCTTATAAATATTTTTAAGTTCAAAAGCAAAACTTGGTATAAACCTTATTGTCATAGAAAACAAAATAGAAATATTCGGAGATAATTTACCAAGTAAATAATTTAATTTATCAGCCGTAAACACAAAATTAAATAATAAAAGCCATAATGAAATACAACAAAAAACCAAACCCGAATACAATCCATAAATAATTGATTCTAATGTTGCCGGATTTCCGTTAGTAAAATAAAACAAAATACTTGCTCCTTTATGATTAAATAAAACATTAAAAACAGCCGACATTGGTATCAGCATAATAAAACCAAAAACAAGTTTTATACAACTTGCTCCTTTTAATAAAATACAAAGAACAAAAGCGCATAAAACAGAAATTAAAATACAAATGGGATTATTTATAATTATTGAAATTAAAATTATACATATAAAAAAAATAAAAAGTGAAAAAGGATTAAAATATGAAAAACTATTCAATCAAATCACGTCCTAAATCACATGTATAAATAAATTCAATAACATCGCCTTCCTTAATTTTGTATCCATCAGCCGAAACATTTAAAATTTCATCATTTACAGTATATTGCCAGCCTGAGAGCTCACCGCAGTCAAATTCATAAATATTATTTATTCCTTCAATATAAACAGCATTTGTAGCAGGTGTTTTTGAAAATTCAATGTGTATTTTATTTTCTCTCATTTCCCTTAATAAAACATCAAAAACATTTTCACCTTCTTCAAATAAAACTTTATCATTTGAATATATAATTCCGTCTTTTGGTATTAAATCAGATTTATCCTTATTAAGGCTATCCATATTATTAAGTATAGTTTTGCAATTTACATATAACGAACAATATCCTTCATTTCCTAAGTTATTGCTAAAATTATGCTTATATATACTAAAAACCGTTAAAAAACATAGTACAATGGCAATTAAAGAAATAAATAAAACTTTTCCTTTTTTTAATTTTAAAATTTTCATAAAAAATAATCCCCTTAAATAACTTTAATATATTCATTTAAAGCGTAAAGTGCCTGTTCGGTAGACATTAAATTATAACTTTTATCATTTAATAAATGTTTAAATCCACCTTCACCATTTCCAAAACTCATAAGCTTTGTTATAAGTCCCCAATCTTCAGCGTTTAAACCTACCGAAGCCAGTGCTATAATCGATTGGGAAACAGACTCGCTGTTTGTCATAAGCGTTTTATTATTGTTTAGCCAATTAAGAGCCTTATTTATACATATTTTTATATTATCTCTTTCTTTATAAAAAGACAAAGCGTAAATGCTCATTGCTGTTATATCAACGTCTCCTTTATTTCCATACGAAAAACTTCCATCCGAATTTTGACGGTTTATAATAAAGTTTATGTATTTTTCCTTTATATCATCATAGCCATAATTACCGCTGTTTAAAGCTATTAAAGCAAAAATTGCTCCATTTAATCCCTGTAAAGTTGTTTTATCATAATCAGCAACTTTTGACAATATATTATATCCTCTAAAATTTAAAGGATTTTCACCTATTGCAGAAAGTGCAATTGATACACGGGAATATTCTGTATATTTTCTTTCACTTAACACTCCTTTTCTCTCTTTAAGAGTTTTTTCAAGATTATTTTTATAATTTGCGTAAAAATTGTCAGGTACTTGTATACCTGATTTTTTTACTGCAAACACACACCATTCACCTCCAATTGAACCACATATAGGATTAGGAACATTTTTAATTAAAAACTGTAAAGTTTGAGTTCTCGACTTTAAAACGCCGCTAACATCAGTTTTGGCGTAAGCAGAAAATACAAAACTAAAAACAAGTACAAAAGAAATTAAAAATGATAAGCTTCTTTTTTTCATAAAAATTTACCTCCTTAAAATAAATTATATAATAAAAATAAAAAAATCCTGTCCACATTTTGGGAACAGGATAAAAAAAGCCATACAAAAAAACATTTCATTTGACTTATCTGTTTTTTAATATTCTCCCACCCAAGAACATCAAAAGCGGTAAAAGCAGGTATCTGACTTACGGCAAAGCCGCTTACAGTAGGGGTAAGCCTGTACCGGTTTTTCACCGGACTTCCCTTTTAATCGGCGGTAAAAAACCGTCGAACTAAAACCGCATATATTAAATTTAATATAGAAACACTAATTTAAAATAAACAAAAAATCTTTTTTTATTCAAATTAATCAGTGTTTCCATGTATTGTAACATTATATTAAAGATAAGTCAAGTTTTTGAAATAATACAAATTCATAAAGGGTATCTAAATACATCCTTTTATTTCACTTAAATTATTAACCGAAAAATCATTCATATATTTTTCAATTCCATCAATTATATCAATACAAGCATGAGGATTCATAAAATTAGCAGTTCCAACAGCTACCGCATCAGCTCCGGCCATTATAAACTCAATAGCATCTTCTCCGCTTGAAATTCCGCCTAAACCTATAATTGGTATATTAACAGCTTTTGACGCCTGATAAACCATTCTTACCGCTATTGGTTTTATAGCTGGACCGCTCATACCGCCTATTTTACTATCAAGAACAGTTTTTCTTTTATATATATCAATTTTCATAGCCGAAATTGTATTTATAAGTGAAATAGCGTCAGCTCCTCCATTTTCGGCTGCTTTAGCAATTAAAGCAATATCTGAAACATTAGGGCTAAGTTTAACTATTAAAGGTTTATCTGCATATTTTTTAACTTCTGAAACAACTTTTTCAGCCATTTGACAATCTGTTCCAAACGCCATACCTCCGGCTTTAATATTCGGACATGAAATATTTAGCTCAATCATATCAACATCTTGCTGTCTAAGTGCTTTAACCGTATTAACATATTCTTCAGCAGTATGTCCGCAAACATTAACAATTAACTTTGTATCAAACTGACGTAAAAAAGGTATATCATTTTTTATAAAATAATCAACACCGGGATTTTGCAGCCCAACGCTATTTATCATACCTCCATAAACTTCCGCTATACGTGGAGGCTTATTTCCGTTCCATGGCTTATCGGCAACACCTTTTACTATAACAGCGCCAAGACGGCTTAAATCAATAAAATCCGAATATTCATGACCGCTTCCAAATGTCCCCGACGCTGTAACAACAGGATTTTTAAGTTCAACACCGCAAATATTAACACGCATATCAAGCATCAAAAATCACCTCCTTTGAAGAAAATACAGGTCCATCAGTACATACTTTTTTGTAAATTTCTTCTTTTTTATCTTTATCAAAAACTTTAACTGCACAGCCTACGCATGCACCTACACCGCAAGCCATTCTTTCTTCAAGGGAAACCATACATTCTATATTTGTTTCATCCGCAAATTCAGATAAAGCTTTAAGCATAGGAATAGGACCGCATGAATATATAATACTGTTTTTTTCTGCTATCCCTTTTTCTTTTATAAGTTCAACAACATTTCCTTTAAATCCTATGCTTCCGTCGTCAGATGAAACTAATACTTCTGCCCCAAGCTTTTCAAACTCATCTTTTAAAATAACAGAATTTCTGTTTTTAAATCCAAGCACAACTACTTTTTTTCCTTTTATTCTCTTTGCTGTCTCAAAAAGCGGAGGTATTCCTATACCGCCTCCAACTATTATGCTTAAATCAGTCTCTTTTATATTAAATCCGTTTCCGCATGGTCCTAATACACGTATAATGTCGCCTCGTTTAAGATTAGAAAAATAAGTCGTTCCGCTTCCAACTACTTGAAACATAATTCTAATAATTCCTTCATTTGCGTTTATCTCACAAATGCTTATAGGACGTGGAAGAATATTCACTCCGTTATCAACATACATTTCTATAAATTGTCCGCATACACTTTCTTTAGCAATATCATCCAATTTAAGAAACATATCATAAATATTTGATGCAATCTTTTTATTTTCAATTACAACAGCGTTTTCAACTTTTTTCATTTATTCAAATCCTTCCCTATATCAAACAGTTTAAGCTTATCCTCATTAATTTCAGCGGCAATAACCTCCGCCATAGCCTCTGCCGTATCAATGCTTGTAATCATTGATACTGAACTTTCAACAGCTCCTCGTCTTATTTTAAAGCTATCACTTCCAACATCATTGCTTTTTTGAGGAATATCTATAACAAGGTCAATTACTCCGCTTCTTATTATATCCAATATATTTGGAATTCCTTCACTTATTTTCTTAACAGTCTGAACACTTATTCCATGTTCTTTAAGCGTTTTTGCCGTTCCCTCCGTAGCCATAAATTTAAGACCAAGTTTAGATAGTTTTTCCGCTGTTTTTGCAAATAACTCATGGTCTTTTGTTCTTATAGTAGCAAGTATAGTGCTTCCTGGCTTTGGAATTGTCATTCCAGCAGCTTTAAATCCCTTATAAAGTGCATTTTCAAACGTATATCCTAAACCTAACACTTCTCCTGTTGAACGCATTTCCGGTCCAAGGCTTACCTCAACCTGAGGAAGTTTTTCAGTTGAAAAAACAGGTACTTTTACTGCAATTACATCTGATTCCTTAGCTATCATAGTTCCATAACCCATATCTTTTAATTTCTCTCCAAGCATTACCCTTGTAGCAATATCTATAACTTGAACACCTGTTACTTTGCTTATATAAGGTACTGTTCTTGATGAACGAGGGTTTACTTCAATAATATTAAGTTCTCCCTTATACTCTATAAACTGAATATTAATCATTCCTATTACTTTAAGCGCTACTGCCATTTTTTTAGTTACATCCATTATTTGTTCTTTTATGTTATCACTTATATTTTGAGGAGGATATATAGAAATACTATCGCCTGAATGTACTCCGGCTCTTTCAAGATGTTCCATTATTCCCGGAATATACACATCCTCTCCATCACATATAGCATCTACTTCTATTTCCCTTCCACATAAATACCTGTCGATAAGAACAGGATTTTTTGAATCCTTTGAAAACGCATCAGTTAAATATAAAACAAGTTCTTCCTGATTATGGGTTATCTCCATTCCCTGCCCTCCTAATACATAAGAAGGTCTTACAAGTACAGGATAAGTAAGTTCATTAGCAACTTTAACCCCTTCTTCAACGCTCCATACTCCTTTTCCTTTTGGTCTTCTTATACCAAGAGTTTCAAGTATTTCATCAAATTTTTCTCTGTCTTCAGCAGCGTCAATTTGTTCAGGTTTTGTTCCATAAATAGGTATATTCATTTCATCAAAAAAATTAGCAAGTTTTATGGCTGTCTGTCCTCCAAATTGTAATATAACCCCGTCTGGTTTTTCAATTTCAACAATATTTAAAACGTCTTCTTCTGTAAGAGGTTCAAAATAAAGCTTATCTGACGTATCAAAATCAGTACTTACAGTTTCCGGATTGTTATTTACAATTATTGTTTCAATTCCCGCCTTTTTCAGTGCCATTACAGAGTGTACAGAACAATAATCAAATTCTATTCCCTGTCCTATTCTTATAGGCCCTGAGCCGATTACCATTACTTTTTTATTATTTTTTATAACGGCTTCATTTTCCTCATCATATGTAGAATAATAATAAGGAGTAACAGCCTCAAACTCTCCAGCACAAGTATCAACCATTTTATAAGACGGAATTATATTATACTTCTTACGAAGTTCATAGATATCGGGAGGAGAACATTTTATAAACTTAGAAATAGCTTTGTCTGAAAATCCCTTTTTCTTATAATATCTTAAACTGCTTTCTGTTATTTTATCCAAAGAAAGTTCTTTTAATTCTTCTTCCATGTCAACAATTTTCTTAATTTTATTTACAAAAAATGAATCCATTCCAGTTATCTGGCAAACTTTCTCAACTCTATAATCCCTTCTAAGCATTTCCGCAAGGTCAAAAATTCTTTCATCATCTGGTACTTGCACGCTCTTTTTAAGTTCATCAATACTTTTAATTTTTGATGATTTTCTCTCAAGTCCATATTGTCCTATTTCAAGTGAACGTACTCCCTTTAACAAAGCTGCCTCAAAACTGTTTCCTATTGCCATTACCTCTCCTGTTGCCATCATTTTTGTACCTAATGTTCTTTTAGCCGAATGGAATTTATCAAAAGGCCATCTTGGTATTTTAAGAACAACATAATCTATAACAGGCTCAAAACAAGCAAATGTTTTTCCTGTAACAGCATTTTTTATCTCGTCAAGATTAAATCCCAGAGCAATCTTTGCCGCCACTTTAGCAATAGGATAACCTGTGGCTTTTGATGCAAGAGCAGATGAACGGCTTACACGGGGATTTATTTCTATAACAGCGTAATTATAGCTATTGGGGTCAAGTGCAAATTGTACATTACAGCCGCCTTTTATCTCAATAGAATTTATAATATTTATAGCAGCGCTTCTAAGCATTTGATATTCTCTGTCTGATAAAGTCTGAGCCGGAGCTACAACTATACTGTCTCCTGTATGAACTCCAACAGGGTCTACATTTTCCATACTACACACTGTAATGCAGTTTCCAGCTCCATCACGCATAACCTCAAATTCTATTTCTTTCCAGCCTTTTATACTCTTTTCAAGAAGTACTTGCCCTACACGGCTTAAATGAAGCCCCTGAGAAAGTATCTCTTTAAGTTCGTCCTCTGTTTCAGCTATTCCGCCGCCTGTTCCTCCTAAGGTATATGCCGGTCTTACAATAACAGGATATCCTATCTTTTCAGCAAAATGAATACCTGATTCTATATCTGTAACAATCTCGCTTTCAACTATGGGCTGATTTGTTTTTTCCATAAGTTTTTTAAAGCTGTCTCTGTCTTCCCCTTCTTTTATTGACTCTATACTTGTACCTATAACCCTTACATGGTATTTATCAAGTATACCTGAATCATAAAGTTCACATGATAAATTAAGTCCTGTTTGTCCGCCCATTCCTGCTATTATGCTATCTGGTCTTTCCTTTTCTATTACTTTTTCAATAAAATCAATCGTAAGAGGTTCAATATAAGTATAATGCGCCATTCCTATATCAGTCATTATTGTAGCCGGATTACTGTTTACAAGTACAACCTCTACGCCTTCTTCCTTTAATGAACGGCACGCCTGTGTCCCTGAATAGTCAAATTCAGCAGCCTGTCCAATTACAATAGGTCCTGAGCCTATAACAAGCACTTTTTTAATAGATAAATCTTTAGGCATAATTATTTAACCTCCTCAATAAACTTTAAAAATCTGTCAAACAAAAATTGTGTATCAAGAGGCCCCGGAGCTGCCTCTGGGTGAAACTGAATACTGTATACAGGCTTTGACTTATGTCTTATACCTTCAATACTTCCATCATTTACATTAATAAACGTAGCCTCTACATCATCAGAAAGGTCGCTTACGACAAACTCATGATTTTGACTTGTTATATATACTCTTTTTGTATTCAAATCTTTTACGGGATGATTTCCCCCATGATGTCCAAATTTAAGTCTTGATGTATTGCAGCCTAATGCAAGAGAAATAAGCTGATGCCCTAAACATATGCCTAATACAGGTTTTCCGCTTTCTATAAGCTTTCTTACTGTTTCAATAACTTCTGGAATATCTTTTGGATTTCCCGGACCGTTTCCTAAAAACAAAGCGTCTGCATTAGTATCAAGAATTTCTTCGGCTGATGTAAATGCCGGAAAAACAGTAAGCTTACATCCCCTTTTATTCAAATCACGAAGTATTCCTCTTTTTATTCCACAGTCTAATACTGCTAAATGTGTTCCGCTTCCGCTCATTACATATTTTTCTTTAGGAGTAACCTCTTTAACAGCATCTTTATTTGTATATGTGTCAAATTTTTGTTTTATCTGACTTGCCGTTAAATCCCCAACTCTTGTAGTAATTATTCCTTTCATTGTTCCATTGTCTCTTAAACATCTTGTTAAGGCTCTTGTATCAATACCTTCAAGTCCCATTATTTTATATTGTCTTAAAAAGCCTTCAAGTTCCATTTCACATCTCCAGTTATTAGGCAAGTCACACTTTTCTCTTACAACAAAACCTTTTAAATATGGTCTGTCACTTTCCATATCCTCAAGGTTTATTCCATAATTTCCTACTAAAGGATATGTCATTGTTACAATCTGTCCGGCAAAAGAAGGGTCAGTCATTGTCTCTTGATATCCTGTCATACTTGTTGTAAAAACAACCTCTCCCACAGTCTCTTTTATATATCCAAAAGCGTTCCCTTTAAATCGAGCTCCATTTTCTAATATCAACTCTGCCTTTATTGTTTTTTCCATATATTTATACATCTCCTTAAATCATTTTTCATGTCAATAGCAGCCGCTCTTGACGCTTTAGCAAAATCGTTTTCAGAAAACTTATTTTTATAAGCGTCATTCATATATGCGGCAATAATTCCCCTTGATGAATTTACAATAGCTCCCAAACCTTCTTCATTAAATAATACGGAAATATCTTCCGCCTTTCCTCCCTGTGCTCCATAACCCGGAACAAGGAAAAAAGTGTTTGGCATAAGCTTTCTTATTTCTTCAGCCTGTTTTGGATGAGTAGCTCCAACAACAGCACCAACCTCACTAAATCCATATTTTCCTATAAGTTCGCTGCCCCATTTTGAAACAAGTTCCGAAACTTTTTCATAAATAGGTTTTCCGTCTGTAATTAAATCCTGTATTTCTCCGCTATTTGGGTTTGATGTTTTAACAAGCACAAACAATCCCTTTTCATATTCCTTACAGTCTTTTAAAAAAGGAGTTATTGAATCAGAACCTAAATACGGATTTAAAGTTATAAAATCTTCTTTAAAAATCTCATATTTAATTCCCTCCACATCAGCTCGTCCTATATGTCCGTCAGAATATGCCTGTGCTGTTGATGCAATATCACTTCTTTTAATATCTCCTATTACTATAAGTCCGCTTTTTTTTGCATATTCTATTGTTTTCAAATATGCTTTCAAACCATGTATTCCAAAACGCTCATACATAGCTATCTGCGGTTTTACACATGGTACAATATCATATATTTCATCTATTATATACTTATTAAATTTATAAAGGGATTTTGCTGCTGCCTGAGGTGTTTTCCCATATTTCTCTATATATCTTTCCTTTATAAAACTTGGCACATACTCAATTCTTGGGTCAAGTCCAACACATGTAGGATTTTCCATACACTTAATTTTTTCTATTAATTTATCTATTATCATAAAGTATACTCCTCTCTGACTTTTCCTTTTTCAGCAACTATTTGTCCGCTTACAATTGTATATTCAGCTCTTCCTTTTAATGTCATACCTCCAAACGGACTGTTTTTCCCCTTTGAATAAAAATTATTTACATCAATTTTATACTCATAAAAAGGATTTATAACAGTTATATCTGCACATGCTCCCTCCGACAAAGTTCCTTTATCTATTCCTAATACTTTAGCCGGATTATAAGACATTTTCTCAACAAGCTTTGATACGCTTAAATACCCATCTTCAACTAAAAATGTTATTGCAAGAGGCAATGCCGTTTCCAAACCAACTATTCCATTTGCCGCTTTTTCAAATTCTTTGTTCTTATCATCTATATGATGAGGCGCATGGTCTGTGGCAATTACTTCTATTACGTTATCTTTAAGAGCTTGCTTTAAAGCGTATACGTCTTCTTTTTTCCTTAAAGGAGGATTCATTTTAAAATTAGAATCATAATTTTCTATATCTTCTTCTGTAAGTGTAAAATGATGAGGTGTTACCTCCGCTGTAACATTTACGCCTCTTTGCTTTGCCTGACGAATAAGTTCAACGCTTCCTTTTGTGCTTATATGACACAAATGAAGTTTAGCTTTTACACTGTCTGCAAGTATCATATCCCTTGATACAATAACTTCCTCTGAATCGTTTGATATACCTTTTAATCCTAAAAGAGACGCCTTTTCACCAGCATTCATGCTGCCCTTTCCAACAAGTGAAATATCTTCACAGTGAGAAAAAACAGGCAAATTAAACATTGTAGCATATTTTAACGCCGTTTTCATAAGTCCAGCATTCTCAACGCTTTTTCCATCTTCAGACAATGCGCAAACACCTACTGATGCCATTCTTCCTATATCTGAAAGTTCCTCTCCTTTTTGCCCTTTTGTAATACTTCCAATAGGCAATACATTTACAATTCCTTCTCTTTTAGCTTTCATTTTTATATATTCAACAAGTATTTCATTATCAACCACAGGTTCTGTATTAGGCATAGCGCATATTGTTGTAAATCCTCCTGCAGCAGCAGCTCTTGTACCAGCCGCTATTGTTTCTTTATGTTCAAATCCCGGTTCTCTCAAATGTACATGCAAATCAATAAGCCCTGGTACTACCCACATGCCTTCAGCATCTATTATTGTGCCTGATGAGTCCAATTCTTTGCCAACTTTTTTTATAATTCCGTCTGAAACAAGTATATCCATTTTACAGTCAATATTATTTGCTGGGTCAACAATTCTTCCGTTTTTAATTAATAAATCCATTTATATACTCCTTTCAACTAAAAGCTTTAATATAGCCATTCTTACAGCAACACCGTTTTTAACCTGTATATTTATAACAGAATGTTTTCCGTCCGCAACTTCTGTACTTAATTCAACACCTCTGTTTACAGGACCGGGATGCATTACAAGCACATCTTCTTTAGCATATTTAAGTATATCGCTATTCAAACCAAAAAGACTTGAATATTCTCTTAAATTTGGAAAAGGCATAGCCTTTTGTCTTTCAAACTGTATTCTAAGCCCCATTACTACATCAGCGTTACTTACGGCATCTTGTATATTTGTACTTACCTTTACTCCAAGAGACTTCATTGAATTTGATACAAGCGTAGAAGGTCCTGCAAGTGTTACGTTTGCACCAAGTTTTGTAAGCCCAAACACATTGCTTCTTGCTACACGGCTATGCGCTATATCTCCTAATATAGTAACATTCAAACCTTCAAACCTTTTTTTATATTCCATTATAGTATACAAATCTAAAAGCGCCTGCGTAGGATGCTCATTAGTTCCGTCTCCGGCATTTATAACATTAGCTTTTACATTTTTAGCTAAAATATGAGCTGCTCCTGTCATTGAATGTCTTATTATCATAATGTTTATACCCATTTGGTCAAGATTTATACCTGTATCAATAAGTCCCTCCCCTTTATTTACACTGCTTGTAGATACGCCTAAATCCTTAACCATAGCGCCTAAATAATCGCCGGCAAGCATAAATGACATTTTTGTTCTTGTACTATTTTCATAAAAAAGAGTAACTATGCTTGCCTGTTTTAAACTTTGACATCTTTTTGCCGGATTATCAATTTTATCCTTCATCGACTGAGCTGTTTCAAGTATAGTCATTATTTCAAGTTCACTTAATTCCCTAAGTCCAAGCAAATCCTTTCTATTAAACATATCCGCCCCTCTTTTCTTTTACATTTACAACCGTTTTTTACATTAAAAAAGACAATAAAAATAGTATATAAAACTTTTTTCATTGTCTTTGAAATATAAAAAAGAGAAAGAAAAGTATTAAATACAAAAAAACTGATACATTTCTCTTTAAAAAATATGTATCTGACATAAAATACTTCCCCTTTCTCTTAACGCATTTTAAAAATTTTATCATTTTACGTAACATTTGTCAACATAAAACCAATTATTCATTTATAATAAAAAAAACAGGAAAATTTTATTTTATTTAAAGAAGACTACAATAACATTTATATTTATTAAGTCAAAGACTATTCGCATTTTTTATTTGCAAAAATACTCATAACCGTTGGAGTAAATGGAATTAAATCTCACTTACTTATGTCGTTTAAATAAATAAAACGTATCTGAAAACTAAAATATATATAAAGTTCTCAAATACGTTTCAATTTTCAAATTCAATAAAAAAATTTTTTTTAGTCTAATCTATAACGCTCTTTATAAAATCTCCTATTTCTTTATCTTGACAATTATCAAAAAAGTATTCTTTAAAATTAGGACAGCTTACAGACGTTTTTAAAAACTGTCTGTCAACATTTTTAAGTATAGTCATTATGTCAGTATGAGTTATTTTCTTTATATCATCAAGAATTTTTTTATTTTGCTGTTCAAAAACGGCACGTTCTTTAGGATAGCCTTGTCCCCATTCATTTTGTAAAAGTTTTTCAAAAATATATTGCAAATTAAGTTCTGCACCCCAGCCAAAACCTTTAGCAAAAGGCATAGCAACAGCATTTCCGTTATTTATCTGAGCAAACATATATGCATCAGAAGGGTCAATAACAAGCCCGCAAAGCACATTTGGAAAAGAATTAAGCGCAAGCATAGCGCCTTCACCTGTTCCGCAACCTGTAATAACAAAATCAACAGCTTTTGAATTAAGCAAAATAGCCGCAAGAAGTCCTTCTTGTACATATGTAAGCTGAGTCTCATTATCTGGAGAAGTCATTCCATAATTAAATATAGTATGTCCCATAGGTTCAGCTACTGACTTTAATGTATTCAAAATAAGCTCATTTTTAGCTGCCTGACTGTTTTCATTAATTAAAGCAATTTTCATATAAAAACCTTCCTTTTCCTTTATTTTAAAATAATGATAAAATACAATATTATTTTTGTCAACACATTTTATAAACATAAAAAATTGTTCTTAGCATGTTTTTAAATATGTTATTTTTCAAGAAAACATTGGTGTAGATAAATATCTTTCTCCTGTATCCGGAATAACAGCTACAATTATCTTTCCATTGTTTTCACTGCGCAGAGCAATTTGTTTTGCTGCCCATACAGAAGCTCCCGACGATATGCCAACAAGCACACCTTCTATATGCGCTATTTCTTTTCCGGTTTTAAAGGCATCTTCATTTTTAACTTTAATAATCTCATCATAAATTTTTGTATTTAAAGTCTCTGGAATAAATCCGGCACCAATTCCTTGTATGCCATGAGACCCTGCCTTTCCTTCAGATAACACAGGTGAATCTTCTGGTTCAACTGCAACTACTTTTATATTAGGATTTTGTTCTTTAAGATATTCCCCAGCACCTGATATTGTACCTCCCGTACCTACTCCGGCAACAAATATATCAATCTTTCCGTCTGTATCTTCCCAAATTTCAGGTCCTGTTGTTAATTTATGATATTTTGGATTTGCCGGATTTACAAATTGACCAGGTATAAAACTTTCTGGAATTTCTTCAGACAATTCCTGTGCTTTTTCAATAGCTCCTTTCATTCCTTTCGCTCCGTCAGTCAAAACCAACTGAGCGCCATATGCTTTTAAAAGATTTCTTCTTTCAACGCTCATAGTTTCCGGCATTGTAATAATAATTTTATATCCTCTTGATGCAGCTACTGATGCAAGACCTATTCCCGTATTTCCGGAAGTAGGCTCAATTATTACCGTATCCTTTTTCAATTTTCCTTTTTTTTCGGCATCTTCAATCATTGCTTTAGCTATTCTGTCCTTAGCTGAACCAGCCGGATTAAAACATTCCATTTTGCCTAAAATAGTCGCTTTAAGCCCATTTGCCTTATTATAGTTTGAAAATTCCAAAATAGGTGTTCTTCCAATAAGTTCAGTAATTTCTTTATATACCTTTGACATTTTAAAACACTCCTTAATATTTATTTTACAGCGTCAAATGCGTTACTTAAATCTTCAATTAAATCGTAAATATTTTCTGTTCCAATAGAGAGCCTTATTGTATTTGGTTTTATTCCCTGTTCCATTAATTCTTCCTCACTGCATTGTGAATGTGTTGTAGTTGCCGGATGTATAACTAATGATTTTGAATCGGCAACATTTGCCAAAAGTGAAAATATCTCAAGATTGTCAATAAATTGGTGGGCTTGTTTCTCTCCTCCTTTTATTTCAAATGTAAATATCGAACCGCCGCCATTAGGAAAATATTTTTTATATAAATTATAACTTGGTTCTGTATGGAGACAAGGGTGATGTACTGCCTCTACTTTTTCATGTTCACTTAAATATTTTACTATTTTTAAAGCATTTTCAACATGACGTTCAACCCTTAAAGAAAGAGTTTCAAGCCCCTGTAAAAATATAAAAGCATGAAACGGAGAAAGAGCCGCTCCCATGTCTCGCAAAAAAATTGCTCTTATATATGTAACAAAAGCAGCATTTTCCACCGCTTTTGTAAAACTTATACCATGATATGATGGATTAGGGGAAGTTAAGTGTTTAAATTTTCCCGATTCTTCCCAATTAAATTTTCCGCTCTCTATAATTACTCCTCCTATGGCAGTTCCATGTCCTCCTATAAATTTTGTAGCTGAATGTACTACAATATCAGCCCCATATTCAATAGGTCTTATAAGATATGGAGTAGCAAATGTTGAATCTATAACAAGAGGAATTTTGTGCTTATGTGCAATTTCTGCTGTTTTTTCTATATCTATTAAATTTGAATTTGGATTGCCTAATGTTTCAATAAATATAGCTTTTGTATTATCTTTTATAGCTGTTTCAAAAGCTTCATCATCATATGGATTTACAAAAGTCGTCTCTATACCAAACGCCGGAAGAGTATTTGCAAAAAGATTATAAGTTCCTCCATAAATAGTTTTTGACGCTACAATATGCCCTCCATTTTGAGCAAGCGCCTGTATTGTAATGTTAATAGCCGCCATTCCAGAAGCAACAGCAAGAGCCGCTGTTCCTCCTTCAAGAGCCGCAATTCTTTTTTCAAAAATGTCTTGTGTAGGATTTGTAAGTCTTCCGTAAATGTTTCCTGAATCTCGTAATCCAAAACGGTCTGCTGCATGTTTAGAATTATGAAATACATAAGATGTT
Source organism: uncultured Eubacteriaceae bacterium (assembly GCA_947086655.1). Lineage (GTDB taxonomy): Bacteria > Bacillota > Clostridia > Lachnospirales > CAG-274 > CAMTZM01. The sequence goes on from CAMTZM010000010.1 coordinate 60,705, forward strand.
GTAGCATAAATAGGTACTGCTCTTGAATCTGTAACCGAATCAGCTTCTTCTTGTCCTATATGTAATTGTTTTGTCTCAAACTTCCATTCTTTTCTATCCATTTTTAAATATCTCCTTATAAATTTTTATTGTTTTGTTTTCCTATCAACTTACTATGATTTATAGTATACCACATTTTTTACATTAATCAAGTATTTTCCTAAATTTTTTTTATAAAAGCTTTATTTCAGTAAAATACAAAAATTTGTTTTTATTAGACAAGTAAATCATTATTAAAATGATTCATAAATAACTATCATTTACAGTAGACCGCTGCTTTAAGTTAAAAAAAAAGACTCATTCCATTAAAGGTCTGAGTCTTTTATATTTTCATATTATAAAATTATAATAATTTGAACTGCTTTAAAATATTTTTATTATTTGAAATATCTATTTAATAAACCAGCAAACGCTTTACCATGTCTTGCCTCATCTTTGCACATTTCATGTACAGTATCATGGATAGCGTCAAGATTAGCAGCTTTTGCTCTTGTAGCTAAATCTTTCTTTCCTGCAGTTGCACCATGCTCAGCAGCTACACGCATCTCAAGATTTTTCTTTGTACTTTCGTCAACAACCTCTCCTAAAAGTTCAGCAAATTTAGCAGCATGTTCAGCCTCTTCATATGCAATTCTTTTATAAGCTTCAGCAACTTCAGGATAACCCTCACGGTCTGCCTGACGACTCATTGCAAGATACATTCCAACCTCTGTACACTCACCCATAAAGTTTTGTCTTAAATCCTCAACTATTGAAGGGTCAACACCTTTAGCAATGCCTATTCTATGCTCATCAGCAAAAATAAGCTCGCCTTTCATTTCTTCAAATTTGCTGGCTGGTGCACCACACTGCGGACACTTTTCTGGTGGGCAATCTCCCTCATGAACATAACCACAAATTGAACAAACAAATTTTTTCATAATAAAATCCTCCTTAGATTAGATATATAAAATATTCCTCTTTAATTAAAGCATACCCTAAAATTAAAAATTATATTTCAATTTTAGAAAATAAATAATAAAAACTAAATTGCAAAACTAAAAACCAAAGTTAATATTATTAAAAGTTTATAAATAATATTACCTAATAACTATTATTAATTATAACTACACATTACATAAAAGTCAATATAAAATTAAAATAAAAATCATGCAATTTTATCCTTAAACTATAAAATGTATTAAAACTCAAAAAATATACTCAATATAAACAAAATTATAATTATACACCACTTTATTAAATAAATATTGAAAGTTTCTTTATAAAATGTTATATTATATTTGTAGAGTAGTTTAAGAAATATTGATTAATAAAAATTAAAAATTATTTTAAACATATTAATCAATTCTTTCTTTAATATGTGCCTATCTTTTGAAAGGAGGTATTTTTTATGACGTATCTTGCTATTTTATGTCTTATAATCGGAATTACATTTATATGTATTGAATTATTTGTTCCGGGTTTTGGTTTCTTTGGAATAGCTGGCGGAATATTAACAGCTATTTCTGTTATATTGACTATTATTTATATTCCTTTTGGCTTTTTTGTTGTATTAGCAGAAACAGCAATTATTGTCTCAATTGGTTTTTTTGCAATAAAATATATAAGAAACCACCAACTTTATGGTAAACTTATACTTGATGAAACATTAGAGTATGAAAAAAAAGAATACTGTAATCTTGAAAATCTTATAGGCAAAGAAGGAAAAGCAAAAACAGCTCTTAAACCATTTGGAAGCGTTGATTTTAACGGAGTAAGCATTGATGTTTACGCCGATGGAGAATTTATAAATACTGACGAAATGGTAAAAGTAACAAAACTTTATAATAACAAACTTTATGTAAAAAAGGTTGTATAAGGAGGGAATTTAATGATTGACGGCGTTTTATTTTCTATTATAATATTTATAATGATTGCCGTATTATTAATAGCGTTTATACTTCATTTTATACCTGTGGGCTTATGGATTTCTGCTGCGGCTGCAGGCGTTAATGTAGGTATTTTTTCACTTATAGGAATGAGACTTAGGAGGGTAAAACCTGATAAAATTATAAAACCTCTTATAAAAGGTTCAAAAGCAGGTCTTGATATATCATCTAATCAATTAGAGTCTCATATGCTTTCCGGCGGTCGTGTAGATAATGTTGTTGACGCTTTAATAGCTGCTCATAGAGCTAATCTTGAATTGTCATTTGAAAGAGCAGCAGCAATAGACTTAGCCGGAAGAAACGTACTTGAAGCGGTAAGAATGAGTGTCACCCCTAAAATAATAGAAACTCCATGGATTTCTGCCGTAGCAATTAACGGTATAGAAGTAAAAGTTATAGCAAGAGTTACAGTAAGGGCTAATCTTTCAAGACTTGTAGGAGGCGCCGGAGAAGAAACTATAATTGCAAGAGTAGGCGAAGGTATAGTTACAACCGTAGGTTCTTCTGAAAGTCATAAACAAGTCCTTGAAAATCCCGACAAAATATCTCGTGTTGTTTTAAGCAAAGGACTTGACTCAGGTACAGCATTTGAAATTCTATCAATAGATATAGCTGATATTGATATAGGCAGAAATATAGGTTCTCACCTTCAAATAGAACAGGCTGAAGCTGATAAACAAATTGCTCAGGCAAAAGCTGAAGAAAGACGGGCCCTTGCAATTGCTAAAGAACAAGAAATGAAAGCACATGTTGAGGAAATGCGGGCTAAAGTTGTTGAGGCTGAAGCTCTTCTTCCAACAGCCATAGCCGATGCGTTAAAAAACGGAAATTTAGGCGTTATTGATTATTATAATATTGAAAACAAAAAATCTGATGTTGGTTTAAAAAACAGTTTAAGTAAAATGAATATTGATATTGGAATAAAGGCTGAAGAAAAAAATAAAAACAAGAATAAACTATAAAAAAACTAAAAAAAGGCAGCATATAATATTATTTATGAGGTGACCCCTAAAAGTTAGACTTTTAAGCGTAGCAGTTTTATGGCTGCT
>CAMTZM010000011.1 GCA_947086655.1 uncultured Eubacteriaceae bacterium
AAATTTTTCTAGATCTATTTCGGGGATAAATAAATTTTCGTGCGTTTGTCCTGCCCCCCCCCAAAATATACTCTTGACAAATGTTTTTTGTTTTGTTACAATTATTTTTAAATAAATTATATATAACACATTGATGAGGAATAGTAAACTTTAACAGGTTTTTTCAGAGAGTTGTCGGTTGGTGTAAGGCAATATTACCGTAAAGTTGAACTCGCCTTTGAGTGGCTCGCTGAAATTTTATAGTAGGTGTTGACGTTTGTCATACGATATAATGGCAGGGTATCGACTGTTTTTTATAGTCTGTACTTAAGTGAGAAGTACCCGTTTAAGGGTGAATTAGAGTGGTATCGCGGATTTTACCTTTCGTCTCTTTTGAGATGAAAGGTTTTTTTATTTTTTCAATATATTTATTTTTAGGGAGGAATTTTAAATGAATTACCAAAAATACAGAGCATATCCAACTATGAATATGCCAAACAGAAAATGGCCTTCAAATGTTATTACAAAAGCTCCAAAGTGGTGCAGCGTTGATTTAAGAGATGGTAATCAAGCTTTGGAAAAACCTATGAATCTTGCTCAAAAAATTAATTTCTTTAAGTATCTTGTTAAAATTGGATTTAAAGAAATTGAAGTTGGTTTTCCGGCAGCAAGTGACACTGAGTATTTGTTTACTCGTACTTTAATTGAACAAAAACTCATTCCTGATGATGTAATTATTCAAGTTCTTACACAAAGCAGAGAACACATAATTAAAAAAACATTTGAAGCACTTAATGGAGTAAAAAAGGCTGTTGTTCATTTATATAATTCAACTTCAAAACTTCAAAGAGATGTTGTATTTGGAAAAAGTAAACAAGAAATTATAGAACTTGCTGTTTTTGGTGCTAATATGATTAACGACCTTTCCAATCAGTACGGAAGAGAACATTTTATTTTCGAATATTCTCCTGAAAGTTTTACAGGCACTGAAATGGACTATGCCGTTGAAATATGCAACGCAGTTATTGACGTATGGAAACCTAATAATGAAAATAAGGTTATTATTAATCTTCCTTCTACTGTTGAAATGTCAACCCCTAATGTATATGCCGATCAGATTGAGTATATTATTGATAATATTAAAAACAGAGAAAATATACTTATAAGCCTTCATGCACATAATGACAGAGGAACTGCTGTTGCCGCTACGGAACTTGCAATGCTTGCCGGCGCTGACAGAGTTGAAGGAACTCTTTTTGGAAATGGTGAAAGAACAGGAAACGCTGATATAATGAATATAGCACTTAATCTTTTTTCACAGGGAATTGAGCCTATGCTTGATTTTTCAAATATAAATGATTCAATAGAAATTTATGAAAAGTCTACCGGATTAAACGTACACCCACGGCATCCATATGCTGGTGATTTAGTTTATACTGCTTTCTCCGGCTCACATCAAGACGCTATTAAAAAGGGAATGAAAAAAATGGAAGAACACCCTGAAAGATGGGAAGTACCATATCTTCCTATTGACCCATTGGATGTTGGAAGAAATTATGACCCTATTATAAGAATAAACAGTCAATCTGGTAAAGGCGGAGTTTCGTATATACTTGAGAATAATTATGGATTAATTATTCCTAAAAATATGCAGCAAGAGTTTGGAGAAATTGTTACAAAAGTTTCAGTAGAAAAAGATAATGAACTTGAACCTAATGAAATAAGAGATTTATTTGATAAAATTTATATAAATGTATCAACTCCTTTAAAACTCATATATTACAAAGAAGAAACTACACAAGATTGTGTTACTGTATATGCTGACGTATCTGTAAATGGAGAGGAAAAAAGATTTACAGGCAAAGGAAACGGTGTTATCAATGCATTTTGCAATGCTATTTTAAGAGAATTTCCAATTAAATTTGAAATAGTTAATTATCAGGAACATTCACTTGACTACGGTCATGAATCAAGAGCTATTACTTATGTTCATATACATGAAGAAAATCAAAATTCGTATTTTGGCGCAGGAATAAGTAAAAATATTACTAAATCATCTTTAAGAGCGGTTATAAGTGCTGTAAATAAACTTTTAATTTCTAAAAAATAAAAAATTAAGCTAAAAACTAAAAAAGGCTTGTAATCTGTATAATATAAATTACAAGCCTTTTTTAGCTATTAATAATTATATTTTATAAAAATAAGATAAAACTTTATTTTAAGCTATAATATTGTTTAAAACTAATGTAATTATCTTATTTCAAAAAATTTTATTACTACTCACTTTCATTTAAGTTTGTACTTGTTTCCAAACTATTTTCATCAACCTGCTCAGAAGTATTAACATTAGCCTCTAAAACAGCCTCTCCCGAATTTTCTGTTGTATTTACTTGTTCTTCTTCCTCTGATTTTGGCTCTTTTTTTGTTCCAACAGTAACCTCGGCTGCTCGTGGTTTATAATAACTGTTATTAACTTCAACCTTTTCAAGCAAATTACCGTTTTCATAAACATATTTATAAAGTTTATATTTATATCCTTTTAAAGCCTTAACAGTATACTTCTTTTCGCCGTCCGGAAGTTCATCTGAGTAAACAACTTTATCTTCCGGAGCGTCAACAGTTGAAATATGCTGATTTTTAAATTCAAGAGTTCTTCCTGACGAACGTTCTTCTTTTCCGTATATATTTACTATAACTTGATTGCTTGTTAAATAACTTTCAAGATAAATAGGATAATTAGAAGAATTTTTAAATTTTAAATCAATATAATCTCCGGCAAGTGTAGCGTCAAATCCATAATCTAAATATCCAACTTTCAAAGAATGATTTTGTCTTTCCACAACATCAAGTTCAGCATATAATATAGCATTATATAATGTACTTGATACTTGACAAACGCCTCCTCCTAAATCATCAACAAGCTTACCTGATACAATAGTAGGAGCGGGTTTATATCCGTTAGCGGCAGTCATTTCTCCAAAACATGCATTAGTTGAGAATACTTCTCCCGGAAATAATACTGTTCCATTTATTTTAGAGGCGGCTACTTTCATATTTGTTATTCTTCCACTGCCACCGCCTGAATATTTAGTATAATATGTACCTAATACATCATTTATAGCAGAAAGTTCTTCAGTCTTATGACTGGGCTGAAGAACTTTTGTACGAGGTATAATTACCTCCTCTGTTTTTCTTGACAATACATCAATAATTTGCTCTGTTGTTGCATCAATATCAAGCTCACGTCCCAAAACTCCGTCAGTTGTTACAAATTTGCCATCTTTTCTTACAACTTTAGGCTCAATAGCAGCTTTGTAAACTTTATCCTTAATAGTCTCAAGCTGTGCCTTCACATTTTGGACAACCGATTCATCATCAAAGTTATGACTGGCAGTTAAAAATTTACCCGAAAGCTGTATATCGGTAAATTCATCATATCGCTCCTTTAAGCTGCCTGTTCTCGCTAAATTATAGGCCTCCTCAACAGCACTGTCAATATCATACTTAATACCAAATTGACCATAAGTAAATTCGTAATCGTCCTCGTCAACTCTAATAGTAACAGTCTGTTTTTCAAAAGGCGCCTCCAAATCAAGCATAAGCTTTTGTTTTGCCTCTTCTTTAGTCAATCCCCCAATCAAAACATTGTCTACATATATATTATTATATATGACATCAACATTAAGAACACGCTCATACTCTTCATTTTGCCTGTAATTTCTTGCGGCGATAACCGCCGTAGCAATAGCAAGGGCAATTACAACAACAATTACAATACCGATAATAGTTTGTTTTTTGCCCAACGACACACTTTTTTTTGCCATTTAATTATCCCTCCAAAAATTTTTAAGAGTTGTCCTTTTTCATTATACAACAATTTTACGGCAAAATCTATTAAATTAATAAAAATAATTATATTTATTTTATTACGTTATCCCCTGTTACAATCCAATGTAAATCTCCCTTTTGTGCCGTTACTTTATGTGTTCTGTGAAAATGTATTTCTTTAATTCCTACAACACCTTTCCATTCTTCCTGAACAACTCCGTAAAATTTACCGTCAACAATAGCGCTTGTTATTACCTGTGCTGAATAAAAAGGGTCTTCACTTAAATCATAAGGAGAATAATCAGCTAAAAATGTATCTGACTTAATAAGTTCCTCACTAAATCCGTTTAATGACTCCATATCTTTAATACCTGATTTATAAGCAAGTCTTCCCTCAAAGGCGTCAATAATATCACTTTCAGCCTCTTTACGTTTTTTCTCAGTTTTTGTACTTTCTTTAGATAAATCAAGTTCAACTGTTGCGTCATCTATTGATATAAGTATAGCCTCAACTCTTATTTCAGCGCTTCCAAAAGCCGCAAAACCAGCATATTGAGTTCCTATATCAAAAATCATATCTGTTCCATAATCTGCCGATTTACATACTCCATTAAATACGGCTTCCATACCTGAATCCGAAGAAAACACAAGGTCGGCTTTAAGCTGAGCCTCAACTCTGTTAGCATTTGGATTTTTCTCATCAAAAGGAATATTTTTATCCTCTGCATGATATACAAGTACATATCTGTTTCCAAAAACAGCCATACCCTCAATTACAATCCTATAATTATCTATATCTATTACATAACCGTCTTTTCCTATTGAACTTGAAGGAATATCTTTATTGTAAGAATATCTTTTAAACATATCTTTAAAAGTAATATATACTTTACTGTTTAAATTTCCTATACTTCTAAAATCCATTCTATTAAGCAATATATTCCCATCATTAAAGAAATATGATGAAGGATAATTTTTACTTTTTCTTACAGAAATTCCGCCCTCCTCAAGTACAACACTATTTTTATATTCTCCTGTACCATAGTCAATTGTATAATTATCACTGTTACTTTTTATAGTATAATCAATTCTTGAACCTGAACTTGAGAAAATAGCATGGTCTATATTAACCGAAATATCAGAATTTTTATATTCAACAGGCTTATCAAAAGTATATCTTATAGGCGTTTCTGCTATTGGTTCTAAAAAATCAAATTTAAAATTAATTCTTTCGCTCGTGTTAGGATTATAAAAAGCAAGATTTATATTTTTAACATTCAAATTTAAAGGTTCAAACCTTAAAATTGTTTCATTGCTGCCTTCCTTAGGCTCAGATGATTGTATAAAAGATAAATCCATTGTATACATCTCACCTTTATTATCCGTCAAAATAATATCATAATTTTGAACATTTATTTTTTTATTTATATAAAATAAAGTCGCCGTAGAATCAACAAGCATCTTTTCAAGTCTAAAACTCATTCCATCAAATTCGGCATTTTGTGATATGTAAATATAGTTAGCACTGTTTGATTTAAACGCCGGCTGTTTTATCTCCGTAGATTGGCTTTTCTTTTTTTCTGTTTCATAAGCTTTATAGTCACCAAGTTTCATAAACAAAAAAATGGAAAAAGAAATAATTGCGATAATAAGAATGCCTATAATTCCAAAGCATACAGCATAAAGTACTCCGCTTTCCTCAGAGACTTCCTCACTCTCCGGCTCACCATCAGAGTTTTTATTTTCAAGTTCTTCCTCTTCATCATCTTTTTTATTGCCATCATATACAGACACATCGTTTATATAATCAATATTCGCATCATTTAACTCAATTTTTGCATCTTCCTCTAAAAGTCTGTTTATTTCGGTATTATAATCTATATTTTCATCATTAGAATCTACACCGATATTTTCTGTACCTATACCGCCTAATTCCTTATCATCATTTTCCGCCATATTTATTCCCCCTTTTTTCTTAGTTATATTATAGTGTATCTGAAAATTCCATATCTATTGTTTAAACTTTATAAAACTCCAATTATTTTTAAATGTAGCTTTCAAATACATTATAAGGCATTAAATTTTATGAAACACCGATTAATAATAAAACTTTTATTTATCGTATAAATCAAAAATAACTCAAAAAAGCCAAAAATATTTATATGAGTTTAAAAATTATTAGCTATAACTCTTATTAAATTTTTATACTTCAAAGCAGTTTTAAAACAGTCTAATAAAATCAGTATTTCATTTATATTATAACATATATAGCTGCTTTTTCAAGTTTTACAAAAAAGGAACTATTGCACTTAATGTCATAGCTATTATTAAAACAATAGCTATAATACCTACAATTAAGCGTTTTTTATCATCTTTATTCATTTTTTTCATACCTTTAACTTTTCCTTTCTTTTACAATTCCACTTAAAAATCTGCTTGGTGTTGTTTTTTGCTCGTATCTTGATTTCACAATAGAAATATAAAGCTGTTTTCTTGCTCTTGTCATAGCAACATAAAACAATCTTCTTTCTTCCTCTATCTCATCAAAACTTCTGCTTTTTTCATAAGGTATAACTCCCTCTACCACACTTGTAACAAATACAATATCAAACTCAAGTCCTTTTGCACTATGTATTGTTGAAAGTGTAACACCATTAAGTTCTTTTTTTAATCCCTTTTTTTCTTTAGCATCAAATATAACATTTTCAACATGTTCCAAATATTCTTCTATTTTATCATATCCTTTTGATGATTCCTGTATTTCCTCCAAGACCTCAAACAATCCTTTTGGACTCATTTTTCTATAACTTGCATAATCGTTTATATAGTTATCATAATTCATAACTTTTCTTATATACTTAAAAGCATCATAAGTATTTTTCTTTTTTAATGTATTAAGCTGATATATAAGTTCCTCCAATCTAATTACCTGCCATTTTTTTAACTCATCCATATTATACAAGGTATTTATAAGTGATTCTTCGTCTTTTTTATTTTTCTGAGCCGCATAAATAGAGGATTTGCTTATATATCTGTTTGGTTTATTTGCTATTGTTTTAAAACATTCATCTTTTTTTACATCAAGTGCAAGGGTGAGATAAGCAGCTATATCCTTAGAAACCCAATGCTCATATAAAGTCGGAACCTCATCTTTAACCTGAAAAGGTATATTCAAATCCATAAAAGCATCTACAATTGCTCTTGATTGTATATTTGTTCTATAAATAACAGCAATTTTATTAAAAGGCGTTTTATCTTGATTCTTTTTTATTTTTTTAGCTATCAAAACAGCCTCTTCTGAAATATCGTAAGGATTTAAAAGAACTGGTATGTTTCCGTTTTTCTCCGTGCCTTTTATAAACTTTTTATATCTGTTTTTATTTGAACCTATAACAACATTGCAAAGCTTTATTATTTGCTCTGTGGACCTATAATTAATATCAAGAACAATTTTTTCTGTATTCTCAAACTCATCCGGAAATCTTAAAAGAAACTCCGGTCTTGCTCCTCTAAATTTATATATGCTCTGATCATCGTCACCTACAACAAACAAATTTCCGTTTTTTCCGGATAAAAGTTTAATACACTCATATTGCGCCTTATTAATATCTTGAAATTCATCTATAAGTATATAGCTGTATCTCTTTCTCCAATTTAAAAGCACATTGTTATTTTTCATAAGCAAATGATAGCATTTTACAAGCATATCATCAAAATCAATTTTATTATTTTCGGTTTTATAATTCTCATAAGTATTAAAAATTTCTCTAAAATCATCAGCTCCGCAATTTAATGAACTGTAATACTCAACATTCAAAAGTTCATTTTTAACAAATGATATTTCACTTATAATACTTTTAGCAATTTCATCTCCGTCTTCTAAATACATTTTCATAGAAATCAAAATATTTTTAATTATATTTTTCTTTTCCTCCTCTTTTAATATATTGTCCAAAGTATATCCGTATGCGTTTCTAAGTATTCTAAAAAAGAAAGAATGAAACGTACCAAAAGAGACATAATCACAATTAAAATCATCAATACTTTTAAATCTGCTATTCATTTCTTCGGCAGCCGCCTTTGTAAATGTTATTACTAATATATCCTTAGGATTAACCCCATATTTTTGAATAAGCGCTTTAATTCTATATAAAATAACGGTTGTCTTTCCACTTCCCGGTCCAGCTAAAACAAGCATAGGCCCTTTGTTATGAATTACCGCCATTTTTTGTTTTTCGTTTAATTTCAAATTACTCATTTTTTCTCCTAAAAATAGTTTTTTTTCTTTTTAAAATATTATATAATAAAAATATCAGACATCTTTAAAATACTTTTATGTCTGAAAACTTACTGAAAAGGAGCAATTTTATGCCTATTTTTTTAATGCTTTTTGTAAGCCTAATAATAGCCCTTCAAATAATTTTGAAAATGAGAAAGCCGGACTTTGACTCAACTTTAGACGAGATAAGACGCCGTGAAATGGAGGCTAATATAACTACAAAGCGTAAAATTGATGATTCAATTTTTATAACCGCTTATTGTAACAATCTTCCTTTCCACAGCTATCCCGATACTTTAGAGTACAAAAAATTAAATGATGCACAAGAACTCGTAAAAAAGAAATCCAAACTTAAAATGGTTCATTTCAGCGAACCTATAACAACAACCGACCTTAAGCTAACTTATGGTTTAAACAATCTTGAAATGATAACAACATACGAGGAACATTTTAACTCTTACGTATCAGCTTTAGTAAATTGGGCATCCCTTTTATATGAAAAAGGAAATCCCGATGAAGCTGAAATAATATTAAATGAATCGCTGAAAATAGGATGCGATCTTAAATTAAATTATACACTCCTTGCGGATATATATTGTGAAAACCGTTCCCGTGATAAGTTAAACACACTAAAAGAAACTGCTGAAAATTCAAGAATGCTTCTTAAACCCAAAATTATTGACTATATTAATAAAAAATTATCGGAAATTTAGTAAATTTCAATATAAAAAAAATTATGAAAAATAAAACAAACATACTTTAGGTTTGTTTTATTTTTTTATAATTTTTAATTATATTATTTTATACGTATTCTCAGCATATCAAACGGCTTTACCGATTCATTTACTTTAATTGTAACTAATTGCTGAGCATGCGGTGCTTCATTTATTTCATTTCCATTCTCATCTTTAATAAACTCTATTTTCTGCATAAAATTGTTTCCCTTTTGCCTTAAAATTTCTGCATTACAGCCCTTTATAAATTTATTTCTTTGTTCTATTAAAGCTGTCTTTTCAGTTTCATCGTATTCTTTTACCATACCTATAAAATCATAATTTCTAATATATGAACTTGAAGTATAAATTTGTTCGTCAGCTCCCGGTTTTCCATAATAAAATCCTGTTGTAAACCCACGATAGCTTGCTTTTTTTAATTCATCTACATAATACTTTTTTTTGCTTTCATAAAGCAAAATATCCTTAAAATAATCGTCTATTGCCTCTCTATAAGCCTTTACAACCGTTCCCACATAATACGAAGTTTTCATTCTTCCTTCAATTTTAAAACTCATTACACCAGTATTAACCAAATCTGGTATATGTTCTATCATACATAAATCTTTTGAATTAAATATATATGTTCCTCTGTTATCTTCCTCAATAGGCATATATTCTCCCGGTCTTTTACTTTCAACTAAAGCATATTTCCAGCGGCATGGATGTGAACATTCTCCTTTATTAGCATCTCTTGCGCTCATATAATTGCTTAAAAGACACCTTCCGGAATATGAAATACACATAGCGCCATGAACAAATGATTCTATCTCAATTTCTTTTGGAATATTTTCACTTATATCACTTATTTCATTAATTGAAAGTTCCCTGGCTGTTACAATTCTTTTTGCTCCAAGCTTATGCCAAAATAAAGCTGATTTATAATTTGTATTATTTGCTTGAGTGCTTATGTGAATATCAATATTAGGAATTATTTCTTTAGCCACTGAAAAAACTCCAGCATCAGAAACAATAACAGCATCAACATTTATATCATTAAGTTTCTTAAAATATTCCTCCATATTTTTAAAATCGTAATTATGAGCAAAAACATTACAAGCTACATATACTTTTTTTCCTCTGTCATGTGCGAATTTCACTCCTTCGCCCATTTCCTCAAAAGTAAAATTTTTAGCTTTTGCCCTAAGGCTTAACTCCTCTCCTCCAATATAAACAGCGTCAGCGCCGTATAATACAGCAATTTTAAGTTTTTCTAAATCACCAGCCGGAGCAAGAAGTTCTATTTTATTTTTCAATTTTTTATTCCTCCTTCTTTTTATAACACAAAGCGACGCCATCTCCTATTGTAAGAATACTCGTTTCTAAAATATCGTTATTACATATCTCATTTAAAAACTTTCTCATTCTTGTATGAATTGTTCTTTGTCTTCTAACAACTGAAAACCTATCGCAAGCAATAGCCCCTCCTTGAAGAATGTCATCAGCTATAAGTATCCCTCCTACGTTCAAAAGCCTTATACAATGCGGAAGAAATTGTATATACTGCCCCTTAGCTCCATCAAGAAAAATAACATCATATTTTTTATCAAGCTTAGGCAGTATATCAGCCGCATCTCCCTCAATTAAATTTATTTTTTCAGTAAGACCTAACTTTTCCCTGTTTTCTTTAAAATGTTCTATCATTATATCAAATCTGTCTATTGTATCAATAAAGCCGCCGTCTTTTAAATATTTGCTCATTAGAGCTGAAGAAAAACCTATTGCCGCCCCTATTTCCAAAATAAACTTAGGTCTTTTAACAGACAAAATAAAGCATAACAATCTTACAACATCATTATGAATTATAGGAACATTTTCTTTATAGGCTAATTTTTGAATTTCTCCCAATTCGCCTTCGCACAACGGCTGAATTTCATTTATATATTTTAAAACCGATTCGTCAATAAATCCCATATTTATCACCTGCCTGCAAAAACCTTTATTATTTTTTAAATATAACAAACTTTAAAAAGCGTAAGTCCGTTAGGAGATACTGTTTTTCCGGCTTTTTTTCTGTCCTTTGACTCAATTATATATTTTATATCCTCTGGCTTAATTTTGCCTTCTCCAACATAAATAAGCGTTCCTGCTATAATTCTGACCATATTATATAAAAAACCGTTTCCCGTAACATATATACTTATTATATTATTATTCTTTTGTACAGTCAAATCATAAATTGTTCTAATGGTTGTCTTAGCTGTACTTCCTGCTGCACAAAAAGCTTTAAAATCATGTTCGCCTACAAAAAATCGGCATGATTTTTGCATTTTCTCAATATCAAGTTCATTATGAACAAACTCTGTATAATTTCTTAGCTGTGGTATTTTAAAACGTGAATTTAAAATTTTATATTCGTATGTTTTCTTTAAAACACTATACTGAGGATGAAAATTATCATCAACTTCAACAGCTTTTGAAACAACTATATCTTCGGGAAGAAAAGGGTTAATTGCAAAAGGGAACTTATTTATAGGTATAGTAGTTTCTGCTTTAAAAAATACTCCTTGTTCCAAAGCATGTACTCCTGTATCTGTTCGGCTTGCTCCTCTTACACTTATATCATTTTTCAAAAGGCGTGAAAGTGCCTCCTCAACTTTTTGCTGTACGCTTATACGTTCTTTTTGTTTCTGCCACCCAAAATAGTTTGTACCGTCATAAGCGACTGTAAGAAGTATATTCATACTAATCCTCCAAAACCCAATATTAAAATAATTAAAAACACAAATATAGCTAATATATCATTTTTATTTAATTTTCTTTGTTTCATTATCGTTCTTTTAACATTATTATTTCCGTAACATCTTGCTTCCATTGCAAGAGCAAGTCCATCGGCATATCTAAACGATGCTGTAAACATAGGAATAACAATTGGTACATATGCCTTTATTCTTTTTATTAAACTGCCTTTTGAAAAATCAATTCCTCTTGCTGTTTGAGCTTTTTTAATTTTTTCAAGTTCATCATATAAAGTAGGTATAAATCTTATAGCTATTGTAATCATCATAGCAATATCACCCACAGGCACTTTAATTAATTTTAAAGGAGACAATATATATTCTATTGCGTTTGTTAATTCAACAGGACGTGTTGTAAGTATTAAAACCGATGAGCTTATAAAAAGCATAATTAAATTTAAAGCTGTTTTTAAAGAAATAATTGCGCCTTCATCTGTTATATTAATAAAATAAAAATTAACAATATAATTTCCGTCTTTTATAAAAAACAAGTTTACAAATATAGTAAACAATATAATAATCATAATTTTTTTTACACTTTTCATAACAATTTTAAAAGGCACACGTGATAATAGTATAACAGAAAAAAGAATAAACAAAACCGTTCCGTAATTAACAATACTATCTGCATTAAGAATCATTACAACAAAACATATTGTTAGTATAAGCTTTACACGACTATCAAGCTTATGTATAAAAGAATCTTTTGGATAATACTGTCCAATAGAAATACTCAATAAAATCACCTCTTTAAGCTTTTTGAAATAACTTCAAAAGCATCCTCAACCGTATATACATTTTCCGGCATTCTAATCCCAATATTATTAAGTTTTCTCATAAGTTTTGAAACATCAGGAAGCAAAATACCAGAAACCTCAAGCATTTTCGTATCTTTAAACACTTCCCTAACATTTCCTAAAGCCGCTAATTTTCCATTATTCATAACTAAAACCCTTTGTGTATATTCAATTATATCCTCAATATTGTGAGATACAATTATTACTGTTATGCCTAATTTTTCATTAAGCATTTTAATATTATCCATAATTTCTTTTTTCCCTAACGGGTCAAGCCCTGCCGCCGGCTCATCAAGTATTATAATTTTAGGATTCATAGCAAGTATACTTGCTATTGAAACTCTTCTTTTTTGTCCTCCAGAAAGGCAAAAAGGAGACTTATTCATAATTTTGGCATCAATTCCTGTATATAGGCAAGCCTTTTCAACTCTTTTTTTAATCTCACTTTCATCACTTAAAATATTTCTTACTCCAAAGGCAATTTCATCATATACTGTCTTTTCAAATATTTGATTTTCAGGATACTGAAAAACAAGACCGGCTATTTTGCATAATTCATTTGTGCTTATTTTATCTGTTATTTCGATACCGTCAATTATAACTTTACCGCTATAACTTCTTAAAAGACCGTTAAAAAGCTGTAAGATTGTACTTTTGCCGGAACCTGTATGTCCTATTATACCAAAAAACTCACCTTCTTTTATATTAAAACTGACATTATCAACAGCTTTATTTTCAAATTCTGTATTTATTCCATAATAAAAAGAAACATTTTTCAACTCAATTATATTTTTATTTTTGTTTTCCACTAACTTGTTTTCAAAAACATTATTTTTATTTTCAAACTCAAATTTACTTAAAGCTAATACCATTTCATCGACATTAAATATATCATTCTTCAAATTAATTCCATTTTCACATAATAAATCTTTTAACTTTACCATTTGAGTAGTATCAAGTCCTAATTTCTCTAATCTTTTTTTATTAGTTAAA
This sequence comes from uncultured Eubacteriaceae bacterium, assembly GCA_947086655.1. Classification (GTDB taxonomy): domain Bacteria; phylum Bacillota; class Clostridia; order Lachnospirales; family CAG-274; genus CAMTZM01. Next base: position 13,388 of record CAMTZM010000011.1, read on the forward strand.
ATATTCTTAGGTGTTTCTGAAATAACCTCTCCGTTTCCAAATACAATTATATTATCTGCCATTGCGGCTTCTTCCATAAAATGAGTTATAAGCACTATTGTTATTTTTTCTTCTTCATTAAGTCTTTTTATATATTCAATTATTTGTTTTCTTCCTTTAGGCTCAAGCATTGCCGTAGGCTCATCAAGAACTATACAATCGGGTTTCATAGCTAAAATTCCGGCAATTGCTATTTTTTGTTTTTGACCTCCTGAAAGAGAATAAGTATCCGCATTTCGATACTTTTGCATATCTGTAAATTTAAGCGCATCTTCTACCCTTTTTCGTATTTCATCAGAAGGCAAACCTAAATTTTCTGGTCCAAAGGCTATATCTTCCTCTACAATAGAAGAAATAATCTGACTATCGGGATTTTGAAAAACCATACCTACTGTTTTTCTTATATCCCACAAATTATCTTTATTATTTGTACTTAAGCCATTTACAATTACTTCTCCATTTTCAGGTAAAATAATCGCATTAATAAGTCTTGCTAAAGTTGACTTTCCTGATGCATTTTTACCTATAACTGCATTAAAACTTCCCTTTTTTATACATAAAGATAAATCTTTAAACACATCTACATATTCATCATTATTTGTATCATTATACTGCAAATAACTATAACTAACATTTCTGCACTCAATAAAAGACATTTTAATATTCACCTTTTCATAAAAAAAGCGTCTCAAAACTAATACCTTTTTGAGACACATACTAACAACAAATATATAAAAAACTAAAAACCTTGAAACAAATCACAAACTCAGCTTATTTATATAAGAAATAAGCAATAATTTAAAATTTATCTCATTTTTCTTATTTTTTAGCAACCGACGGGTGAAAACATTTGCCTTTATATTAAGTGAGAACTTAAAATCCAACTGAATGTAAAAGTAAGTACCCCCTTAAAATAACGGCAGACTTTTCCCGTCGGTTAAAATAACCAAAAAACTCTACTAAGTTTAATGTAACAACCTTAAGGTTTTTTCAAATGTTATCGGTAAACGACGCTTACATTAAACGCCAATTCACCTTAAACCAATTCTATTATAACTTCTTCAGCTCCATCGCCTTTTCTTGCGCCAAGTTTAATTATACGTGTATAACCACCGTTGCGTTCTGCGTATTTAGGAGCTATTTCATCAAACATTTTAGCTGCCATATCAACAGCTTTTGTATTAACTCTTTTCTTTTTACCGTCAGCCGGAGTTTCAGTAACATTATAAAGAACGCTTAAAATTTTTCTTCTTGCATTTAAACGTGAAGGATTATCTTTTTTGATAGTTTTTTCAACATCATCAAAAACAGTAACTCTCTTACCGTTTACGTTTTCTTTAATACGTTTGCCTTCTGAATCTTTTTTAGCGACTTTAGCTTTAACTGTAACCTCGCTGAAGTTATCTTTTTCTTTAACAGCAAGAGTTATAAGCTTTTCAGCAACTCTTCTTATTTCTTTAGCCTTACTCTCTGTTGTCCTAATTTTTCCGTGATATAATAAATTAGTTACCTGATTACGAATAAGTGCTTTTCGCTGGCTTGACGTACGGCCAAGCTTTCTGTAACCGGACATTACAAAACCTCCTTAAATTATTCATCTTCGGAACTCAAAGAAAGCCCCAATTCCGTCATTTTATTAAGTACTTCTTCAAGAGACTTACGTCCGAGATTACGTACTTTCATCATATCTTCTTCCGTTTTATTTGCAAGGTCTTCAACAGTATTGATACCTGCTCTTTTAAGACAATTATACGAACGTACTGACAAATCAAGTTCTTCAATACTGAGTTCCAATACCTTTTCCTTTTTGCCTTCTTCTTTTTCAACCATAATTTCTGTGTTTTTGGCATTATCAGACAAATCAACAAATAAGTTCAAATGTTCGTTTAAAATTTTAGCACCCAAGCTTACCGCGTCATCAGGAGTAATTGTTCCATCAGTCCAAACCTCAAACGTAAGCTTATCATAATCAGTAATCTGACCTACACGTGTATCTTCAACCTTAAAATTAACTCGCCTTACAGGAGTATAAAGAGAATCAACCGGAATCATTCTAATAGGCTGATCTGGCTTTTTATTTTTAGATGCCTCAACATAACCACGGCCTTTTGTAATTGTTATTTCAATAAAAAGCTTACTATCAGAGCCACCGCTTAAAGTAGCTATGTGAAGTTCAGGATTAAGAATTTCAATATCTGAATCAACTTTAATATCAGCGGCAGTAACCTCGCCCTCTCCGGTAAAATCAATATAAGCCATTTTAGGCTCTGCGCTATCGCTTGTATTTTTAATCGCAAGGTTTTTCAAATTCAAAATAATTTCCGTAACATCCTCTTTAACTCCCGGAATAACACTAAACTCATGCAGTACGCCGTCAATCTTAACATTGCTGACTGCTGCTCCCGGAAGAGAAGACAAAAGAATTCTTCTTAAAGAATTGCCCATCGTCGTTCCATAGCCTCTCTCCAAAGGCTCTACTACAAAACAACCATATTTACCATCCTGTGACATCTCAACAATTTCGATACGGGGTTTTTCAAATTCAAACACTCATTCGAACCTCCCTTATAAATTATCTCAAACATAAATACGAATATTACATTATTTAGAATACAACTCGACAATAAGCGTTTCATTAACAGGATATTCAATGCTTTCTCTTGAAGGAAGATTATTAACACTTCCTTTAAGATTGTCCTGATCTGCTGAAAGCCACTGAGGAACAATCCTTGATGAAGTAACTTCTAAAACATTTTTAAATCTCTGTAAATCTTTTTTGTTTTCCTTTACTTCAATAACGTCTCCGACTTTAAGCTGATATGAAGGAATATTTACTTTCTTTCCATTTACTAAAATAAGGTTATGACGAACAATCTGTCTTGCTTCTTTTCTTGTACGTCCCAAACCTAATCTATAAACAGCATTATCAAGTCTTAACTCAAGTAACATAAGAAGATTTTCACCTGAAATTCCTTTCATGCTCTCGGCTCTTTTATAATAAGTTCTGAACTGCTTTTCAAGAACACCATATATAAATTTAACTTTTTGTTTTTCCTTTAACTGCAAACCATACTCGCTTGACTTTTTCATAACTCTTTTTCTTCTGCTAGGCTTTTTACTTACACCAAGCACCGATGGTTCAATACCAAGGTATCTGCATCTTTTAAGAACAGGACCTATTTCTCTGGCCATTTAAGCCACACCTCCTATTATTATAATTAAATTAAACTCTTCTGCGTTTTGGCGGTCTACATCCATTGTGAGGAACTGGAGTAACATCTTTAATCATAGTTACGTCAAGCCCTGCTGACTGCAAAGCACGAATAGCAGCTTCACGTCCGCTTCCAGGCCCTTTTACAAAAACCTCAACTGTTTTAAGTCCGTAATCCTTTGCGGCATTTGCAGCAGTTTCGGCAGCCATTTGAGCCGCATAAGGAGTTGATTTTCTTGACCCTCTAAATCCTAATCCACCGGCGCTTGCCCATGAAAGAGCGTTTCCGGCGGCATCTGTTATAGTAACAATTGTATTATTAAATGTTGACTTAATATGAGCCTGCCCACGCTCAACGACTTTTCTGTCACGGCGTCTGCGGCCGGCAGTCTTTTTTACTACTTTCTTAGCCATTAGCCTAAGACCTCCTTAAAAGATTATTTTTTCTTATTAGCAACTGTTCTTCTCGGACCTTTTCTTGTTCTTGCATTTGTCTTAGTTTTCTGCCCTCTTACAGGAAGTCCCTTTCTATGACGGATGCCTCTGTAACAACCTATTTCAACAAGTCTTTTAATATTAAGCGCTACTTCTCGTCTTAAATCACCCTCAACAGTTTGAGTTTTATCAATTATATCACGAATTCTCGCTACTTCATCATCAGATAAATCCCTTACTCTTGTATCAGGATTAACACCTGCTTCTTTTAAAATTCTGTTAGAGCTGGCACGACCTATTCCATATACATAAGTAAGGCCAATCTCTACACGTTTTTCTCTTGGTAAATCTACACCAGCAATACGTGCCATGTATTAATTACACCTCCAAAATTTATACAATAAATTAACTTTATAAACAAATTCAGTATTTTATAAACCGTATTTTCTCGGTCTGCAAGGGTTCCCGACCCTCTAAAACCATATTAAATTCAAATCAGCCCTGTTTTTGTTTGTGCTTAGGATTTTCACAGATTACCCTTATTCTTCCTTTTCTTTTAATAATTCTGCATTTTTCACACATAGGCTTAACAGATGGTCTAACCTTCATTTTTAACTACTCCTTTCATTTATCTCTCCATGTGATTCTTCCTTTTGACAAATCATATGGCGACATTTCAACACGAACTTTATCACCCGGTATTATCCTAATAAAATTCATGCGAAGCTTACCGGATATATGCGCAAGAATCTTATGGCCGTTATCAAGCTCAACATGAAACATTGCGTTAGGAAGCTTTTCTAAAACAGTACCGTCCACTTCGATAACATCATTTTTTGACAAGGACTACACCCTCCTTAAAATAACTATTACAAATTAAAAGCTTTAATGGCTTTTCTCAAATCCGCATCAAGAATATATCCTTTTTCAAGCTTTTCTTTTATACCTAAATCAACCTTATTTACTATTTGAACGTGTTTTAGCTTCTTCTTCTTAGGTTTTTCAAGTTTTCTTAAATCGCCATCGGCTAAATAGATAAACTCTTCATCAAAATCAATAACTATAAAAGTTCTGCCTTTATCACGTCCGCATTTTGAATACACAATCTGCCCTTTAGAATACAATCAAACTCACCCCAACTAAATAATGGTAAGAATTTCAGGCTTACCGCCGGTAATAAGCACCGTATTTTCATAATGTGCCGACCTTTTCCCATCTCTTGTCACAACAGTCCAGCCATCGTCCAAAACATCTACATCAAAGACTTTCATATTTACCATTGGCTCAATAGCTAAAGTCATTCCCTTAACTAATTTAGGCCCTCTTCCCGGCAATTTATAATTTGGAATTTGAGGAGGCTCATGCATATTTGTACCGATTCCATGTCCCACATAATCACGCACAACAGAAAATCCATTTGTCTCAACAAAATTTTGTATAGCTTTAGAAATATCATGTAAATGATATCCTTCCTCCGCAAATTTAATACCCTCAAAAAAGCTTTGTCTTGTAATATCAATAAGTCTTTGTGATTCATCATCAATTTTACCTACGGCAAATGTTCTTGCTGCATCTCCGTGATAACCGTTAATAAATACTCCCACATCAATACTTATTATATCTCCGTCAACAAGCTTTCTTTTGCTTGGCAAACCATGAATAACTTCTTCGTTTACAGATGCACATATAGATGCCGGATAACCGCTGTAACCTTTAAATGAAGGATAAGCACCTTTGCTTATTATAAATTCTTCCGCCGCATTATTAAGCTCCTCTGTTGTAATTCCCGGCTTTATACATGCCTCAACAACATTTAATGTTTCTGCTGTAATTCTGCCGGCAATTCTCATATATTCAATCTGCTCATTATTTTTAATTGTAATAGGCATTTTAAACATCCTCTTTCAACATATCGGTAATCTTAGAAAATATATCGTCAATATCTCCTACACCGTTAATATCTAAAAGAATGTTCTTTTCTTTATAATAATTTATAATAGGTGAGGTAGCTTCATGGTAAACACTTAATCTTTTTCTTACAGTTTCCTCATTGTCATCTTTACGCTGTGTAAGATTTTCTCCACACTCATCACATACATTGTCTTTTGCCGGCGGATTATACTTAATATGATACATATGACCGCATTTTGAACAGCTTCTGCGTCCAGCCATACGCTCAATTATAACATCATCGTCAACATCAATAAAAACAACTTTATCAATATCTCCAATAACACGTGAAAGTCCTTCCGCCTGTGTTAAATTTCGTGGATAACCATCAAGAATATAACCATTCCTGCAATCATCTCTTTTAATTCTTTCATCAAGCAGCGATGTAACAATATCATCAGAAACAAGCTGTCCGGAATTAATAATATCCGCTATTTTCAATCCCATTTCTGTTTTAAGCTGCATTTGTTCCCTAAGCAAATCACCTGTTGAGATATGAGCAATGTTATAATACTTTGACAATTTTTTTGCCTGAGTGCCTTTTCCAGCTCCCGGAGTACCTATCAAAATCAGTTTCATATCCATACCCCCCATATAAATAATACAACTGCCTGCGGACAGGGAAATGCACCGCATTTCCCAAAATCCCAATTATATCAGTTAAAAACTGATATAAAAATACTAAAATCAACTTAGTATTAGCTGTTCAAAAATCCTTTATAATGTCTCATAACAAGCTGAGATTCAAGTTGCTTAACAATTTCAAGCGCAACTCCTGTAACGATAAGAAGTGTTGTTCCCCCAAATCCAACTTGAATTCCAAATATCCATTCAAAAATTACAGGAATCATAGCTATTATAGCATAAAAACAAGCGCCAATCAAAGAAATTCTGTCAACAACTTTTTTTATGAAATCGCTTGTTGTCTTACCTGGTCTTATACCTGGTATAAAACCACCGTTCTTTTTCATATTTTCAGCCACTTCAATTGGATTAAATGCAAACGAAGTATAAAAGAAAGTGAAACAGAAAATAAGTATTACATATAAAACAGCTCCTATTGGATGACTAATTGACAAAATTCTTACAGTAGTGGCAAGCCATGCCGGCGGAGTCTGAAAAAGCTGTGAAATAGTCTGCGGAAACTGTAAAAGTGAGATTGCGAAGATTATTGACATAACTCCGGCAATATTTACTTTAATAGGTATAAATGTACTTTGTCCCCCATACATTTTTCTTCCTACCATTTTCTTTGAATATTGAACCGGTATATGCCTTTCACCGTCTTGTACAAATATAACAAAACCTACAACAAGTACAAAAAGTACGGCAAGTACAATCATTTTTGCCCACGCTAATGCATCATCGCTTTGTGCTGACAGATAAACATTGTAAATATTTCCCGGAAAACCAGCAAGTATATTTGCAAAAATGATAAATGAAGAACCGTTTCCTATACCTCTTTCATTTAACAACTCACCAAGCCACATAACAAATATAGTACCACTTACCATAGTTATGAGAGCCACAGCGTATACTGCAAAATGCTGGTATGCGAAATAATTTCTTAAAGAATATATTTGTCCGGCGCCCTGTAAAAACGCAAGCGCAACCGAAACAACACGGGTTGCCTGATTTATTTTTTTCCTGCCTTCTTCTCCTTCTTTATTAAGAGCTTCAAGTTTAGGAATAGCAACTGTCAAAAGCTGCATTATAATTGAGGCTGTAATATATGGTCCAATACCCATTGAGAATATAGTACCAAATGAGCCTCCTGTAATCAATGCAAAAACAGAATCCTGAAATGAACCCAAAGGGTTATTTCCGGCAGTTATATCTGATAAATCAATACCCGGAACAGCTATATGCGTACCTAATCTTACTATTAACAATATAAAAAGCATGTATAATAATCTTTGTCTGATTTCCTTTATCTTCCATGCATTTCTAAACACGGTAAACAATTAGATCACCTCTGCTTTTCCGCCTGCTGCTTCAATTTTTTCCTTTGCCGATTTACTAAAGTAATTAACCTTTACAGTCAAATTCTTGCTTATCTCACCGTTTCCAAGAATTTTAACTCCGTCTCTTGGATTGCTTACTAAACCCTTAGACTTTAAAGCGTCAATATCAACAACAGAACCATCGTCAAAAACATCTAAAAGCGATATATTTATGGCAATTATTTCTTTGGAATTTCTGCACTTAAATCCCCTTTTCGGAATACGCCTATAAAGAGGCATCTGACCACCTTCAAAGCCAGGTCTTACTCCCCCGCCTGAACGTGCATTTTGTCCTTTGTGTCCTCTTCCCGCTGTTTTTCCGTTTCCTGAACCATGCCCTCTGCCTTTACGATAAGCTTTAAATTTAGAACCTTCAGCCGGTTTTAATTCGCTCAAATTCATTTAGGCACACCTCCTTTAAAATTAAACTTCCTCAACTTTAATCAAATGTCTAACTTGATTAATCATTCCTCTAATTGCGGCGTTATCTTCTTTAATAACGCTTTTGTTTGTTTTTTTAAGTCCTAACGCCTCAACTGTTTTCTTATGCTTAGGAATAGCGCCAATAACAGATTTAGCGAGTGTAATCTTTAATTTCATTTTATATCCTCCTTAGCCCAATATTTCTTCAACGGATTTACCACGAAGTTTGGCAACCTTTTCAGGAGTTGTAACTCTGCTCAAGCCTTCAATAGTCGCATTAACAACATTTCGCTTATTATTAGAGCCTAAAGATTTTGTTCTTATATTTCTTATTCCAGCAAGTTCCAAAACGGCACGTGCCGGTCCTCCGGCAATAATACCTGTACCTTCGGCAGCCGGTTTCAAAAGAACCGATGCACTTCCGAATTTTCCAAGATTATCATGATATATACTATCAACCTCATTACGTTCAACATAAATCAAGTTTTTAATTGCATCTTCTTTTCCTTTGCGTATAGCGTCAGGAATTTCTGTTGCCTTTCCCAATCCTGCGCCAACATGTCCGTTACCGTCGCCTACAACAACTAATGCTGCAAAACGAAAAGTACGACCACCTTTTACAACTTTTGTAACACGTTTTATAGTTACAACTTTGTCCGTCAACTCAAGCGCACTTGCGTCTACTTTATGTTTTCTCAAGATTTTCCCTCCTTACTAAAACTGTAATCCGGCTTCTCTTGCTGCCTCTGCCAAAGCCTTTACTTTACCGTGATAAATATAACCTCCACGGTCGAAAACAACTGTACTGATTCCTTTTTCAATAGCTCTTTTAGCAACAATTTCTCCTACTGTTCTTGCTGCCTCAACATCAGATGTCTTCTCAAGTTTTTCTCTTACAGATGCTTCCATTGTAGAAGCCGCTGTAATTGTATTTCCAACTTCGTCATTTATAATTTGAGCATATATATGCTTATTTGATCTGAAAACTGCCAATCTTGGTTTCTGCGCAGTACCGTTTATATTATTGCGTATTCTTTTATGGCGTTTAATTCTGGCAACAGCGCGTGATGGCTTTCTTATCATATGGATTTCACCCCTTTATTATTTCTTACCAGTTTTACCAACTTTACGTCTTATAGTTTCCGTAGAGTATTTAATACCCTTTCCTTTGTAAGGCTCTGGAGGACGCTTTGTTCTTATTTCAGCAGCAAACTGTCCAACCTTTTCCTTATCAATACCTGAAACAGTAATTTTATTTGTACCCTCCAAAGTAGTTGTTATACCTTCTGGGTCAATCATTTCAACAGGATGTGAATATCCTAAAGTAAGAGTAAGCTTATTCCCGCTTTTAGCTGCTCTGTAACCTACTCCGTTTATTTCAAGAACTTTGCTGTATCCGTTTGTAACGCCCTCTACCATATTAGCTATAAGAGTTCTTGTAAGTCCGTGCAATGATTTATATCTTTTTAAATCACTTGGCCTTGTAACTATAACCTGATTATTTTCAATATTAATCGTCAAATCATCTACTAATTTACGAGTCAAGGTACCCTTTGGGCCTTTTACAGTAATCACGTTTCCTTCTGCAAGAGAAACATCAACACCTGCCGGAATCTCAACCGGCAATTTGCCTATACGTGACAAAATGAACACCTCCTTATATTAAGCATTTTACCATACAAAAGCAATAACCTCTCCGCCTACGCCAAGTTTTCTCGCTTCTTTATCAGTGATAACGCCTTTGTTTGTAGAAACAATAGCTGTACCTAAACCTCCCAAAACTCTCGGCATTTCTTCACATGAAGCATATACTCTAAGACCTGGTTTTGAAATTCTTTTAATACCCGTAATTACCTTTTCATTTTTATCTCTTCCATATTTAAGTGTGATTCTCATAGTTTTCTTCACACCGTCTTCTATTAACTCAAAACCCTGTACATATCCTTCTTTAGTTAAAATATCAGCAATCGACATCTTCATTTTAGATGAAGGAACATCCACAGTGTCATGTTTAGCAGTTGTTGCGTTTCTTATTCTTGTAAGCATATCTGCAATAGGATCGCTCATTGACATTTATAAAAACCTCCTTTCCCTGATTACCAGCTGGCTTTTTTTACTCCCGGGATTTGACCTTTATACGCTAACTCACGGAAACAAATACGGCATATTCCAAACTTTCTTAAATATGCATGCGGTCTTCCGCATATTTTACAGCGACTATACTCCTGAGTACTGTATTTAGCTTTTCTTTGCTGCTTCACGACCATTGATCTTTTAGCCATTGTCTATCCTCCCTTACTTTCTAAACGGCATACCGAATAATCTAAGCAATTCTCTCGCTTCTTCATCAGTTTTTGCTGTCGTAACAAAAACTATATCCATACCTCTTACTTTATCAATCTTATCATATTGTATTTCCGGAAACATAAGCTGTTCCTTTACACCTAAAGTATAATTACCTCTGCCGTCAAAACTTTCGGCACTTACTCCTCTAAAGTCACGTACACGAGGAAGTGCAATATTTATAAGCTTACTTGCAAAGCTGTACATTTTTTCCCCTCTTAACGTAACTTTGCAGCCGATAGGCATACCAGCACGGAGCTTAAAAGCAGCTATTGATTTCTTAGCTTTTGTAACAATAGGTTTTTGTCCGGCAATAATAGCCATATCTCCCATTGCATTATCAATAGCTTTTGCATTTTCTTTTGCTTCTCCAAGTCCCATATTAAGTATAATTTTCTCAATTTTCGGAACTTCCATTTTATTTTTATATGAAAACTTTTTCATCATAGCGTCAACAACTTCATTTTCATAAAATTCTCTAAAAGCGTTCACCTTTAAACTTACCTCCTTTCAGAAATTAATCTATGGCCTCTCCTGTTGATTTAGCAATTCTTGTCTTTACATTTTTAAGCTTGCCGTCTTTTTCAACTTTTTCAACTTTGTATCCAATCCTTGTAGGTTTTCCCTTATATAAATACATAACATTTGAAGCGCTTATTAAAGCTTCTTTTGTGATAATTCCTGACTGCTGATTCATATTTCCAGGTTTTTGATGCTTTTTAACCATATTTATACCTTCAACAATAACCTTATTGTTTTTATGGTCAACTAAAAGCACTTTACCCTCTTTACCTTTATCTTTTCCTGCTATAACAACAACTTTATCGCCTTTTTTTATCTTCACCGTCATACACCTCCTTATAATACTTCAGGAGCAAGAGATAAAATCTTCATATATTGTTTTTCTCTTAATTCTCTCGCAACAGGTCCAAAAATACGTGTTCCCCTTGGGTTTTTATCATCTCTTATGATAACAGCGGCGTTCTCATCAAACTTTATATAAGAACCGTCTGGTCTTGCAGCGCCTTTTTTTGTTCTTACTATAACAGCTTTAACAACCTCGCCTTTTTTAACAACACCACCGGGCGTTGCATCTTTAACAGTCGCAACTACAACATCACCGATATTAGCATATCTTCTTGTTGAGCCGCCTAAAACTCTTATACATAAAAGTTCCTTAGCACCTGAATTGTCTGCCACAGCCAATCTTGATTCTTGTTGTATCAACTTAACTGCCTCCTTTCATAATAAAAAACTATTTCGCTTTTTCAACAACACTTACAAGTCTCCATCTTTTATCCTTAGATAAAGGTCTTGTTTCCATAACCTTAACACGGTCTCCTACTTTACACTCGTTGTTTTCATCATGCGCTTTAAGCTTGTAAGTTTTCTTTACAATCTTTTTATATAAAGGATGCCTAACATTATTTTCAACAGCAACTACAATAGTTTTATCCATTTTATCGCTGATAACTTTGCCTATTCTTGTTTTACGAAGATTTCTTTCCACAAAATCTGCCTCCTTTCACAATAATTAAAGATTATTCTGCTTTTGTGTGATTACAGTCTGAATACGAGCTATATTCTTGCGAACCTTTTTTATTTCAGCAGTATTATTAAGCTGATTTGTTGCATTTTTAAATCTAAGATTAAATAATTCTTTTTTTGCCGCAACTAAATCATTAGCCAATTCTTCTGTTGTTTTACCTCTAAGTTCCTCAACAAAGTTCTTAGTTTTCACTGTTATCACCATCCATTTCCTGTTCTGCACGTGAGACAATTTTGCACTTGATAGGAAGTTTATGAACAGCAAGACGCAAAGCCTCTCTTGCAATTTCTTCCGTTACTCCGGCTATCTCAAACATAATTCTTCCCGGCTTTACAACAGCTACCCAATATTCCGGAGAACCTTTACCAGAACCCATACGAGTTTCAGCCGGTTTCTGAGTTACAGGCTTATCCGGAAAAATTTTAATCCAAACCTTACCGCCACGTTTTATATATCTTGTCATAGCAATACGGGCTGCCTCTATCTGATTAGAAGTAATCCAGCTTGGCTCACATGCCTGTATGCCATAATCACCGTAAGTAATTTTATTGCCTCTCATAGCTTTGCCCTTCATACGTCCTCTGAACTGCTTACGTCTTTTAACTCTTTTAGGCATTAACATTACTGTTCACTCCCTTCCTTTTTCGCTTTCTGAGGAAGAACCTCGCCTTTATAAATCCAAACTTTAACGCCAATTTTTCCATAAGTTGTATTTGCTTCAGCAAAACCATAATCAATATCTGCTCTTAAAGTCTGAAGCGGAATAGTTCCATCATGATAATGCTCAGTACGTGCCATTTCAGCACCACCTAAACGTCCCGAACATGAGGTTTTAATTCCTTTAGCACCTAATCTCATTGTTCTTGTCATTGACTGTTTCATAGCACGGCGGAATGTTATACGATTTTCAAGTTGTCTTGCAATATCTTCTGCAACAAGCTGAGAATCAAGTTCCGGCTTTTTAATTTCCTCTATATTAATCATAACTTTCTGAGTAGTCATTTTTTGTAATTCATTGCTTAATTCCTGAATTGAGGCACCGTTCTTACCAATAATGATACCAGGCTTAGAAGTATGAATTGTAATTTTTACTCTTTCGTTAGTTCTTTCAATACCGATTTTTGAAACATTAGAATTATAAAGTTTTTTCTTTATATAAGTTCTTAATTTATTATCTTCTACCAAAAAGCCAGCGTAATTTTTCTTGTCAGCATACCAAACTGAATCCCAGTCCTTAATAACACCGACTCTTAATCCATGTGGATTTACCTTCTGTCCCATTATTTACCTCCTTATCTCTCATTCAGGTATATTGAAATATGAGCAGTACGTTTATTAATTCTGTAAGCTCTGCCCTGCGCTCTCGGACGAATCCTTTTAAGGGTTGGTCCTTGATTAGCGGCAACATCTTCAACATACAGGTTATTAACGTCTAATTCCAAATTATTTTCCGCGTTAGCAACAGCAGATTTTAAAACTTTGCTGATTACATCAGAAGCATACCTTGGAGAATAAGCAAGTATAGCCATTGCATCTGCTACATTTTTTCCTTTTATCTGGTCCAATACTATTTTTGCTTTAGTATTTGAAACTCTGACAAATCTTGCATGAGCCTGAGCTCTTTTATCCTTCTGTTTCTCATTTCTTTCCTTTTTTATTTGACTTCTATGGCCTTTTGCCATGAGGATAACCTCCTTTCACAAACAATTAGCGTACTTTTGATTTCTTTTCAGCGTCTTTTCCGTGTCCTCTGTAAGTTCTTGTCAAAGCAAACTCGCCTAACTTATGACCTACCATATCTTCCGTTATATAAACCGGAACATGTTTTCTCCCATCATGTACCGCAATAGTGTGTCCTATCATTTCGGGGAAAATAGTAGAACGGCGAGACCACGTCTTAATTACATTTTTTGTATTAGCCTCGTTTTGTGCATCAACCTTTTTAAGAAGATGTGCGTCACAAAAAGGACCTTTTTTTAGCGACCTACTCATTTAAGTTCCTCCTTTATTTATTTCTGCCGCGAATTATAAACTTATTGCTTGCTTTATGCTTCTTTCTTGTTTTGTATCCCAAAGCCGGTTTGCCCCATGGAGTACAAGGTGCCGGTCGTCCGATAGGAGCTCTTCCCTCGCCGCCGCCGTGAGGATGGTCGTTAGGATTCATAACAGAACCACGTACAGTAGGTCTAATTCCCATATGACGTTTCTTGCCGGCCTTTCCTATATTGATAAGTTCATGCTCAATATTTCCTACCTGTCCGATTGTAGCACGACAGTCAATAGGAAGAAGTCTCATTTCTCCCGAAGGAAGTCTTACAGTAGCATACTTACCTTCTTTAGCCATAAGTTGTGCAACATTTCCGGCTGAACGTACAAGCTGTCCGCCAGCACCTGGTTTCATTTCAATATTATGAATTTCAGCGCCTATTGGAATATTTCTCATAGGAAGTGCATTTCCTATACGAACTTCAGCTTCAGGTCCATTTGAAACAACGTCTCCAACTTTCAAACCATTAGGAGCAATTATATATCTCTTTTCTCCGTCTTTATAAAAAAGCAAAGCAATATTTGCACTTCTATTAGGGTCATATTCAATAGCCTTTACAGTTGCCGGAATACCATCCTTATTACGTTTAAAATCTATTATTCTATATTTTCTTTTAAATCCGCCGCCATGATGACGAACAGTTATTTTACCCTGATTATTACGTCCGGCTGTCTTTTTAATATGAACAACAAGACTTTTTTCTGGTGTGGACTTAGTAATTTCAGAGAAGTCAGATACTGTCATATGTCTTCTCGAAGGTGTATATGGCTTAAATCTCTTAATACCCACTTGTTACACTCCTTTCAAATATTAATACTGCCTTAACACGTTCCCGTGCGTTTCATATTTTTTATAAGTTACATTCCCTGGAAAATTTCAATTTCCTTACTTTCGGCAGTAAGTTTTACAATAGCTTTTTTTCTCTTATTTGTTCTGCCGGAAGTATAACCTCTTCTTTTAACTTTTCCTAAAATATTCATTGTATTTACAGATTCAACTTTAACTCCGTCAAACATTTTCTCAACAGCTTGCTTAATCTGTATTTTATTAGCCTCTGGGTGTACATAAAAAGCATATTTTCTATTGACCATATCATTCATTGTTTTTTCTGTAACAACCGGCTTTAAAATAACATCGTAATATTTTATATCAGCCATTATGCGTACACCTCCTCAATTCTCGCAACAGCGTCTTTTGTTACTACAAATGAATCATATTTAAGAATATCGTATACATTTATTGTACTTACTCCCGCTGTTTTTACATTTGGGATATTTCTTGCTGATAATACAACATTCTTATCATTTTCCTCAATAACTATAAGTGCCTTTGAAACATTTATATTATTAAGAACATTTACCATATTCTTTGTTTTAATCTCATCTAATTTAAGTTCGTCTAAAACAACAAACTTTTCCTCATTAACTTTTGTAGTAAGAGCCGATTTAAGAGCAAGTCTTTTAACTTTTTTATTAAGCTTAAATGAGTAATCTCTCGCACCTGGAGCGAATACAACACCTCCGCCTTTCCACTGAGGAGCACGTATTGAACCTTGTCTTGCTCTGCCTGTTCCTTTTTGTCTCCATGGTTTTCTTCCGCCGCCGCTAACCTGTGCACGTGTTTTCGTTCCTTTTGTACCTTGTCTCTGATTAGCTAAATATTGAACAACTGCCTGATGCATTACATGGTTGTTAACCTCAACACCAAAAATGCTCTCATTAAGTTCAATTGTTCCTACTTCATTTCCGCTCATATTTAAAACCTTAACATTTGCCACAATTTTTCCTCCTTTCATAAAAAAGTCTCATTATGCCTTAACGCTGTCTTTAATAACAACTACTGAACCTTTATTTCCAGGTACAGCTCCCTTAATGAGAATCAAGTTTTTATCAGCGTCAGAACGTACAATTTCAAGATTCTGAACTGTTACTCTTTCAGAACCCATATGTCCCGGCATTTTCTTCCCTTTTTTAACTTTACCAGGTGTAGTAGCAGAAGACATTGAACCAACACCTCTATGATATTTTGAACCATGTGCCATAGGTCCTCTATGCTGTCCATGCCTTTTAATAGCACCCTGGAAGCCTTTTCCTTTTGAAATTCCAGTAACGTCAACTTTATCTCCAGTAGCAAAAACATCAGCTTTTATCTCTGCTCCAACTTCGTATTCGTCACAATTATCAAGTCTAAACTCTTTTAATACTTTTTTCGGCTCTATACCAGCTTTTTCAAAATGACCTTTCATAGGTCCATTTACTTTTTTAGCTTTTACTTCTCCAAAACCTACTTGTATAGAAGAATAACCATCGTTTTCAATTGTTTTTTTCTGAGTTACAACACAAGGACCAGCTTCCATAACTGTTACCGGAATAAGTGTACCATCTTCTTTAAATATTTGAGTCATGCCTATTTTTTTAGCTAAAATTGCCTTTTTCATTTACTCTGCACCTCCTAAACTATACAGCGGATTATCCATTAAGAATAATCATTCTAAGCATATAATAAACATTATATAAATTTCATTTATTGGACTAATTCATTATTTTAAGCGTAATATCCACACCAGCCGGCAAATCAAGACGTGATAAAGCGTCTACTGTTTTAGCTGTTGGAAGTAAAATATCAATCAATCTCTTATGTGTTCTCATTTCAAACTGTTCTCTTGAATCTTTATACTTATGAACAGCTCTTAAAATAGTTACAACTTCCTTCTTTGTAGGAAGCGGTATAGGCCCGCTGATTTTTGCACCTGTTTTTTTAGCAGTTTCTATAATTTGTACTGCTGACTGATCAATGAGCTTATGGTCATAAGCTTTGAGACTGATTCTTATTTTTTGGTTAGCCATAAAAAAAGTCCCCTCCTTTTCGCACTTTTAAATTTCAGTACGACAAGCGGTGACTGCACAAAATTTCACACATACCACGACACTTTTATTAATAAAAACATGCCGAATACAATATATGAATCTTTAAGTACAGTGACTTGTCGCCCCGTTTCATGAACTGGACATTGCTCCGCAAAAAAACCTAAAAACACTTAAAATCGGCTTTCAGCAACCTTTTGCATCAACGCTCTCATGTCACAACGATAGTAGTATAACACAATAATATATTTTATGCAAGCTTTTTTTTCAACTTTTTTCATTTTTTTTATTAAGAGGCAAAAACTTGCGTTTATACTGAAAAAAGGTTTGCAGGTTAAAAACCTACAAACCTTCAGACTGTTAAAAAAAACTAAATATTGAAAAAATATGAATTTTTAAATATTTGGAAATTGCAAAAAGCGTCACAGACTTAAATCCGCAAGACGGGCTTTGCCCGTCTGAGGAAAAAATTGCAGTAAATACCAACATTTCCTGCAGGCGTGTCTACTTTCTCTGTCGGTTAAACTGTCTCACCTACGCTTGTCATATCTAAAAAATCATCTGAGTATTTTTCTCTCTTTGTATAATTAGTATGAAGAATCTCATGTGCTTTATGTGAATTGGGTTCGCCTAAATACTCTTCATACAATTTTTTAACAAATTCATTATCATCAGAATATCTAACCGGCAAACTTCTATCTTCTTCATAAAGTGCATTTGCTCTAAGAGAGAATATATCCAACTCATTTTTTGTCTTAAAACTTGGTATAGGCTGACCGCCTCCAGTTACACAGCCTCCCGGGCAAGCCATTACCTCAATAAAATGATACTGAGCCTTTCCGCTTTTTACATTATCAAGGAGTTTTCTTGCATTTCCTGTACCATGTGCAACAGCTCCTTTTAAAGTTATATTAGGAAGGTTTATTTCAAATTCTTTTATTCCTTCCTGTCCTCTTGTCTGTTTAAACTCAATTTCATCAAGAGGACTTCCTGTAAGCTTTTTAGCAACAGTTCTTAAAGCCGCTTCCATAACTCCGCCGGTAGCGCCAAATATAACGGCCGCTCCAGAAGCTTCTCCTAAAGGATTGTCAAAAGGCTCATCATCAATATTTACAAAATCAATTCTTGCCTCTTTAATCATTCTTGCAAGTTCTCTTGTAGTTATAACAGCATCAACGTCTCTTAAAGAATCAACTTCCATTTCCGGTCTGTCTATCTCATATTTCTTAGCAGTACAAGGCATTACCGAAACAACAAATATTTTTTCGGGAGCAATGCCCATAATATCGGCATAATAGCTTTTCAATACAGCACCAAGCATAGTATGAGGAGATTTACAGCTTGAAAGGTTAGGTATAAACTCTGGATAATAATGCTCACAGAATTTTATCCATCCCGGAGAACATGAAGTAATCATAGGAAGAACGCCTCCGTTGTTTATTCTGTCAAGTAATTCTGTACCTTCTTCCATAATAGTAATATCTGCACCTGTATTTGTATCAAAAACTTTAGCAAATCCAAGTCTTTTTAAAGCTGCCGCCATTTTTCCGGTAACACATGTACCTACCGGAAGTCCAAATTCTTCTCCCAAAGCAGCTCTTACAGCCGGAGCAGTTTGTACTACAACATGCATATCTTTATTTTCAAGTGCATTCCATACACGCTCAATATGCTCTTTTTCTCTTAAAGCTCCTACTGGACAAGCTTGTATACACTGTCCGCACATAATACAAGAAGTATCTTTAAGAGATTTATCATAAGGCACACCTATTTCAGTTTTAAATCCTCTGTTTTTTGCTCCTATAACACCTGTTGTCTGTACTTTTTCACATACAGAAACACATCTTCGGCAAACTATACATTTATTATTATCTCTTACAATACTTGCGGACAAATTATCGATAGGATAATTTATATTTTCACCTTCAAAAGGTATATCTCCTACATTAAGTTCCTTAGCAAGTCTTTGAAGTTCACAATTTTCACTTCTTACACACGTAGTACATTTTCTATCATGATTTGATAAAATAAGTTCAAGATTAGCTTTTCTTGCCGTTCTAACCTTTTGAGTATTTGTATATACCTCCATACCCTCTCTTACAGGATAAACACAGCTTGCCTGCAATGCTCTTGCGCCTTTTACTTCCACAAGACACATTCTGCATGCTCCTATTTCATTAATACCCTCCATATAACAAAGCGTTGGAATATCTATGTGAGCCATCCTTGCGGCTTTTAAAACAGTATAATCCGAAGGTACCTCCAAAATTTTTCCGTCTATAATAATTTTAACTTTTTCCATCATTAATACCTCCATTATTTAAAGCTAATAGCATTAAACGGACATTTTTCAACACAAGCGCCGCATTTTATACATTTAGCTGTATTTATAAAATGAGCCTGTTTTCTTTCACCTGTAATAGCGCTTACAGGACATGTTTTCGCACATACAGTACAGCCTTTACATACATCTGGGTCAATTTTAATACTTAAAAGTGCCTTACATGAGCCTGCCGGACATCTTTTCTCATAAACATGAGCCTCATACTCGTCCCTAAAATATTTAAGAGTGCTTAAAATAGGATTAGGGGCAGTTTGTCCAAGTCCGCATAAAGCCGAATCTTTAATTGTTTTAGCAAGAGTTTCAAGTTTTTCAATATCTCCGTCTTGTCCTTTTCCTTCTGTAATTCTTTTTAATATTTCAAGCATGCGTTTTGTTCCTATACGACAAGGAGGACATTTTCCGCAAGACTCATCAACTGTAAACTCAAGGAAGAATTTTGCTATGTCAACCATGCAATTATCTTCATCCATTACTATAAGTCCTCCAGAACCCATCATTGAACCTATTGAAACAAGAGAATCAAAATCAACAGGAGTATCAATTAACTCAGCCGGTATACATCCGCCTGAAGGACCGCCTGTCTGAGCAGCTTTAAATTTCTTGCCGTTAGGTATTCCTCCTCCTATATCATAAATAACCTCTCTTAAAGGTGTACCCATAGGAACTTCAACAAGTCCTGTATTATTAATTTTACCGCCTAATGCAAATACTTTTGTTCCTGCTGATTTTTCAGTTCCAAGATTTTTAAACCATTGTGCTCCATTTAAAATAATAACAGGTATATTTGCATAAGTCTCAACATTATTAAGAACCGTAGGTTTTCCAAATATACCTTTAGCAGCCGGAAATGGAGGCCGTGGGCGTGGTTCTCCTCTCATACCCTCAATAGAATGAATAAGCGCTGTTTCTTCACCGCATACAAAAGCGCCGGCGCCTAATCTTATTTCCATATCAAAATTAAATCCAGTACCAAAAATATTTTCTCCTAAAATGCCATATTCCCTTGCCTGTTCTATTGCATTTTCAAGACGTTTTACAGCGATAGGATATTCCGCTCTTATATATACAAAACCTCTTTGTGCTCCAACGGCATATCCGGCAATAGCCATAGCTTCTATAACAGTATTAGGGTCACCCTCAAGAACAGAACGGTCCATAAAAGCACCTGGATCACCCTCATCAGCATTACATGCTACATATTTTTCTCCACCTTCAGAATCATAAGTAAACTGCCATTTCATTCCTGTTGGGAAACCGCCGCCGCCTCTTCCTCTTAAACCTGAATCTTTTACCTCTTTTATAACATCTTCTCTTGTCATTGATTTCAAAACTTTTTCAAGTGCTTTATAACCGCCTACGGCAATATATTCGTCAATATTTTCTGGATTTATAAATCCGCAGTGTCTAAGTGCCACTCTCATTTGTTTTTTATAAAAACCAACTTCTCCAAACGCTTTTACGCTTCCATCGTCATTTAATGTTTCAGAGTATACAAGCCTTTTAACAATATTTCCTTTTATGATATGTTCCTCAACAATTTCCGGAACATCTTCCGGAGTAACAAGACTGTAAAAAATCCCCTCAGGATATACGATAACAACAGGTCCTAAAGCACATAAGCCAAAACAACCTGTTTTAATAACCTTAACTTCTTTATCAAGGTTATTTTTTAACAATTCCTGTTCAAATGCCTCTATAATCTTAGGCGATTTTGAAGATGTACAGCCAGTACCGCAGCATACCATTATTTGACGTCTGCATTCTCCGGCATTTGCGCTTTCCCCTGTACGCATATCTGTAAACTGTTTATATTTATTTCTTATTTCCTCTAACTGCTCTAAGGTTTTCATATTTTCAATCCCTCCAAATTATTAAGCCGAAAAACTATTTATATTTAGCAAGTATTTTATCAACATCTTCAGGAACAAGCTTTCCGTAAACATCTTCATTAATAGTCATAACAGGAGCAAGACCACATGCTCCGACACATCTTGTAGCATCAATAGAATATAATCCATCTGCCGATGTTTCTCCTGCTTTAATTTTAAGAATGTTTTCAATTCTCTCAAGCACTTTATCAGAACCTTTTACATAACATGCTGTTCCAAGACACACTCCTACTTTGTATTTTCCTACTGGATTTAATGTAAAACGTGAATAAAATGTAATTACTCCGTAAACCTCCGACAAAGGCACATTAAGTTCCTCTGCTATAACCTTTTGCGCTTCATAAGGTATATACCCAAATGAATCTTGTACATCATGCAGTATCTGCATAAGTGCTCCGTTATTGTCTTTGTTTTTGTTAATTATATTCATTAACATTTCATTGTCAATTGCCATAATCTTGCCTCCTTAATTATAAAAGCGGTTAAAATCCCAAGCTTTATGTCTATTTTAAAACACTTAATAATTTAATCATAAAAAATGATTATAATAAAACAGTGTTTATTTATATATATGACATGCTTGTACATAATAGAATTTACGGTTGTCATTATAACACACTTTTTATAATTAGACAATTAATTTAATAAAAACAAATAATTTTTTGTAGAAAAATATTTGTTTTTATACATAAGCTTGATTTTTTGCGGAAAATAAAACAAAAAAAATTCTATAAAATTTTGCTTTTTTACATAATTTAGATAATTTTTAAAAAACAAAAAAAGCAAAATCAATTCTAAAAATGACTCTGCTTTTTTTATTGCCTTTTAATAATTTATGTATATAATTATTTTGTTCTAAAATATTTTGCAAACTCTTTGTCATGGTTATTTATATGATTTACAAGAAGATCATTTATTGTTGTATTTGTTTTTAAAATTGTAGTAAGAGTAGCGCCTTCTTCTTCACATTCATGAAACAAACTATCTACCTTTTCCATAAAAAACTTATGCTGCTTTTTATGTCCTTCCCTTTTTGGATATTCACTTTTATCTTGAAGTTCTTCCTCATCAGAAAAATGACTGTCAACATATTTTCTTAAATACATTAAAGTTGACATTAATTCATCTTTAGCAGCGCCGTTTTTACAAGCCTCTGCTATTTTATCCATTCTTTTAAAAAGGTCTTTGTGCTGTTCGTCTATTTTTGTAACGCCTGTTGCAAGCTGTTCATCCCATTGCATTTTTTATTCCCCCTAATCTTAAAATAATTATATAATTACTTTGTATATACAAAATAATTTTTAGATTTTAATATTTTTAAGCTTTTTTCTTTATCGTCTTCATGTTCAAATATAATTTGAAGAATACCGTTTTGATACTCTCTGCTGTTTATAATTCCTACGTTTTTTATATTAATATTATTTACGCTTAACATAGTGGATATTTCCGCAATTATTCCGGGGCTGTCATGTACATCAACAAATATATCATATTGTTTTTTGAAAATCGAATTTTTTCTCTCAGCAAACGAATTTCTATAATTTTTAGATGAATTAAAAAAATTCTGTATATATATATTGTCATCTTCTTTTAACTTCATTTCAAATTCTGTAAGAATCTCCCTATAAGTTTCTATAACTCTTAATATTTCTTTTTTATTTTCTTTACATATTCCAGACCACATCTCTGGGCTTGATGATGCTATTCTTGTTATATCTTTAAACCCTCCGGCAGCTAATGTATACATTAAATTATCTTTTGTATCTATATTTTTTATCATATTAACAAGACTTGCTGCTATTATATGAGGAACATGACTTATAGCCGCAACAGCATAATCATGTTCCTTAGGTGAAACAACTAACGGTATAGCCCCAAAAGACTTTATCATACTTACAAAAGAATTTAATTTTTCCTCTTTTACATTTGAAAGGGGTGTAAGTACATAATAAGCATTTTCAAATAAATGTTCTTTTGAGGCGCTATAACCTGTTTCTTCTGAACCAGCCATAGGATGCCCGCCTATAAAACATATATTATTATATTTAAGCATCTTATTATAAATTGTATATTTTGTACTTCCAACATCTGTAATTATACATTCACTATTTATATATTTTAATAAATTTTCTACAAACCCTGAAATTTTATCAACTGGAGTACATATAAAAATTACATCACAATCAAAAAATATATCAAAGCTTTTTGTAGAATATTCTTTTATTACGCCATCATCAAAAGCATCTTTAAGCGGTTTTTCACTTCTATTATATGCAACAATGTCGCACAAACATCTTTTCTTTGCCGCTTTAGCTATTGAACCTCCTATTAAACCTAATCCTATTATTCCAATCTTTTTCATTTTAAATTTTCCCTCTTGATAATTCAATAAAAGGTTTTAATTCCTGACAAAGTGTATTAAACATATTAGGAGTAAGTGACTGAGCCCCGTCTGATAAAGCTTTTTCAGGATGCGGATGAACTTCTATCATCAATCCGTCAGCACCAGCGCCTACGGCAGCCTTGCTTAAAGGCGCAACATATTCTCTTACACCGCTTGCGTGGCTTGGGTCAACTATAATAGGAAGATGGCTTTTCGATTTTATTACAGGTACAGCGCTTATATCAAGTGTATTTCTCGTACTTGTTTCATAAGTACGTATTCCACGCTCGCATAATATTACAGACTCATTTCCCTCACTTAATATATACTCCGCAGCGTTAAGCCATTCATCTATCGTTGCTGCAAGTCCTCTTTTTAGAAGAACTGGAATTTTAAGTTTTCCAGCTTCTTTTAAAAGCGTGAAATTTTGCATATTGCGTGCCCCTATTTGTATTATATCAACATATTCAGCAGCGTTTTTTAAAGCATGCTCATCTGTAACCTCACATACTATTTTTAAACCAGTTTTTTCTCTTGCCTCTGCCATGTATTTAAGTCCCTCTGTCTCTAAGCCTTGAAACGAGTATGGAGAAGTCCTCGGTTTATATGCTCCTCCTCTTAATATTTGAGCGCCGGCTTTTTTTATGTCAAATGCTGTTTCAAGCAGCTGCTCACGGCTTTCAACAGCACATGGACCAGCCATTATAGCAAAATGTCCTCCTCCTATTTTTACATCTCCTATTGAAATTACGGTAGGACTTTGCTGAAATTTTTTATTTGCTAATTTATAAGACTCTGTAACAGGCACAAGTTTGTCAACTCCGCCTAACATAGCAATTGTACTTGGCAATTTTGATTTATCGCCTATTATACCTATAATAGTTACACTGCTTCCCTTTGATATATGAGTTTGTAAATTATTTAATTCTATAACATTAACAATATTTTTAATATTTTCTTCCGTAGCGTCAGGTTTCATTACAATAATCATTGTTTATTCCTCCAAAAGCATTAATTACATTAATACATACTAACACATTTACTTAAAAAAGTCAAAAAAGATATTTTTATATGTACAAACTAAATTTAATAAAAACAAAACCGGTTTTTCGCATAAAAAAAGCTGTTATAAAATATAAAAATATTTTATAACAGCTTAAAATTTTAGGGGAGAAAGAAAAATATATGCAATATATTACATATTTTTTTCTTTCGGGGAGAGAGTATATGTCAAATAAAAACTTATAATCAAATATTTTTTACAATAAATATAATAAAATAAAAATATATATAAATATATACAGAAATGGTTAAAAGATGATTAAAATTTGATTAAAAAAATGTATTTTCAAATCATAGTAAAATACTTGACTTTAAATGTATTAAATGGTATTATATATAAAACCAACTAAATTGGTTTGAATTAAATTTACTGAGGTGATATTTTGAAAATATCAACAAAAGGAAGATATGGATTAAAAGCAATGGTTGACCTTGCTGTACATTCCTATAACGGATGCTGTATATCGTTAAAATCCATTGCTGAGAGACAAGGTATATCAGAACATTATCTTGAGCAATTAATGGCTGTTTTAAAAAAAGCCGGTTTTATAAAAAGTGTACGAGGAGCACAAGGCGGTTATATATTAAATAAAAATGCCGATTCTATTTCTGTGGGTGATATTCTTAGAGCTTTAGAAGGTCCTTTATATTTTGTTGAGTGCGTTGGCGGAGAAACAGCTAAAACCGGCTGTGGGAACTCTAAATGTGTAAACTGTGTAACAAAAAATGTTTGGGAAAAAATCAGCAACAGCGTTTCCGAAGTTGTTGACTCAATATCTTTAAAGGAATTGGCAGAAGATTATAATAAAATAAAATTGTAAGGAGAGTAATCAAAATGAAAGATATTATTTATTTTGATAATGCAGCTACTACTGCGGTTAGACCAGAAGTTTTTGAAAAAATGAAAAGGTATTTTTGTGATAATTTTGGAAATCCATCAAGTATTTACAAAATTGCCCGTGAAAACAAAAATTCAACGGAAAACGCCCGTGAACAGATTGCCAGAGTTTTAAACGCTGATAAAAATGAAATATATTTTACAGCCGGAGGTTCGGAATCTGACAACTGGGCAATAAAGTGCATTGCGGAAAGTTATAGCAACAAAGGAAAACATATTATAACATTATCCATAGAACATCATGCAGTACTCCATACATGTCAATATCTTGAAACTAAAGGTTACGACGTTACTTATCTTCCTGTTGATGAATATGGAATAGTTGATATAGACAAACTAAAATCTGCTATAAGAGACGATACAATATTAATTACTATTATGGCTGCCAATAATGAAATTGGCTCAATACAGCCAATTGAAGAAATAGGAAAAATCGCTCATGAAAACGGCATAATATTTCATACAGATGCAGTTCAAGCCATAGGGCATATTCCAATTGACGTAAAAAAAATGAATATTGATTTATTATCTTTATCCGGACATAAACTTTATGGACCAAAAGGAATAGGAGCATTGTATATAAAAAAAGGAATTAAAATAAACCCTCTAATTCACGGAGGTGCACAAGAAAGAAACAG
The DNA here is from genome assembly GCA_947086655.1 of uncultured Eubacteriaceae bacterium. Taxonomy (GTDB): domain Bacteria; phylum Bacillota; class Clostridia; order Lachnospirales; family CAG-274; genus CAMTZM01. The sequence goes on from CAMTZM010000011.1 coordinate 39,466, forward strand.
ACGTGCCGGTACTGAGAATGTTGCCGGAATCGTAGGACTTGGAGAAGCAATCAGACTTATTAACGAAGATATGCCGGAAGAATTAAAACGCTTAACATATTTAAGGGATAAACTTATAGACGGTATTTTAAAAAATATTCCTTATTCAAGGTTAAACGGTCATAGAGAAAAAAGACTTCCCGGAAATGTAAACATATCTTTTGAGTTTGTAGAAGGCGAATCAATTCTTTTGCTGCTTGATATGAAAGGTATTTGTGCCTCAAGCGGTTCAGCGTGTACATCAGGTTCTCTTGACCCGTCTCATGTGCTTCTTTCCATTGGTCTTCCTCACGAAAAAGCCCATGGCTCGTTAAGACTTACATTAGGGAGAAATAATACAGAAGAAGAGGTTGATTATATTATTAAAGAACTTCCTCCAATAATAAACAGACTAAGAGAAATGTCTCCTTTGTATGAAGAATTTATTAAAAATAAAATATAGGCTGACACTAATTTAAACATATATTAAAATTAAATTATTTGACAGTTAATAAATTTTATAATAAATATTAAAGAAAGGTGAATGTAAAATGTACAGCGAAAAAGTAATGGATCATTTTATGAATCCAAGAAATGTAGGAGAAATTGAAAACGCAAGCGGAGTAGGAACAGTAGGTAATGCAAAATGCGGAGACATAATGAAAGTTTATCTTAAAATAGAAAATGATATGGTAATAGATGCAAAATTTAAAACCTTTGGATGCGGAGCTGCTGTTGCTACAAGCAGCATGGCTACGGAGCTTATAAAAGGTAAAACAATACAAGAAGCGCTTAAAATAACAAATAAAGCAGTTATGGAAGCGCTTGACGGACTTCCTCCTATAAAAGTTCATTGTTCATGTCTTGCCGAGGAAGCTTTACACGCAGCATTATGGGATTACGCAGAAAAAAACGGAATAACTATTGAAGGCTTAGAAAAACCAAAAGCTGATATTCATGAAGATGAAGAAATTCCGGAAGAAGATTAAGGAGAATTATTTCTATGGCAAAAAAGGTTGTTGTAGGTATGTCAGGCGGTGTTGACTCATCAGTAGCTGCATACCTACTAAAAAAACAGGGATATGAGGTTATAGGTGTTACAATGCATATATGGCAGGATGAAAATAAAGAATGTGCAGACGAAAGCGGTTGCTGCGGCTTTTCAGCAGTTGACGACGCAAGAATAGTCGCTGAAAAAATTGATATACCTTATTATGTTCTTAATTTTAAAAATGACTTCAAAAAATATGTTATTGATTATTTTACAGACGAATATTTAAAAGGGTTTACACCTAATCCTTGTATTGCATGTAACACCTATGTAAAATGGGAATCTCTTTTAAAAAAAGCTCTGCAAATAGGAGCAGATTATATTGCCACAGGGCATTATGCAAGAGTAATAAAACACCCCATTACAAAAAGATATACCCTTGAAACTGCTGTTACAGAAGAAAAAGACCAAACATACGCATTATATGGATTAACCCAAAAACAACTTTCTCATACGTTAATGCCTGTTGGTGAATATAATAAAGATAAAATAAGAAAAATTGCTTATGATGCTAATTTACCGGTAGCTAATAAACCTGACAGTCAAGACATTTGTTTTGTTCCTGATAATAATTACAGCGCATTTATTGAAAAGACAACAGGAACAAAAGTTCATAAAGGTAATTTTGTAGATACTGACGGCAATATACTCGGAAAACACGAAGGTATATATAAATATACAATAGGGCAAAGAAAAGGTCTTGGAATAGCCTTTGGACGTCCTATGTATGTATGCGGAATAAATCATGAAAAAAACGAAATTATATTAGGAGAAAATGAAACACTTTTTAAAAAAGATGTTCTTATAAAAAATTTCAATTTTATGGGTTATGATTCTGATTATATAAATAATGAAACTAAAGCTTATGGGAAAATACGTTATTCTCATAAAAAAGCTTCTTGTACAATAAAAAAATACGGAAATTTAATCAAATGTGTTTTTGAAGAACCGCAAAGAGCGGTTACTCCCGGTCAGGCTGCTGTTTTCTATGACAGTAACAATTATATTATAGGAGGAGGAACTATTGTAAAATGAATAAAATAAAAAACAGTTTTATACTTTTTATAACAGCACTTGTTTTATGTCTTACAGGATGTTTGCCTAATGACAGCGACAGCGATATTTCAGTTGTTTCCAATGTGGGAGACAAAAATTCAAACTCAAGTGATATAAAAAATACCGGTCTTTTAAATATATATTATGTAAACGTAGGACAGGCTGATAGTATAATAATACAATTTCCCGATAAAAGTTCTATGCTTATTGACGCTGGAGAAACAATAAATAATGCCGTAATTAATAAAATAGACGAACTTGGAATAACAAAATTAGATACAGTTGTAGCTACGCATCCGCATAACGACCATATATCTGAAATGCCTTCAGTTTTAAAAAAATATGAAATAGGAAATTTCTATCTTCCCAAAGTTTCTCATACAAGTAATGTTTTTGAAACAATGATTGATATTGTTTCCGAAAAATCAATAAATGTAAAAGAAGCTAAAGCCGGAGAAACAATTACTGTACCAGAAGGCTTTAAATGCGATATTATAGCTCCATGCGGCAACAATTACAGTAGTCTTAATGACTGGTCGGCAGTAATCAGACTTGTTTATGGAAACACTTCATTTTTATTTACAGGCGACGCCGAAGAACTTTCCGAACGTGAAATTTTAGAAAAAGGTTATAATGTATCCGCTGATATTTTAAAATTAGGACACCATGGAAGCAGCACATCTACATGTAATGACTTTTTAGACGCTGTCAACCCAAAATACGCCATTGTATCAGCTGGTAAAGACAACAGTTACGGACATCCGCATAAAGAAACAATAAGTAAATTAAATGAGAAAAATATACAAACATTTATTACATATGATTGTGGAACAGTAACTGCAACTTCTGATGGCAACAATATATACATAAAGACTGAAAGCGGAGAAGCGACAGAATCAGTCGGAAAAAATGAAATTTCAAACAATACTCTTAACGATACTAATAATACCTCTGACATAAATAAAAACAATAAAGCAGAAGAAAAAACAAATTATATAGGCAATGTAAAAAGTAAAAAACTTCATAGAGAAAACTGCATTTCTCTGCCAGAAGAAAAAAATCGTATCGTTTTTGATACAAAAGAAAAAGCTTATGAACAAGGATACAGTAATTGCTTAAATTGTAATCCATAAAATATAGTGATTTTAAAATTTGCTTCTTTCATTAGAGAAAGAAGCAAAACTTTTTTACAGCAAAATTATTATATAAAAGTCAAATACTTATAACCGTCGGTTAAATAAAAATAAATAACTTGTATGTAATTATATGATATGTTACAATGTATATGCGGTAATAATTTACTGTGATAAAGAAAAAAATTATAGGAGGATTATTTATGAAAAAGTTTTTATCTCTTTTAATTGCTGTTTCTATGGTCTTTGCATTTGCCGGTTGTAGTGACAGTAATGAATCTAACAATCAAACTGAATTACAAACAGAGGAAACAACACAACAGGAAGAAAGTAAACAAAGTGAGGAACAAAATGAACTATCTCAAAGCTTTGATAAAGATAAAATAATTATCGGGCTTGACGAAAACTTTCCGCCTATGGGATTTAGAAATGAAAACAACGAAATCGTTGGATTTGATATTGATTTAGCAAAAGAAGCTGCTAAAAGAATGGGTATTACAGTTGAATTTCAACCAATTAACTGGGACTCAAAAGAATTGGAACTTGACAGCGGTAAAGTTGACCTTTTATGGAATGGTTTGACTATTACAGAAGGAAGACTTGAAAATATGCTTTTTACAAAACCTTATTTAAACAATAAACAGGTTATTTTGGTAAAAAATGATTCTGCTATTACTAAAAAAGATGATTTAAAAGGAAAACCAGTAGGCGTTCAAGCTGAATCTTCTGCAATCGCCGCCGTTGAAAACGACCCGATAGGACAGCAGCTTCAGTTAAATGAATATTCTGATAACATATTAGCATTTACCGATTTGGATTTAGGAAGAGTAGATGCCGTAGTTGCAGATGAAATTGTTGTAAAATATTATCTTGAAAATAATGATACAAATTTTAAACTTCTTGATGAAGATTTTGGAGACGAGCAATATGGAATAGCTGCTAAAAAAGGAAATGAAGCTTTAGTTAATAAACTTCAAGCTGCTCTTGATGAAATGATTGCCGACGGAAGCGCTGCTAAAATATCAGATAATTGGTTTGGCTCTGATATAATTGTTAAAGAATAATAGGTACATATATGGATTTAATTAGTTGGATTACACAAATGGTGGATGGAAGTTTTATAACAATAAAATTGTTTTTTATAGTAATTTTATTTTCACTTCCATTAGGACTTTGCATAACTTTTTTTTATACAAGCAAAAACATTATTATTAGAAAAATAACAGGGGCTTATATATTAATAATGAGAGGCACTCCTCTTTTACTTCAATTGTTTTTTGTATTTTTTGGATTGCCTTATATTCCATTTATAGGCAAGTATTTAACCTTTGACAGATTTCCGGCAGGCGCAATAGCTTTTATTTTTAATTATGCCGCTTATTACGCTGAAATTTTTAGAGGTGGTCTGTTATCCATAGACAAAGGACAATATGAGGCCGCTAAAGTATTGGGATTATCAAAATGGCAAACAACTTATAAAATTATATTGCCTCAAATGTTTAGAGTTTCTCTTCCGGCTATAAGTAATGAAGTCATAATTTTAGTTAAAGATACAGCACTTGTAACAGCAATAGGATTAACTGATTTACTTCAAGTTACAAAAACAATAGTAAACAGAACATCAAACATAGTTCCATTTATTGTTGCTGCTGTATTTTATCTTATTATGAGTTATATACTTACATTAATATTTAAAAAACTGGAGGAAATATTTGCTTTTTAACCATAGGTTATAAGTATTTTTTTAAAGCAAATATGCGAATAGTCTTTGACTTTTATGAGGTGATAATATGGATATGATTAATGTAAAAAATCTAAAAAAAAGCTTTGGCAGTCTCAAAGTTTTAAAAGATATAAACTTTGATGTAAAAAAAGGCGATATAATAGCCGCAATCGGACCTTCAGGTTCAGGAAAAAGCACAATGCTCAGAAGTCTTATAAATCTTGAAAAAGCAGACTATGGCGATATAATAATTGAAGGTAAATATTTATGTAAAAAAGGAATTTATGCAAAAGAAAAAGACGCAAAGCAAATATGCTCTAAAATGGGAATGGTTTTTCAGCATTTCAATTTATTTCCTCATATGAATATAAGAAAAAATCTTATTACAGCTCCACTGCTTCAGAAAAAAGATTCAAAAGCCAAAATAAATGAGTTGTGCAGTGAAATGCTTAATAAAGTTGGTTTATATGATAAAATAAACGAAATGCCTTCAAACCTTTCTGGAGGTCAAAAACAAAGGGTTGCAATTGCACGTGCACTTATGCTTAATCCTGACATAATGCTTTTTGATGAACCGACAAGCGCACTTGACCCAGAACTTACACAAGAAGTTTTAAATGTAATAAAAGATATTTCAAAAGATAATATGACTGTAATCATTGTTACACATGAAATTGGTTTTGCTAAAGAAATAGCCAATAAAATTATGTTTATGGATAACGGTTATATTATTGATTTTGGCAATCCTCACGAAATACTTGATAATAATAAAAATGAAAGAATAAAGAGTTTTATTGAAAAAGTAATGTAATGGTATAAATTGTAAATACATAATATGTATGATATTTAATCCCTCTGGAAATGATTTAATTGTAGACTAAATTATTCTCGGAGGGATTTTTTTATGGCAGGAAATAAAGTTGAAATATGCGGAGTTAATACATCAAAGCTGCCTGTTTTGAAAAACGATGAGAAGGAAGCTTTATTTAAAAGGATATTAGACGGAGACGAGGAAGCTCGAAAAAAATATATTTATGGCAATTTAAGACTTGTTTTAAGCGTTATGCAAAGATTTAACAACAGAGGTGAAAACGTAGACGATATTTTTCAAGTTGGATGTATAGGTCTTATGAAAGCCATAGATAATTTTGACATTTCACATCAAGTTAAATTTTCCACTTATGCAGTACCTATGATTATAGGAGAAATAAGAAGATATCTTAGAGATAATAATTCTATTAGAGTAAGCCGTTCCCTTAGAGATATAGCATACAAAGCACTGCAAGTAAAAGAAAAACTTACAAATCTCAATTCAAAAGAACCTACTATTGAAGACATAGCAAAAGAATTAGATATAGATAAAGCTGAAATTATATTTGCACTTGATGCAATACAAGACCCTATTTCTCTTTTTGAACCAGTGTATCACGATGGAACAGATGCGCTTTTTGTAATGGACCAAGTAAGCGATGATAAAAATTCTGAAAATATGTGGCTTGAAAATATTTCCCTAAAAGAAGCTATTAAACACTTAAACGAAAGAGAAAAAAATATAATAATGCTTAGATTTTTTAAAGGAAAAACACAAATGGAAGTTGCCGATGAAATAGGTATTAGTCAAGCTCAAGTTTCAAGACTTGAAAAAGGCGCTTTAAAACAAATGAGAAAATATATGTAGGAGAATAATATGAATATTATTAATATAGAAAAAGGCGTAAATTTGCATTTAATAAAAACAGAGAAATTTAATACAATAGCAACAGCCATACTTGTCAGAAGAAGTATAAAAAGAGATGAAGCAACATTTAACGCTATTCTTCCTTATGTACTTAAAAGGGGATGTATGAAATATGACAGTCTTAGAAAAATTAATATACGTCTTGAAGAAATGTATGGAGCAACCTTTGAAAGCTGTGTAATAAAAAAAGGAGAAGAACAAATATTACAGTTTTTTTGTGAAACTGTAAATGGTGAAAACATTTTTTTTGAAACATTAGAATTTCTAAACGAAATTTTATTTAATCCTGTAATTATTAACAATGGATTTAAAAAAGAATGGGTTGACGGAGAAAAAGAAAACTTAAAAAATGAAATAGACAGCCGTTTAAATAATAAAAAAGAATATGCAAAACAAAGACTTATAGAGGAAATGTGTAAAGACGAACCATTTGGGATTTACGGAGACGGTTACAAAGAAGATTTAGATAAAATAAATGAAAAAAATCTTTATGAATATTATATTAAAATCTTAAATGAATCCCCTATTGAAATTATGATTGTAGGTGATATTAATGAAAATGATACAGTTAAATATATAAAAGAAATTTTTAAGTTTAAAAGAGAAAATATTATTGATATACCTTTAGCTGATTATAATTTTAATGTTAAAAATAAAAACAATATACAGGAAAACGCCGATGTTTCACAAGGAAAACTATGTATAGGCATGAGAACAGGTATAAAGCCTGTTGGAAAATCTTATTACGCTTTGCTTGCAGCTAATGAAATATTTGGAGGAAGCGCAAATTCTAAGCTTTTTGTAAACGTACGTGAAAAAAACAGTCTATGTTATTATATAAACTCATTTGTTTACAGATTTAAATCTATTATATGTATTCAATCCGGAATAAGCCCTAATGATTACGATAAAGTTATAGATATGATAAATAAAGAACTTGATGGAATTAAAAAAGGCAATTTTAACGACAGTGAATTTAAAAGCGCAATATCAGGGCTTATAAAAAATTATTCTGGAATAGGAGATTATACAACTGGAATAATGGATTTTTATTTAGCTCAGTATATGCTTAACGATGATAATAACTTAAATGATATACTGGATTTAATTAATAATATTGACAAAAATGATATTATTGAATCTGTAAGCAATATTTGTATAGATACAATATACTTTTTAAGGAGCAGTGAAAATGCGTATAAAAGATAAAATATATGAAAAACAGTTGTCAACAAATATTAAATGCTATATAATTGTTAAATCAGGATTTAAGGAAAAACAAGCCGCCGTAGGTATAAACTTCGGCTCAGCCGATACAACCTTTTCATTACAAGGAAAAAAATATACCGTTCCTAACGGAACTGCTCACTTTTTAGAGCATAAGCTTTTTGAGGAAGAAAAATTTAATGTTTTTGATGAATTTTCAAAAAATGGAGCAAGTGCAAACGCCTATACAAATTTTAACAATACAGCGTATTACTTTAATTGCAGCGATAATTTTAATAAAAACTTATCAATACTTTTAAGTTTTGTAAGCAATCCTTATTTTACAGATGAAAATGTAGAAAAAGAAAAAGGCATTATAGGGCAGGAAATAAGCATGTATGACGACGACCCTATGTGGAGGGTATATTTTAATCTTCTTAAATGCTTATATTTTAATAGAAGTATAATATACAGCATTGCTGGAAATAAAGAAGACATTGAAAAAATAACAAAAGAAACTTTATACGACTGTTATAAAGGTTTTTATACAGGAGATAACGCAGTAGTAGTTTGTATAGGGGATATAAACCCCGAAGAAACTTTTTCTTTTATTGAAAATAATATTTCTTTGCCAAAATCTGAAACAGCTAAAAAAACTTATGAAAATGAACCAAACAATATAAAAAAAGATAAAGTTTCTGATTTAATGCCTATTGAGAGGACTTTATTTAATTTAGGAATAAAAGAAAATGACTTTAGTACCGACTATATAAAAAAAATATGTACAACAAGGATTCTTCTTGATATAATTATAGGAGAAGGTTCTCTGTTATATGAAAATATGTATAATAAAGGATTGATAGATTCTTCTTTTTATTGCGATTATACATGTGGTATTAATTATGGGTTCAGTATTTTATCAGGATTTTCTAATAATTCAGAAGAAATTAAAGAGTTATTTTTTAAAGAAGTTGATTCTATTAAAAAAAGCGGCATAGATAAAAACATTTTAGAAAGAATAAAGAAAAAACAAATCGGAAAAATTATAAAGGGATTTAATTCTATTGACAGTATTTCTTCTATTGTAATTGATTTTTTTAATAAAGGTACAAATATAAACGATTATATAAAGTGTTTAGAAAACGTAACTATAAATGATTTAATTGAAAGAATTGAAAGTCATTTTAAAATAGAAAAAGCGGCTTTAAGTATTATTAAACCGCAGAAATAGTTAATTTATTTTTAATACAGCTATATGTTAAAAAAATAGGCTGTATTAAAAATAATTTTGATTTTAAATGTTGGGAGTTTTTTTACTATGGATACACCTTCAATATGGTTTGTAGATTTAGGTATAAAAATAAATGAACTTAATCCAATTGCATTTAATCTTTTTGGAATTAATATATATTGGTATGGAATAATAATATTTATAGGTATGATTACAGGTTATTTTGTTGTAAAAAAAGAAACTAAAAGGACTAATCAGAATTTTGATATTTATTCTGACTTTCTTTTAATAGGAATAATATGCGGAGTAATAGGAGCAAGGTTATATTATGTAATATGGGAATGGGATAAATATAAATATAATTTAACTCAAATTTTCAACATAAGAAAAGGTGGAATAGCTATATATGGAGCGGTGATTTCTCTTTTTATAGCTGCTTTTATTTATACAAAAGTTAAAAAGATTAATTTTTTAAAGTTTCTTGACACTAATATATTAGGGCTTGTAATTGGACAAGCAATAGGTCGTTTTGGAAATTTTGTAAACAGAGAAGCATTTGGAGGATATACCGACTCACTTTTTGCAATGAGATATCGTATTTCAGATATAAAAATGTCAGATTCACAGGCATTAAAAAATGTACTTGAAAATACTATTGTATATAACGGAGTTGAATACATACAAGTTCACCCTACATTTTTATATGAATCTATATGGAATATTGGTTTATTTATAATTTTGAATATATTGAAGAAAAATAAGAAATTTGATGGGGAAATTGTGGCTGTCTATTTTGCTTTATATGGAATAGGTCGTTTCTTAATAGAAGGTCTAAGAACTGACCAATTAGTAATAAAAGGAACAGGTATTGCTGTTTCTCAGCTTGTTTCGCTTTTACTTATATTGTTTTCTTCTGCTTTTATTATATTTAAGTTAAAAAAACGCTGATTGTTTTATAAAAACAAATCAGCGTTTTTTTAATTTACATTATATAAAAACTAAAATATAAAATATAAATTTAATTCGTTTTACAGTTATAAAGCCTTAACATAGTAGCGATAGCTTGTTCTCTTGTATAATTCATCCACGGTGAAAACTTTCCGTTGCCTGTCCCTGTCATAACAAATGTATCTTCGCTTTTTATTCCTGATACGCTATATATTTCGTCTTTTGCCCACTTTGCAAAATAACTCTCATCAACAAATTTATCTTTTTTAGGATTACTTTTGTCTATTTCAAATACAGACGCCATATTATCAAGCATAACTGCCGCCTCCTGCCTTGTAATATTATTATCAGGAGCAAATTTGTTATTTCCTACGCCTGAAACAATTTTCAAATTATAAGCCGCCGTTATATAAACGTCGTCAACATCTGTAAAAGGTGTTTTTGCATCCATATCAATATTATTTCCCGTTTTTGAAATATATGTTTGAATAGCAAGTTTACAAAATTCCGCTCTTGTTATTTTATTTTTATATTTTGATTGAAGATTTTCAGGAACTAAACCTAAATTAATTGCTTTATCAACAATTTCCTTTGCCCAATCACTTAAAGAATCATCACTTTCAATGTTGTTTTCATTACTTGAAACATCTTTAATAGCAACACCGTTAATAGGTTCTTTAACAAGATTTCCTTGCAAATCATAATAATCAGCGCCTTCTCCGCTAATTTTTTCAGCTTTTATATATATTTTTCCGTTTTCTTCAATAAAAGACGGTGTTTTATACCACTTTTGAGGTACAATTACTTTTAAATCTTTGCTTAAAACTCCTCCGCTTAAATCGCTCATACCTTCGGGATACCATACAACAATTGTTTCCCCCGGACTTAATTTATTATCAACTTCTCTAAAATCAATATCAATAAGCTTATTACCGTCTTTGTCTACAATATTAACAAAAAAACCTGACTCCATAATATAACATTCATTTAAACCATCAATTGGTTTCTTTTCATACTCTGTTGGATTGGGTACATCTTCAATAGAATTTAATTTTATAAGCTTTCCAAATTCAGTATATTCAATATCATACGTACTATTATATTTAATGCTTACTTTATCATTTATATATTTATTTTTGTCAATATAATATTCTTTGCTTCCGTCAAAATTTTCAGCTATAAAAACAGAGTATGAATTAATTTCTCTGCATTCAATATTTTTATATTTTATAGGTAATCTATATTCTATTTCTGAATTGTTTTCATATTCCTTGTTTTTAAAATACTCAAAATCAAGTGCGCCATACGTTTTAATGCCATCAATATTTTGAGTTACTATAAATGAATACCCAGCATATGGTAAAATACTGTCATATATAAAATCGGTTACTTGAACACTTTCATCAAATATAGCTTTATTATTTTCATCTTCTGAATTTGATACAGAAAAAAATCTTCCACCCTCTATATCCTCATAAGATTCATATTTTGAAAATTCATTACTTGCATTAAATACCTCTGTATTAACACTTGTTTCATCGGCAAATACAGCAGTATTACACTGATTTGATAAAGCCATAAACAACAGAACAGATATAAGTTTAATTTTTAATTTCATTTTTTATCTCTCCAATTAAATTTTATATTAACTTTTTTATGTATTGTAACAGATAAAAACTTAAATGTAAATGGATAAATATTTAATTCTTACAATCACTTATAAATAACTAATTTTTTTTATTTTTATTATTGTCAAACTAATAAATATTAATTATATGCGTTATTTTCAATGAAATCTTTAACTGACTGAATTAATTCATGACTTTTATTCTTATTTTGTGCAGATAAGCTTAATAAAAATTTTTTTGAATCAAACCAATTTTTCTTCTTATTATAAATTTCATTTATACGGCTTACAACATAATCTTCAAGCGATATTGCCGGAGCATATAATCTGCTGCTTGTTTTAACTACTACTATATTGCCTACAACTTTAACATATCCATTTTTTATTAAATTTTTCAACATAGGATGAACTGAATTTTTAGCAGTAATCTCCGTTGATTTTATAATATCGGATATTAACATTGGCTTATCGCTGCCCCATAAAATTTTCATTATTTCATACTCTCTTTCAGTTAAGTATTTTGTCTTCATTATATATCACCTTTCTCTTATGAATATAAAATATTATACTCGATGAAAATATTATAAACTATAACTTTTTTAAAGTCAACAAAATATTTACAATTTTTTTATTTTAAGTACAAAAAATTAATTTTCAGACACATCATTAAGTAACCCATAAATACCATGACTTATTAAATTTGAAGTGAGTTTTACAACTTCTTTTAAAGGCATGTTTCTGTTATCCTTTACCCATTGGCGATAAATTTCCATATTTGCAGAAGTTAGAAATACGGCAATAAGATTTTGAGTTTGCTTATTGTATTTTTCATTACTGTTAATATTATATATAATACTGCTATAAAAAAAACGGTAATTTCCGCTGCATAATATACGTTGATTTAAAGCGTTTTGATTTTCACAATATAAAAAAAATTCCCTTGTAATTTCTGTTATATCACGAATATTACAATATTTTTTAATACGCTGTATAAATTCACTTATAATTGAATTTTGAAGTTCATTTAAAAGGCTATCTAAATCGGTATAATGCAAATAAAATGTTTTTCTGCTAATCATAGCTCTTTTTGATAATTCATTTATAGTAATTTTCTCAAAATCCATTTCTATTATCATATCTTTAAATGTATTATGAATAGCCGTTATTGTTTTCTTTACTCTTAAATCCTGTTCAGGAGTTTTCAAATTTTCCACCTCCATACAAATGTCATTATTTTATAAATATTATAATATATATAAAAGTTTTAAGCAATATTAAGGAAATATCGCATAATTCAATGAAAAGGATTTGATATGATATTTTTCTATTCAAGGAAAAAGCCCGCAAACATAGTCAGAGCCTATGTTAAGGGGTTTTGACGATGAATAGGGAAATATCAGCCAAAGCCATAAAATATTAATTGTGCGGTGTTTCCTTAAGGAAATAATCAATATTTGCGTAATTTTAAAATATAAAAATAAAGACTTTCTAAATAACTGTTAAATTTATCATATTTAATGACGATAAATTTATTAACAGTACAAATCTATTATTGAAAGGGGAGCTACTATTATGATAATTAATTCAAGTAACGTTACTATGGGGTCATCAAGAAAAAGTCAAGTCATTTCAAAATACAGCCATACTGAAACAAGAACTTTAGATGTTCCAAAGGATAAAAATAAAAAAGCCAGCTCACTTGATGAGTTTTTTATTTCAGACGAAGCAAAAGACCTTTTGGAAAAAGATAAAGAGAAAGAACAGCAAAATTTCAATAAAATATATCAATATGAAAACAGTACCGATATATTAGGCGAAAGTATGGAAAACCCAGCAATTCAACAGCTTAAAACTATGTTAAAATTACTTGAAATGCTTACAGGCAAAAAATCAAATATGCTTGATATGCTTGATGATATGTATGGTAAATCAAAAAAAGGTTATAGTAATAATAAAATTTTAAATATAAATTCTATTGCTAATACAAACAATTCAAACGTATGGAATGTTGAGAAAAAAACATCGCTTTTTTATTCCGAAACAGAAAATACTGTTTTTTCAACAGTAGGGCAAGCTGTAACTTCAGATGGCAGAACTATTTCATTTAATGTTAATTTAGAAATGTCAAGAGGATTTCAAGCTTATTATGAGAAAACAGAAATGTATAAAGAATTAAAAATGACAGACCCCTTAGTAATTAACTTTGGAAATGGAAAAGCAGACGTTCTTGACCAAACATTTATGTTCGATATAGACGGTGACGGTAAGGAAGATGAAATATCAATGCTTGGAGAAAACAGCGGATTTTTAGCATATGATAAAAACGGTGATGGCATAATTAACGATGGAAACGAATTATTTGGTACAGAATCCGGAAATGGATTTAAAGATTTGTCTGCATATGACTCTGATAATAACGGCTGGATTGATGAAACTGATGAAATTTTTTCAAAACTTAAAATTTGGACAAAAGATAAAGATGGAAATGATATATTATATACTCTTAAAGATATTGGAATAGGCGCTATTTACCTTGGAAACGCTTCAACTGACTTTAATTTGAATAATATTCAAACAAACGAAACAAATGCACAAATCAGAAACACAGGAATTTACCTTAATGAAAACGGTACTACCGGCACAATTCAGCATGTCGACATGGCTATACATAATAAAAATTAAGTTTTATATAAATATTTTAAAACATTATAATATATAAAATTTTTGCTAAAATAAACAATATAGGCTGTTATCCATAATGGATAACAGCCCAACAAACTATAATTAATATTAAAGCAATATTAATAAACCATTAATAAACTATCAATAAGCAATAACCTTTTATTAAGATTTTCTAAAATATTCGTTATTTATTTCCTCTCTGAAAATCTCAACTTGTTATTCTGACTATACAAAACCAATTTTAAATTTAATTAACTTTCCAAAAGCTGTTTAGCTTTATCAAGCATAATATCAACATTATGTTTATGAACCACAAGTTTATCAAGCTTTCCATTATCAGCTAAATAAAAACTATTATCATATTCATAAAAATTAATATTTTGATAAGACCCATCTTTTAAATTATACTTTATACTTACAACTGGTTCACCCGAAACAGAATAATTTTTATCAATATTATCAAATGTAATTCCTATAAGCAGCTCATAAAATTCTGAAAATGAATCATTATCAAGTTCTTGTCCGTTTATAAAACCTTTGCGATTATCTTTCATAACATTTTTTTCTTCAATATTTTCTTCAGACATATCATCAGAAAATGTTATTTTATAATTTCCTTTTGGAGAATTAATATCAATACTTTCAACATTAACCCTATAATTAAGAGCAACAAATTTTTCAATAAAATCAAATACATTTATATTTGTAAATGGTTCAATTGCACTTTTGTTAATTGTAAAAACATGAGGTCTTTGATTTACCATACAATATAAATTATCACTGTCATAAGCATTTCCTATTTTCAAATAAACGTCATAATCGTCATCTTTCATTGTTATTTCCATTTCAGGTGACTCTAACCCATATTTATTCAAATCTTTAGGATAAACTTCAATTAATTCATTTAAAATTATACTTGAAAGATTTCCTAATACATTATCCTGCAAATTTGTAGGATAAACCGTAGCACCATTAAAAGGTTTATTCATACGAAGCGTTTGCATACCTAAATTTTCAAGTTCTGATGCGTTTCCTTCCTTATTTTCCGAATATTCTATATCAATTTCTTCATTCCCCTTACTTTTAACATTAAGATATAAAATTTTATATTGAGAAATCATATTTATACTTTTATCAATTAATCCATTTAATTTACTTTGCAATCTATTAGCGTATAAATTTTCTAAAATATATATTCTATCTGATTTATCTGTCTTTGCATAATAATACTTTTCATCAACAGTTTTATCTCCAATATATATAGTTATTTTCTCCTCATTATCAAACACCGCTTTAGCTGTTACAATAGGTTTATCAAGTCCAAAATCACTTATATTGTCCACTTTTTCCGTTATTATATCAGACATTGTTAAATTAGTTAATGTAGAGACAATACTTGTCATATTTGTTTGATTAAACAATACATCTTCATATCCTTTTATTTTCCATTCAATATTATCCTCATCATCTTTTAATGGTATTAAAGTTAATTCATCATTTTGAGATATTAAAGTCGCTTCTTTTAAATTATTTGGTTCTTTATCCGTTAAAATCAATTCAGTATTTATTTCTTCCATATCAGCATTATTATCTAAACTATTGTAATCTTTTAACCAAAAGTAATAAATACAGCCTAATACCACAAAAACAGACAATAAAATAATAAAAGTTATCTTTTGTTTTTTCATTATCTATTTCTCCTCCTAATCCATACTATTATGCCGGTTGCGAATATAATAACAGGCATAACTATACATGAAAATATTATAATATTTCTCATAGTATAACTATCCATAATGATTTTGCCGGAGGAAAGGCTTTTTGATGGAACATAAATACTGTTATCTTGGTCATTAAGCCAGTTTATAGAATTTATAACAAACATAATATTATTATCTCCTACTATACTTGTTATATAATCACTAATCATTGTAGATGAGCCAAAAACAACAAGCTTTGTAGTATGATTAGTATCGGTGTAATAATTATCAGTAACAGCAACAGCAAGATTAAACGGTCCTTTTGAGTCACCTTCCTCATAATTTATAGATTGTGGGTTGTCATTGCTTTTACCGTAGGCATCGGCAGTTGTAACAAGAATAGGAGTTATTTCAACCGTATTCTTTTTAATATCCATTTCTTTTAATCCCTGAGAAAGAGACGCCATTAAAATATAGCCTTTATTTATTATATCTTTTGTAATTTCGTGTTCACTTATATTAGGTATTATCATACTTGGGTCCATATAATAATTGTTGCTGCTTTTTTCAAATATAATTGAATGGTCTGCTTCAACTCCATAGTCGCTTAAT
This sequence comes from uncultured Eubacteriaceae bacterium, assembly GCA_947086655.1. Taxonomy (GTDB): domain Bacteria; phylum Bacillota; class Clostridia; order Lachnospirales; family CAG-274; genus CAMTZM01. Next base: position 56,191 of record CAMTZM010000011.1, read on the forward strand.
ATACTGTTAAGATTTTCAAAATTTGAGTTGTAATCAATAAAAACAGCAGCACGTCCATCATTAAGTAAATATTTTTTTATATATTCAGTTTCTTCTTTAGAATAATCCTTTTCCGGAGTGGTCATAAAAAGCGCTGTACAATCTTCAGGTATTCCCTCAGTTTTAATTATATCAAGTTTTTCAACCTTATAATTTGCCGAGGTAAGTGCATCAAGAATATAAAAAGGTATATCCATTTCATTATGTCCATCCACAAAATAAATAACAGGAAGATTTTCCATTGTAACATATTGTATAGCGCCTGTTATTTTAGATTCAGCGTCAAATATGTAATCATTTGACGTATAATCATATTGATATAACTCATCTTGGCTTATTACCTTAAACTTATCGCCTGACTCAATTATTATACTATTTACATCAATTGTTTTACCCTCTCCAGCGTATTTGCTTGTAAACTGAGGATAAAGATAAGGGTCTTTATTTATTACATTTATATTAGAGGAAATTTTAGAATAATAATCCAAAATTTCTTCTATTCTTTTTTCTTCCTCTCCTGTTTTAAAAAGAGAATAAATAGTTATTTCATTACTTATATCATTTATTATCTCTTTTGTTTTATCACTTACTGAATATTTATTATCAACTGTCAAATCATATTTAATATCAAGCTGTTCGGTTATAACATTTATAACAATAAGAGCTGCTATAACAATAAAAGCTGTAATTGTAGAATATGTTCCATATTTAAAACGCTTATCTTTAAATGATTTAATAATTTTATTCATCTAATATCCTCCTATCTCCATCTTCTTTTTTCAATTACATTAATAGTTAAATATAAAAACGCACAAATAAATGTAATAAGATAGACTATATCTCCAACATTAAATATGCCCATATAAAAACTAAAGAATCTATCTAACAATGAAAACCAGCTTAAAACCTTTATAATAACACCGTCAAAAATAAGAGGATTTATATAATATAAAATAATAACAATTGCAAAACCTATTATAGCTGTAATTCCACCGGCGTATATATTTTTTGTTCCGTTATATATTAAAAATGCTGCTGCAATGGCTAATATACATGTAAATGCAACGCTTGTAGCTGTATCTTTAGGCATACTTGCTGCAATACCGTCCATCATAATAACAAAAAATATAGCTATAAACGTGCCTACTGCCGCTATAATTTGATTATCAGTTAAAACTGATATAAATACACCAATTGATATTAAGCCGCAGCCAAAAAGAAAATATCCAAAAATTCCGCCGACAGTTTGCATAAATGCAACATCACCGTAAAAACTTAATATAATAGGAAAAATACATGTAATTAAAACACCAATCAAAAAAAGGCTTGAAGCCGCTAAAAATTTTCCTAAAACAATTTTAAAAACACTTACCGGCGACGTATACAATAATTGGTCTGTCTTTTGTTTAGCCTCTTCAGCAAACAAACGCATTGTCATTATTGGTATAATTATTAAAAACATTGTTAATGTGCTTAACAAATTGTCATTATAATTTGTTCCGGCTTCAAGTATATTATTTATACAAAAAAAGTAAGCCGTAACAAGTACAAATATTCCAAGGAAAACATATCCTATAATAGTATTAAAATAATTACGCATTTCTTTTTTATAAATAGCAGTCATTAATTTTCTCCTCCTTTTTCTTCTGCTAACTCTCCTGCTGTTACATTAAGGAATATTTCTTCAAGATTCAAAGATGATACCTTAAGCATTAACAATTTAAAATCATTTTCAACGCATATATCAAAAATATGTTCTCTTATATCTGAATTTTCTTTATTTTTAATCGTTACGTCAAAAACGCCTTCTTCATCACTAAAATTTATTTCAAAATTGTCTATATAATCACATTTTTCAAAAGCATTTTTAATTGCATTCATATTTCCTTTGACTTTTGCCAACAATTGAGCATTTCCTATAATATTATTATCCAAATCGTTTTTAACACGGTCAGCCACAATTTTCCCTCTATTTATTATTATAATTCTATCACATACAGCATTTACCTCTGATAAAATATGTGAACTTAATATAATAGTATGTTTTTTTCCTAATTTTTTTATTACATCTCGTATTTCGATTATCTGCCGTGGGTCAAGTCCAACTGTTGGCTCATCAAGTATTAAGACTTTAGGATATCCTATAAGTGCCTGAGCAAGCCCAACACGTTGTCTATATCCTTTAGAAAGATTTTTGATAATACGGTTTTTAACTTCATCTATTTTAACAATATTTATAATGTCGTTAATCATATCTTTTTTTTCTTTCTTTTTAACATTTTTAATATCACATACAAAATTTAGATATTCCATTACAGACATATCTCCATAAACAGGCGGAGTATCAGGAAGATAACCTATTTGACTTTTAGCGTTTTCTGGTTCTTCCAATATATCATATCCATTAATAAGGACAATTCCTTCTGTGGATGATATATAACCTGTCATTATATTCATTGTAGTAGTTTTACCAGCGCCGTTAAGTCCTAAAAAACCTACTATTTCACCATCGTCAATTTTAAAGCTAATGTTATCTAAAGCTTTATGTTGTCCGTAACATTTTGTTAAATTTTTAACCTCTATCAAACTTATCCCTCCAAATAATTATTAAAACAGATTATTTTAAAACTTATAATCTTATATAAAATTATAATTAAAAATAGTCTGTCTTTAATTATACACAATAGTTTATAAAACGTCACTAAATTTTTTTATATAATATTGTGTATTTTAAATTATATTTGTATAAAAACG
>CAMTZM010000012.1 GCA_947086655.1 uncultured Eubacteriaceae bacterium
TGATTTTTTATGCGGGGTCAATGCCAACATTTTGCTTAAGTTGTTGGCATTGCATAGGGTGTAACTCATGTGTAAGGGTTTGCCCTGTAATCGACGCCAATATGGTACTTTACGGAAAAGACAATAACTTAGTTATTGATGTAGACGATAATAGCTGTATAAGATGCGGTGAGTGCATTACAGCTTGTTCTCATAAGGCAAGGCATTTTAACGATGATACGAAGCGTTTTTTAAATGACTTAAAAAAAGGTGAAAAAATTATTCTTTTTGCTCCTCCAGCTATTAAAATTGCTTTTGATGGCATGTGGAGACATGTATTGCAATGGTTTAGAAATAATAATATAGAAAGTATTTATGATATATCTCTTGGAGCTGATATATGTACATGGGCTTATATAAAATATATGGAACAAAATGAAGGCAAAAAACTTATAAGCCAGCCTTGTCCAGCCATTGTAAATTATATTTTAAAACATAGGCATGAACTTTTAAATTATCTTGCGCCTGTTCAAAGTCCAATGCTTTGTTTAGCCATATTCATAAAGAAATATTTACATAAAAATTATAAAATAGCAGCCTTATCTCCATGTATTGCAAAAAAAGAAGAATTTATGCAAACAGGAAATATTATAGAATATAATGTTACATTTCAAAATCTTAAAGAATATTTCAAAGAAAATAAGATTTCACTTCCAAATGTAAAATCTTACAGTGATTTTGAATTTGATTATCATCAAGGAATACTTGGTTCTATATATTCAAGACCGGGAGGACTTAAAGAAAATATTTTAATGTACAATCCAAAACTTCATGTTACAAGCTTTGAAGGTCCTGAAAGAGTTTACGCTGAACTTGATGAATACGCTGAAGAAAATCCACATTCACTTCCTGACATATTTGACGTACTCAATTGTGAATTTGGCTGTAACAGCGGTCCGGCAGTAGCTCAAAATTACAAATCGTTTAAAATGGACGGAATAATGTATGATGTAGATAAATATGTATCTCAACAGATGTCACAAAATAAGGAATTATTTGAACAATTTAACAATATGTTAGACCTCAACGACTTTATAAGGAAGTATCAGATATTTGATAATAATATTAAAAATATTAGTTCAGCAGAAATTGAAAAAGCATATTTAAAACTTAAAAAGACTACTATTAAAGAAAAAACATTTGACTGTCGTGCCTGTGGTTTTAAAACATGTGAAGAGATGGCAGTTGCAATTGCAAAAGGTCTTAACGTACCTGAGAACTGTCACCAATATATGCTTGCTAAAGTTAATGAAGAAAGAGACAATATACAGCAGGTTAATACAGCCGTATCCGATGTAATAGGACAATTAAGACAAATATCTGTAAAGCTTGATAAAAGTATTGAATCTGTAAAATCAGATACAGAGGTCATAAGTGAATTAAGCAAAAAAGGTTACAGCGATATGAATGTTGTAAATGAGCATATGCGTGAACTTATTGAACTTGGAAAGAAAATGTATGAAAAAGTTAATCAAATAAGCAAAGATGCAAATAAATATAAAAATGTAACAGATGATGTTGAAGAAATTTCAAGCAATATAAATTTACTTTCATTTAATGCCTCTATTGAAGCAGCAAGAGCCGGAGAGGCTGGACGAGGATTTTCCGTAATAGCCAACAGCATAAGAAGTCTTTCAGAAGAATCGAAAAAATCTGTAAATAATGCTAATGAGCATAACGAACATATACACCATACTATAAAAGAAGTTACTGACATAATATCAGAATACAATAAAAGAATAGAAAATCTTATAAATGTTATTGACAATACAAGAAAAGATGTATCAGATACTTCTGAAAACGGAAAGATGATTTATAAATCAATGAATGATGTACGTTTATTATCTGACGAAGTTCTTGCACTTGTAGATAAAACAACAAACGTATTAAAATAAAAAATTTTTAGATTATAAAAAAATATAAAATTAATTTGAATTTTAGTTTGAGGAAAACGCATGCGTTTTCCTCAAATGTACTTATTTTTTATGTGTATCTTAATCAATAAGTTCCCAAATACCAAAAGCCACTAAAAGAACAGCAAGCATAAAACCCCAACACGGAATAATAATAACAAAAATCATACCAACTCCGGCGCAGCATGTCATAAGTCCTACAACTTTACGCTTAACAGCCATAGCATTCACCTCTTTGCATTATATTCCGCTATTATTAATCTTGTGACTTTATTACAAATAAAATACCTTTAGATAAATCAACCGACGCTTTGTTTTCAAGCATAACATTGCTTATGCCTCTTGAACTTTCGGCATATAAAACAGCGTTTTCAAGCTTATAATACAAACCGTTTGTAGTAACATTCTCAACTGAAGGAGTAAAAGGTATTAATGAGATAATATCACCTTTATTTCCATTAATTTCAATTTTTGAATTAGTCATTGTTATAACATTTTTTTCATCAACAATAAACGCCTTTATTCCATTATCACAACAAAGCTTTAATATATGCATATTAGCAAGGCTATGGTCAATACGGCTTCCTAAAGCTCCAAACAAATAAATTTCAGAATTTCCTTTATTAATTGCAAATTGAACAGCTATCTCCATATCAGTCTTATCTTTTTCAGACGGAAACTCAAAAAACTCAACATTTTTTCTTTTAAAATAATCAATATCCTCACCTTTAGCCGAATCCAAATCCCCAATAATAAAATCAGGAATAATATCAAGAACAAGAGCATGTCTCATACCGCCGTCACAACATATAATTATACTGTCTTTGCATAAATATTTTTTAACAATATCATAATCATGAATACTTCCATTTCCAAAAATCAAAGTTCTCATTTTTTTACCTCATATTCATTAAAAATACAATTAAATTTTTCTACTGCTAAAGATATGTTCTCAGCGCCAAAAACCGATGTACCGGCAACAATAACATTAGCGCCGCATTCTATTATCTTTCCTATGTTTTCAAAATTAATGCCGCCGTCAACTTCAATATCTGTTTTAAGTTGATTTGATTCAATAAAATTATACGCTTCTTTTATTTTTTTATATGAACTTTCAATTAATTCCTGTCCCCCGAATCCCGGCTCAACACACATAATAAGAAGCATATCTATTTCCGGCAAAATATCTTTTACGCATGAGAAAGGTGTTTTTGGCTTTAATGTGACAGCCGCTTTTTTATTATAGCTTTTAATTAACTTAATTGTATTAGAAATATTTTCGCTTGCTTCAAAATGCACATTTATAATATCTGCTCCAGCCTCTGCAAAAACACCTATAAACTTTTCAGGATTTTCAATCATTAAATGCACATCAAGAATCATATCAGTAAACTTTCTAATACATTCAACAACAGGAGTACCAACAGAAATATTCGGCACAAAATGACCATCCATTACATCAACATGAAGATAAGGCACTTTTTCTTTTTCCAAAGATTTAATTTCTTCTCCAAGCCGGCTAAAATCAGCGGCAAGAATTGAAGGCGACAGCTTAATCATCTAAATTCTCCTTTTTTTATTTCATCAGCGAAACATATATATCTTTTATATCTTTCTTCGCTTATTCCATTACCTATATTAGCTTTAACCATACAGTCAGGTTCTTTAATATGAAAGCAGTCGTTAAAACGACAGCCTCCTAAATATTTTTTAAATTCTTTAAAATAATACGGAAGTTTTTCCAAACTTATTCCATTTAATGAAAGAGATGTAAACCCTGGTGAATCAGCAGCGTAAGTACCTTTTCCCATATCAATAAGCTCAACTTGTCTTGTTGTATGTTTTCCTCTTTCTATTTTCCGGCTTATTTCTCCCGTTTTAAGTGTTAAAGACGGAGCTATGCAATTAATAAGGCTGCTTTTGCCGACACCTGACGGACCGGCAAATACAACCGCTTTCTTATTAATAAACTTTAAAAGTTTATCTACACCTTCTTTTGTCTTAGTACATGTATAAAAAACATCATAAATAGGGGCATAAACTTTATTAATTATATTAATTGTTTCTTCATCAGATAAATCAGCTTTATTAATACAAATAACTGTATTAATATTAATCTTTTCAGATAAAATCAAAAATCTATCTAACGTATCAAAATTAATATCCGGTGATTTAGCAGCAAATGTAATAATACATAAATCAATATTTGCAATTTTAGGTCGTATAAGTTCATTTTTTCTATCAAGTATTTTTTCAATAGACGCTCTTTTTTTATCCTCATTTATAACGCTTATTTTTACAAAATCTCCGACTAAAGGAGTTATTTTCAGCTTTCTGAAAATTCCTCTTGCATTAGCCTCATATATTTTTTCTCCTGCATCTACAAAATACAATCCTCCGATACCTTTTATAATTCTGCCTTCAAGCATATAATAAAACTCCTTACTGAAACTTAGTTTCTTCTCCTACAAGCTTACCATCAACATACAATTTATAATTTGTTGGCTTACTTCCCGTAACTGACAAAGACGGAAGCGGAAATTCTGAAACTTTATGAGAACTGCTGTATACTACAATATCGTTTGTAGCATCTATAACTTTTACATCTACGGTATCTTCAGTATTGTACTCACTTAAATCAGGAGCAAACTGTATATGGTCTGTTTTAAGTTCATTTTCATGTTGATTATCATCATTATTATTACTATTACTATTACTATTATTGTTTTCAATAGCCGAATTATTATTTTCATTATTATTCTGGCTGTTGTTATTGTTATTATCTTCATTAGTTTCACTTTTTTTATCGTTATCATCCTGTTTAGGTTCTTCTTCCGGTGCTCCGTCACTTACTACAACCAAAACAGTGCTGCCCTCAAGCGCTTCTTGTCCTCCCGGTGGATTTTGACTCATTATTTTCCCTTTAGCCGTATTTTTACTTTCAGAATGTTTTATATTAACAACAAAGCCTTTGTTTTCAAGAGTAATACGTGCATAATCAAGGTTTTCTCCAACAACATCAGGTATATTTACAGGAATTTCTTCTTCTCCTTTGCTTATATAAAGAATAATTGTATCTCCCGGTGACGCCATTTCACCACTTTTTGGTTCTTGCCTAATAACAACATTTTCTTTATATTCCTCGCTGTAAGTATATTCAGGCTTAATTTTAACATTATATTCAGAAAGAACCTCATAAGCCTTTACAGTATCATAATCGACAACATCCGGAAGTTTAAATTTATTTGAGCCTTTGCTTATAGTTATATTAACTGTACTTCCAACCTTAATTGACTTTCCGCTTTCAACATCTTGAGCCATTATAAGACCTTCTTTGTAGTCCTCGCTGTAATCATCAGCCTCTTTTTTAATATATACTTCATTCTGCTCGGCAATTTCAAGAGCCTCTTCCCATGTTTTTCCTTTAAAATCCGGAACATTTACAGTTTCCCCATCTCCTAATTTAACAAACTTAGCTCCTATAAATGAAATTATACCAATTATAACAATTGCTGTGGCAACAGCGGCAATAACAACTCGTCTTTCACTTTTCTTATCATAATCATAATCTCTAACTTTTTCTCTAACATTGCGAGTTCCTTTTTTTCTGTAATCGTCCTCATAATCGTAATCCGATTCATATACGTCTTCATATGCACTTTTATTTTTAATTTCATCCATTTGACTTCTGTCCATTACGATTGTCTGACTTGAAGTATCAATCTCGGCTTCCTCTCTTATAAAATTTCCTGATGAATCCGTAGTCGCCCTTTTCAAGTCTCTATTCATATCCTCAATACTTTGATATCTTTTACCAGCACTTTTTTGAGTAGCTTTTACAATAATTTTTTCAACACTTTCAGATATATCGGGATTAATTTCTCTCATATTAGGAATAGGCTCTCTTAAATGTTTCATAGCAAGCGCCACCGGAGTTTCACCATCAAAAGGAAGTTCACCGGTTACCATTTCATACAAAACAATTCCAAGAGAATAAATATCACTTTTTGAATCTACAAAACCACCTCTTGCCTGTTCCGGCGAAAAATAATGAACAGAGCCTACTGATTCAGCCGTAACAGTAGTAGATGTAGCTGCTCTTGCTATTCCAAAATCAGTTACTTTTACTATACCCTCTCTTGTAACTAAAATATTTTGAGGTTTTATATCTCTGTGAACAATATTGTTTTTATGCGCATTTTCTAAAGCTGATGCAATTTGAATACAAATACTTAAAGCCTCTTCATTATCAAACGGAGCTTTTTTCAAAACAAGTTCTTTTAAAGTAACTCCATCTATATACTCCATAACAATATAATAAATATCATTTTCACTTCCCTCATCGTACACATTAACAATATTGGGATGTGAAAGTTTAGCTGCTGCACGTGCTTCCACTTTAAATCTTTTTATAAAATCCTCATCGGAAATAAATTCCTCTTTAAGAACTTTAAATGTAACCGACCTGTCAAGCTTAATATCTTCTGCTCTATAAACAACAGCCATTCCTCCGACGCCTATTTTTTCTAATATTTTATATCTTCCGTTAATAACGGTTCCCTGCTTAATATTCATTAAGTTACGCCTCCTAATTTCCTATCAGAACTACTGAAATATTGTCTTTGCCCCCATGAGCGTTAGCAATATCTATAAGTTCGTCAATCTTGCCCTCAAGTGACTTATCCTTTAATAAAACCGCTAATATTTCTTCGCTTGATACCATTTCTGTTAATCCATCAGAACACATCAAAATTATATCATTATCCTCAATACTGCTAAAAAGCCCATCCGCATAAATTTTACTTTCAACTCCCAAAGCACGTGTAATTACATTTCTTTTAGGATGTGTTCTTGCTTCTTCTATTGTAATTTCACCTTCTCTAACCATTTCCATAACAAAAGTATGGTCTGTTGTAATCTGCGCAAGTTTTCCCTGTCTAAAAATATACAGACGGCAATCACCTACATGCACTATAAACACTTTTGAGCCAACAACAGACGCTGCTAAAAACGTCGTACCCATTCCGCTGTATTCATAATTAGAAAGAGACATTTCATAAACCATATTGTTAGCGTAATCAACTCCCGAAACAAGAATATCTAAAATATCGTCTCCCGAATCCTCACTATTAACATATTCAAGAAAATATTTAATAACATAAAGGCTTGCAATATTTCCGGCCTTATGTCCTCCCATTCCATCAGCTACAATATATAAATTATTAAGTCTTCCAACCGGTTTATTACTTACAAAAATATTATCTTCATTAGCGGTTCTTAAAATTCCCTTATCTGTTTTTCCATAACCAATCATTTTTACACCTCGTCAGGTTTTTTATAACCTCGTCTAAGCTGTCCGCAAGCTGCGTTTATATCACTTCCAAGTCTACGCCTTATTGTTGTATTAACGCCGTTTTTCCTTAAAATATCAGCAAAATGCTTAACCTTTTTTTCACTGCTTTTAACATAATTTTTTTCAGCGACATTATTTACAGGTATAAGATTTACATGGCTTAAAAAGCCTTTCATTTCAAAAGAAAGTTCTCTTGCACATTCATCACTGTCGTTTATACCTGAAATAAGAGCATATTCAAACGTAACACGCCTTTTTGTAATATAAGCATATTCCTTTGCTGCTTCTAAAACTTCTCTAAAAGAATATTTAAGAGCAATAGGCATAATTTTTCTTCTTATAGCATCATTAGGCGCATGGAGAGAAACAGCTAAATTAATTTGAAACTTCTTTTTCGCAAGTTCATATATTTTATCGGCAATACCGCACGTTGATACTGTAATATGCCTTTGTCCTATATTTACGCCGTCTTTACTGCTAACAAGCTCAATAAATTTTATTGTATTATCAAAATTATCCAACGGCTCGCCGCTGCCCATTAAAACAATATTCGACACACGAAGACCCGAATCCTTTTGCATTTTATAAACCTGTAAAAGCATTTCACCAGCCGTCAGATTTCTTTCAAAGCCTCCAATAGCAGACGCACAAAAAGAACAGCCCATTTTACAGCCTGCTTGAGTAGAAATACAGACAGCATTGCCATATTCATATCTCATAAACACACTTTCTATTATATTATTATTTTCAATTTCAAACAAGTATTTTATTGTATTATCTTTTTTAGACAAAAAACGTTCTGCAATATTCATTTTCGGAAAGTATATTATATTATTAAGCTGATTTTTTAAACCTTTAGGTATATTGCTCATTTCATTAAAACTTTCGGCAAAACTGTTATGACACCATTTAAAAATCTGATTTGCCCTATAAGGTTTTTCTCCTATATCGCATAAAATATTTTTAATTTCATCTATATTTAATGATAAAACATCATATTTATCTATATCCATAAATTAATCCTTTCTTCTAAAAACAGCTAAAAAAAATCCATCTCCTCCGCTTTCCGCCGGCATAAGTTGTTTTTTCTCAATTAGTTCAACAGGATAATTATCTGTAAAATATTTAGTATTATCCTCATTTTCTATTTTTGATATCGTACATGTACTATATAATATAATGCCATTTTTTTTAACATATTTCCATGAGGAGTCAAAAATATTTTTTTGCAGTTTAGCAAGTGAATATATATCTTCAATGGATTTTGTATATTTAATATCCGGTTTTTTTCTTATAATTCCAAATCCAGAACAAGGAGCGTCAATTAAAACTCTGTCAAATGTTTCCTCATCCTCTTTATAAAATTTTTCTGCGCTTTTTAATTCTGCTTTAATTATATTTATTTTAAGCCTTTTTGCTCCTTCTTCAATTAATTTTATTTTATGCTCGTAAATATCTCTTGCAGAAATAAATCCCGAATTATCCATTAAATAAGCACACATAAACGACTTTCCTCCGGGCGCTGAACATATATCGGCTATTCTTTCACCTTTTTTAGGCATAAACTTCCTTACGGCAAACATTGAACTTTCATCAATAACATGATAAAAACCACTTTGAAACGAACTTAAATTAGTAATATCGGATTGCTTTGAAATATAAATACTAAGTTCATCATTTCCCTTTTTAGCCTCCACACCCTCTTTAATAAGCGTATTATATACACTATCATAAGATTCATTTAAGCTATTTACACAAATACACACTTTAGGTGACTTATTATTTATACGACACATATCTTCAACACTATTATAATCTATATTTTTAAGCCAATAATCAATAATCCATTCAGGATATGAATATTTAATTGACAAATATCTTATAGGTTCTTTATTTTTATCCGGCATATAAAAATTATCTGAATTTCTTGCTATATTTCTTAAAACGCCGTTTACAAATCCCGACAAACCTTTATATCCACGCATTTTAGAAATTTTTACAGCTTCATTACATGCTGCACCTGTTGGCGTCTTATCCATAAATAAAATCTGATAAATAGAAATTCTTAGTATATTTAATATAACAGGTTTCATTTTTTTTGTTTTTATATTTGAAAATAAATCAATTATATAATCAATATAAATTATATTTCTTAAAGTTCCGTTTACAATTTCAGTAATAAACGCCTTTTTAACACTTGAAAGCCCGTTATTTCTTTTAAGTGTTCTCCTAAGAGCTATATTATTGTAAAGTTTTTCATTAGTTATTTCCATTAAAACAGAAACAGCAATATCTCTTTCATTCATATTAAAATACCTCTGCAATTATAATGGTTTAAAATTATATATATTTTTTTCTATAATATCAAGTGCCTCATTTTCCGGAACAGGACTTCCAACATAAAATCCCTGTACCGTAACATTTCCTTTTTCTTTCATCCAATTAAGCTGTTCTGCCAACTCTATTCCTTCTGCCACAACTTTTAAATTAATGTTTTTAGCAAGATTTATAATACATGACAAAATTTCTTTTTTATCATCATCTTCCATAATAGATTCAACAAAAGTTTTGTCAAATTTTAAAGTCTCAAGCGGCAGACTGCTTAAGTGAGCAAGAGAAGTATAACCTTTTCCAAAATTATCAACAGAAAAACCTATTCCATTTTCAGTAAGAAATCTTATTTTTCTTTCTACATCATCAATATTATCAATAATAATTTTTTCAGTTATTTCAAACTTAATATTTTCTGCTTTTACTTCTTTTTTCTTTATAATATCCAAAACTTTATCCTCAAAATCATTACATAAAAGCTGTATAAGAGAAATATTAATACTAACATATAAATTATCTTTTCCTAATTGCTGAAGTTTTTTCAAAAAATCACAGGCTTTTTCAATTATTATATAACCAAGAGGTATTATAAGCTGATTTTTTTCAGCCTGAATCAAAAACTTTTTAGGAACCATAAAACCATTTTTAGAACTAAGCCATCTTACAAGTGCCTCAAAGCCACATAATTCACCTGTATCAACATTATACTGAGACTGATAAAAAAGTGTAAATTCATTATTTTTTATACCTTCTTCAAGTTCATTTTCAATCATACTTTGCTCATACATATTACTTTTCATAGCATTGCTAAAATAAACAACTCTATCTTTACCGCTTATTTTAGCCGACCTCATAGCAGCAGCAGCATTATTAAAAAGTTCCGAATAATCACTTCCATCATCAGGATAAATACTTATTCCAATACTTGGAGATATTGCCGAAGTTATATTATTTATATGATAATTACATTTAACTGCATCCATAACAAGTTTTACATAGTTGTCTATTTCATCACGGTCTTTAATATTCTCATAAAATATAACAACCTCATCTCCGCCATTTCGGCATACTTTAACCTTATCGTTATTTATATTTGTTATTTTATTGCATATATCAACAATAAACTTGTCTCCTGTGCTATGTCCAAACATTTCTTTAATTTCTTTAAAGTTATCTATATCAATATACATAACAGCCATTTTTTTCGATTTATTCATAGATGCTACACTATTAAAATATTCCTCAAGATACGTTAAATTATGAAGTCCTGTAAGCTGGTCAAAATAAGCAAGCCTTTGTATTTTTCTTTCATATTCCTTTATATTTGATATATTAATTCCTATCAGTTCAATATCATTAAATCTTCCTTTTTTTACAATATTAGTATTCCATAAAACATAAATCCATTTTCCGCCGTCTCCTATAATAGGCATATCAAACTCACTTATTTCATTTCCTGAAAATATTTTATCTAAATACATATCAAGTTCAAAATAATAACCATCCGGAATAATATTATAAACTGTTTTATTCTTCAATTCAGTTTCATTATATCCTGTATACTTAAGAAAATTATCATTGTAATATGTTATCTCTCCTTTTCTGTTAATTCTGATAAGAACTAAGTTTGAAGCTTTTAAAACAACTTTATTTTTATTTTTTTCAATTTTTAAACTTGAATTAGCTTTAATTGAATAAATTAAACACATAAATCCGGCAATTAAAATAAGAACTGTTACCCCTTCAACTACATATGTAATATAATCTACTTGCTTATAGATTACGTTTTTATCCGCTGCTGAAATAAGTATCCAATCATTATTAGGCACTGGTCTATAATACGCTTTCATTAATACTCCGTCAAACATAAACTCTCCAGAACCAGCTCCTTCTAATATTGCCTTTTCCTGTATTTCCTTTATACCTGAAAGAGCTTTGTTTTTTTCATAAATTGTACCTGAATCAGCTATATTGTCTTCAATTATATCTGAGTTATTTGAAATAACAACACCTTTTAAATCAGTAATTAATGTAACTGTTGACTTTCCTAAATCAATACCGTTTATAATTTCATTAAACTCGTCAGCATCATAAAAAGCAACTACTATATTTTCCATTTGTCCGGCTGAATTTCTTATAGGTGATGCAACGGCAATTGTCCATTTAGATTCCTGATAATTATATATTGGAGGACTTATTGTAATTCTTCCAGTAGAGGCTTTTTGAAAAAAATCATAATCATTTATATATATTGTTTCTCCGTAATTTGAAATACATTCTCCATTCAAATCACTTAAATAAATTCTTAACCCTCCGCTCCTTCTCCTATAATCGGTTAAGAATTTCAGTTTTTGCTCAATTTCAATTGTCTCGTCGCTCATAATATCTAATTTAGATAAAAATTTAACTTCGCTCATTTTTTTATCAATACTAATGCTTACGGCAACAGAACCTGTATATAATTCATTAGAAATATACGCATCAACCAATTCTGTAAGACTTTTATGAATATAAGTAAAATAAGCGACGTTAAAAATTACCGCTGCAAAAATTACAATAATTATTTTTATAAATAATTTTTTATCAACTCTAAACATAGGTCAAACCTCCAAACCTCCGTAAATAAACCCTAAATTGTACTTTATAAATTATAATTATAATACTTTAAAATGTAAAATTATCAGGGTCTGAACCTGTTCTTTCATTTTCATTAATATTATCAATTGCACGTATATCCTCAATTGTCAAACTAAAATCAAATATATTAATATTTTGTTTTTGTCTTTGTGCATTTGATGATTTAGGTATAGTTACTATTCCACATTCAATATCCCATCTTAAAATTATCTGAGCTGGAGTTTTATTATATTTTTCAGCAATTTTCAATAAAACTTCATTTTCAAGAATATTATTTTTAAGTGCTCCCAAAGGACTCCATGCCTCAATTTGTATTTTTCTTTTTTTACAATCTTCAAGTAATTGTTTTTGTGTAAGTTTTGGATGAATTTCCACTTGATTTACAGCCGGTGTTAAATCGCTTATTTCTTTAAGCTTATCAAGGTGGTGTTCTTTAAAATTGCTTACTCCAACTGCACGTACAAGCCCTTCTTCATAAATCTTAGAAAGTTCAATCCATGACTGTTCAAATTTTTCCTTAACAGGCCAATGTATAAGATATAAATCAATATAATCTAAATTAAGCCTTTTAAGACTGTCTTCAAAAGCTTTTCTTTGGTTATCTGCTCTTTGGTCATCATTTTTAAGTTTTGTGGTTATAAATAAATCTTCACGATTTACACCGCAATATTTAATAGCTTCTCCTACAAATTCTTCATTTTCATAAGCTGACGCCGTATCAATTAATCTATATCCATTATCAATTGCCGATTTTACTGTATTAAATGTATCTTCCTCTGAACATCTATAAACTCCCAATCCAAGCATAGGCATTTTCAAACCATTGTTTAAATACACATATTTCATTTTCAATCATCTCCATTTCTTAATAAATAAAAATCTTCTGGTAATAAATATATAATAATTATAACAAATCAAAATAAACAATTCTATATATTTTCAAATTACTTATAAAAAATATGTCTTAAAATCAAAACATTATTTATTACCATATTTTTTTTAAATTCGCTATGTAATAATAACATTAATATGTTATCATATATTTGAAATTGTTTTAAAACTGTTTTTTATATATAGATTGAATAAATCTTTAATAATAATTAACAAAATCGTATATTTTATGCGAATAAATAGGTTTTAAGACAATTTTAGCAAGGTTAGTGCTTCCACCAGCTTTATCTCTTTTTAGGAAGTTAATAATCTCGCCTATACTAACCTTGCGAACCTTCTAAAAAAGCATTTAATCGTTTGCTTGATTAACTATTATATTTTTTATTATTTATCAATTTATATTAAAAATATTTAAAAATCTTAAAAACATACTCCAAAACTAAAAATTATAATTTTATTATATTCACCTTAGTTAATTGTATATGGCTTAAAATATATCATAATATATAAGATTTATCAAAAAACTGAGCATATATTTAATTGAATATATTAATATCTTAATATAAAATAATTTTATATATAGTATTTTCCAAAGTTTCAAAATATAATATGGATTGGAGTAAATTAAATTATGAATATAAAGAAAAAAAGTATTGTCCGTTTACTATTATATATAAAACCTTATTGGTACCTTATATTAATTTCAACCGTTTTCGGAGTATTAAAATTAATACTTCCATTAATACTTCCTCAAGTCTTGAAATATTTTACAGATACTCTGCTCATATCAGAGACTTTAACATCAGCCGAAAAAATAGACGAAATTTTTAAATGGCTTATAATACTTTTTATTATATATTCATTTATATATATTCCATCGGCATTTTTAAGACAATTTTGTTCTCTTGAGGCCGCTAATAAAATAACCCATACTATGCGATGCCAGTTATATAGTCATCTTCAAAAAATGTCGGCTTTATTTCATCACAAAAATAAATCCGGAAATATTGTAACAAGAATAAGCAGCGATGTAGAAGCTGTAACCGGCTTTATATGGAATGTTGCTACAAACATTTGGATTGACTTTATAATGTTTATAATATATATGGTTCTTATGTTTTCAATTAACATACCGCTTACATTAGTATGTTCTACTGCTGTACCTTTATCTATTATTATTACTAAAAAAATCCGTATAAAAATTTATAAAGCAAGCAGAAAAGTTCAAAATAATATTTCAGAGATTTCCGGGTATACTCAGGAACGTATGGCAGGTTTTGCTACTGTTAAACTATTTAATATGGAAGACTATGAAATAAACAAATTTAACAAATATTCAAAAAAAATTTACAATTTTACACGAAAAACAAATCGATACAATTCATTAGGAGAAGCTGTAACAAGTTCTTTATCAGAAATAACAGTTTCTATTGTTGTATGCTTATCAGCCGTATATATAGCAAAAGATACTATGACCATAGGTGACTTAATCATATTTTACTCATACTTAGGATATTTTATAACACCTTTAAGAAGATTCGCTGAATTAAATCTTACATATTCAAAATGCAGCGCTGGAATTGAGAGAGTATTTGAGATATTAGATACTCCGCTTGATATAAAGGAAAAAAGTAAAGCTATAACATTAGATTATAATATCCCTATAAATCTAAAATTTAATCATGTATATTTTAAATATAATGAGGAAGATAATGGCTACACTTTATATGATATTGACTTTAATATCAAACAAGGAGAAAATATAGCGCTTGTAGGCTCAAGCGGGTGCGGGAAAACTACATTGGTAAATCTGTTAACTCGTTTTTATGACACCGATAAAGGAAACATAATAATTAACGGCATAGATATTAGAGATTATTCTCTAAAATCTTTATATGAAAAAATTGGAATGGTATTTCAAGATACATTGCTCTTTTCCGGAACAATAAAAGAAAATATACTATACGGAAAACCCAATGCAACAGATAAAGAAGTGGAAGATGCTGCTAAAGCCGCAAATGCCTATAATTTCATTATGAAAACATCTCAAAAATTTGATACAATGCTGGGAGAACGAGGAATAGGACTATCAGGAGGACAAAAACAGCGTATAGCAATAGCAAGAGTATTTTTAAGAAATCCGAAATTGCTCATATTGGACGAAGCGACAAGTGCTTTAGATTCCGAATCAGAAGAACTGGTACAAAACGCTTTAGAAAATTTAATGATAGGCAGAACGTCAATTATTATCGCTCACAGACTTTCAACTATTGTAAATGCAGATAAAATAATAGTAATGGAACGTGGAAAAATAATAGAAATGGGAAATCATACATCATTACTTGAAAAAGGCGGACGATATTCTGAACTATACAATATGCAGTTTAAAGATATAATTAAAGACTATTCATAGACTTCAAAACAGCTATATAATAACTTTTCTATACTTTTTTGACCGCCTGTACCATATTTTCATGCTCTCTCGGCTTTTTTCTGTGATGTAAAAAAGAGCAAAACAACAAATCAGCTGTTTATATGAGAATAAAGATAAAAACACTTGACATAAATTATAAATTGTTGTATGAAATGTATATAATGATTGGTATTATTCTAATTTTATTGTGGATAAGGTAATTGGACTTTCTGAAAAATTCAAACCCACAAAAGAGAAAGAAATGGCAAAATGAAAATTGTTACCGGGAAAGGAAAAGTTATTATGTCAGAATTATTAAACAGCATCCGTTCACATATTGAATCATTGAAAATTGTGATTCTGTAAAAGCCGATGAATTACGTTTAGAACTTGCGGAGGAGTTAAAGAGCATTAATCAAGAAAATAGCAAAGCCATGTTTCACTGATATTTGACAAAATAATACTAAACTGTTAAAATATAAAGATATCACTAATATTTTATTAGGAGGAAAAAGGCTATGCCTTACAAATTAATTGCAATAGACTGTGACAATACACTTTTAGACAAAAAAGGCAATATACCAGAAGAAAATAAAAGAATAATAAAAATTTTAAATCAAAAAGGTATAGAAATTATAATAGCAACCGGAAGAAATGATATTCTTGTATATGACTATATAAAAGAACTTGATATAAAAGCTCCTGTAATTGGCTGTAACGGAGCATCTATAAGGGAACTGAGAAGCGGTAAAATTTTAAGCATTACACCTATTAAAAAAACTGCTTTAAAAGAAATATTTTCATACAGTTCAAAAAACAATCTTCCATTTAAAGCGTTTACTATGAAAAAAGGTTTTTCAAACGACAAAATGTCTGTTGAACTTGGAATTAACGCAATAATAAATACATATACAAAAGCGCTTATTGAAAATATAAAGTATGAATATATTACAGACACACAAAAACTTATAGATGAAGAAGAAATAATAAAAGTAGTATTTGTTGAAGACAAACCTAAGGAACTTGAAAGAATAAAACAAGATATAGCTTGTATAGCTGATATATCTGCAGTCCGTTCTGCACGCAACTGTATTGATATATGTGATAAAACCGTTTCAAAGGGAAATGCACTTGAAAAATATGCAGCGTCTCTTTCTATTGATTTAAAAGATACAATAGCAATAGGAGATAGTGAAAACGATTATTATATGCTTAAAAAAGCTGGTTTTTCTGTTGCTATGGAAAACGGAGAAGACAGTTTAAAAGAAATAGCCGATATGGTTACGCTTTCAAATGACAACTGCGGAGTAAGTTTTGCTCTTAAAAAAATATTTAGTCTTGAGTAACAACATTATTCCTCCCGCCATAATATAAAATATAAAAGTATTTTCGGGAGGGTTTATATTGGGAAAATACATTATAAACGGCGGCAAAACCATTTCCGGCAAAATACTATTAAGCGGAGCAAAAAATTCTGCTCTGCCGATTATTGCCGCATCTCTTTTGACAAATGACGTAACTGTGTTAAACAATTGTCCCAAAATTTCCGATACAGATACAGCATTTAAAATATTAAAACAGCTTGGCACAGATATAGACGCTGACGGTAATACGATAATAATAAACTCCTCCTCTGCGGATAAAGTACAAATACCTGAAAATCTTGTAAAAAAAATGCGTTCCTCAATAATATTTATGGGTGCATTAATTTCAAGATTCGGTGAGGGAGTATTATTTTACCCCGGAGGCTGCGAATTGGGAAACCGTCCCATTGATATACATCTTAACGCTTTTAAAAAACTTGGAGCAAAAATAAATGAAAACGGAAATAAAATAGAAATAAGCTGTCCTAAAATAATTGGAACAGTTATTGAACTTCCTTTCCCAAGCGTAGGCGCAACAGAAAATATTATACTTGCCTCTGTTTTTGCCAAAGGAAAAACAATTATAAAAAACGCCGCCAAAGAACCGGAAATATGTGACCTTCAGCTTTATCTAAAAAAAGCCGGAGCAAAAATAACAGGTGCTGGAACAGATACAATAACAATAGAAGGAACGGATAAATTAGGTTTTGCTGAACACACTATTATGCCTGACAGAATGGAAGCCGGCACTTATCTTATGGCAAGTGCTGCAACAGGCGGGGAACTATACATTGAAAATATTTCAAGCTATATAATAAAGCCTGTAACAGATATACTTTCACAAGCCGGCTGTAATTTAAAAATAAACAATAACTCAATATATCTTAAAACCACAAAACATTTATCATCAATACCTGTCATTTCAACAGCTCCTCACCCCGGATTTCCAACAGATATGCAGCCGCAGCTTACAACCTTATTGACACAAGCGCAAGGAACAAGTATTATAAAAGAAGAAGTATTTGATAAAAGAATAAAGCATATACCTGAACTTATAAAAATGGGCGCTGATATAGATATAAAAGACAATCGTACATTTATTGTTAAAGGTCCTAAAAAGCTTATTGGAACAGAAGTATACTCTCATGATTTAAGAGCCGGCGCTGCACTTATAATCGCTGGGCTTTTGGCAGAAGGCAGAACAATTGTAAACGGAAGTATTCATATACAAAGAGGGTATGAAAATATAGAAACCATGCTTACAAAGTTAGGGGCAGATATAAAATTTTCTGAAAACTAATTCTTGAGGTGTAAACAAATGAAAAAAATAGCAATAAAACTTTTTGCTGCAGCAGCTATATTATCGGCAATAACTGTTGTTTTGCTTGTTTGCCCGTTATTTGATATAAAAACGGTAAATATTAGCAATAATAATTATGTAACAAAACAATTTATTTTAGAAACACTTAACCTTGATAAAAATTTAAAAAATCTTTTTGCGTTTAACACCATAGAAGGAAAGAAAAAGCTGCTTGAAAATTCATATATAAAAAATGTAAGTTTTCAAAGAAAACTTCCTAATATATTAAATATTATAATTACAGAAAGAAAAATCAGAGGATATGTTCCATATATGAATAGTTATTTGTTTATTGACGATGAAGGGCGTATAATAGATGTAAAAAGCAGTATTGAAGAAAAACTTCCAATAGTTGTAGGACTTTCATTTAAAAGTTTTGAAGTTGGGAAAATACTTCAAGCCGATAATTCAGATGCATTTAATGTTGTTGTTGAATTTACAAAACTTATGGCTAAATATGAAATTATTGATGATGTTGTCAGAATTGATGTTTCAAATACTGACAGCATACATCTTTACATAAATGACATAGATGTAATTTTTGGAAATTTTGATGACTATAACTGGAAAATAAGTGCATTAAATGAAATATTAAAAAAGCTGCCTGAAAACAGCAAAGGTTTTTTAGACATAAGTTCATCAGACAAAACACCGATTTTTACTCTTATAACTTAAATATATTTAAGAAAAACTAATTTGACATAAAGTTCCAATTAAATAACATTAATATATAGAAAAAATTTATAAAAATATTATTTTTTCTATGGAATATAAATAAAAATTAGTGTATAATTGTAAAATACGATTGCAAATGATTATTTTATGTATTTATGGAAATGCTGATTAACAGATTTAAAAATAGTTATCAAATTTATAAAAAAATCAGCTTTTTATTATACACATTCATAAAACAGGAGGGATATTAATTGATAGGTATCGATAATGACTCTTTCGGCGATGCAAAGATACTTGTTGTAGGTGTCGGCGGCGGTGGAAACAACGCAGTTGACAGAATGATACAGGATAATGTAAAAGGAATAAATTTTATATCTGTTAATACTGATAATAAAGTTCTGTCAAAAAGTTTGGCGGAAATTAAAATACAAATAGGCGCTAAATTGACAAAAGGCTTAGGCGCCGGAGGCAAACCTGAAATCGGTATGGAAGCTGCTAATGAATCAAGAGACGAACTTGCTCAGGCAATAAGCGATTATGATATGATTTTCGTAACAGCCGGAATGGGCGGCGGAACAGGAACAGGAGCTGCTCCTGTTGTAGCCGGAATAGCAAAAGAAAAAGGTATTTTGACCGTAGGTGTTGTAACAAAGCCATTTGCCTTTGAGGGACAAAAGAGAATGAGAAACGCTTTAGCCGGTATTGAGGAATTGAAAAAAAATGTTGACACACTTATATCAATACCAAATCAAAAATTGCTTGAAATCGCTGATAAAGATACAACTATGCTGCAAGCTTTTACCCTTGCCGATGATGTTTTAAAACAAGGCGTTGTAGGTATATCCGACCTTATATCAAGTCCCGGTTTAATTAATGTTGACTTTGCCGACGTACGTACTACAATGCTTGATAAAGGTCTTGCTCATCTGGGAGTTGGACATGCTTCAGGCAAAAATAAAGTTGAGATGGCGGCTGAACTTGCCATAAAGTCTCCTTTACTTGAAACTTCAATAGACGGAGCAAGAAACGTAATTATAAATGTAACCGGCGGGCTTGACCTTGGGCTTATGGAAACAAATAACGCTGCTGATTTAATAGGAGCATCTCTTGACCCTGACGCTGATATTATATTTGGAACATCGTTTAATGAAGATTTAAAAGATGAGGTAGTTATAACTGTGGTAGCGACAGGATTAGCTGAAATAGGTACTTTTTCTGATAAAATCAACAATAAAGTAAGAGCTTCTTCTAATTCTTCAGCACCTTCAGTTACACCTCCTTCACATGATACATCTACGGAAGCTGCTCAAAATGAAACTCCGACAGAATATAAAGAAGTTCCTGTAATAACTGAAAAACCAACTTCCTTAGACATTCCTTCATTTTTAAGAAGGGGATAAATCAAATAAAAATTAATAATATAAATATTTACGATTTAAAAAGTTTACAATTTATGAATAATATAATTCTCCTTTGCGAAAAATATTTACAAGCAAAGGAGGATTTTATATGTTTAGAAAACTTATATCAATTATGCTTTCATTCGTGCTTTCGTTTATATTCGCAGCCGCGTTTCCAATTGACACATATTGCGCAGAAGAAAAATTACAAACAAATTCGTCTGCTATTGATATAAACGCAAAATCAGCAGTTATAATGGAATCCACAACAGGAAAAATATTATATGAAAAAAATTCAGATGAACGTCTTGCTCCGGCAAGCGTAACAAAGATAATGACTCTTCTTTTAATTTACGACTCTGTTGCAAGCGGTAAAATAAAGTGGGATTCTCCCGTAACAGTATCTGAACATGCAGCAAGTATGGGCGGCTCACAAATATTTTTAGAACCTAATGAAACGCAAAGCGTAGAAACTTTAACAAAATCAATAGCTATTGCTTCTGCAAATGACGCTGCTGTTGCAATGGCAGAATTTATAGGCGGCAGCGAAGAAAACTTTGTAGCTATGATGAATGAAAAAGCAAAAAGTCTTAACATGACTAATACAACATTTCAAAACGCATGCGGACTTGATACAGATAACCATCTTATGAGCGCAAAAGATATAGCTATAATGAGCCGTGAGTTAATGACAAAATACCCTGATATAAAAAAATATACAACTACATGGCAAGATAATATAACACATGTTACAAAAAAAGGTGAAACTCAATTTGGTCTTACAAATACAAATAAACTTATAAAATGGTATAATGGAGCTACTGGGCTTAAAACAGGTTCTACCGGAAAAGCGCTTTACTGTCTCTCCGGAACAGCACAAAGAGACGGTCTTGAACTTATAGCCGTAGTAATGGCGGCGCCAGACCCAAAGGTTCGTTTTCAAGAAGTAATGAAAATGCTTGATTATGGATTTTTAAATTACACAATAGTTAAAGGAGAACCTAAGGGTAAAAAAGCCGGTGAAATACAAATATACAAAGGTACAAAAGATAAATGCGAAGTTGCTGTAAAAGATGAAATTACAGCAGTTGTATCAAAAAATGATAAAAAAGAAATGACAAACGAAATACAGCTTTCAGAAAGTTTAAACGCCCCCATAGAAAAAGGCACAAAAGCCGGTGAAATAATATATTATGTAGATGGAAAAGAAATAGGAAGAAGCGACCTTATAACAATGGAAACAATAGATAAGGCAACAATAGGAACAATGTTAAAAAAATTATTTAATGACTGGTTTTGTTAAAAACACAACCCGCTTTTTTTAAAAAAAGCGGGAAAAATTTGTAAAAAACTATTCGCATTTTTGCTTTGCAAAAATACTCATAACCAACTGTTAAAATAATTTGCTTTTCATAAAACGGAGTTGATATAAATTGAGTTATTATTACAGCGCAAACGATTTTTATAGAAAAACTTTTGGAAAAAAAGTTATTAAACTTGCACTTGACGGCGGCTTTACATGTCCAAACCGTGATGGAACATTAAGTAAAGACGGCTGTATATTTTGCAGCTCACGCGGCTCAGGAGATTTTGCCGGAAACAGACTTTTTTCAATAGATGAACAAATTGAGTATATGAAACAAAAAATGAGTAAAAAATGGAAAGACGGCATATATATGGCTTATTTTCAAGCATTTACAAACACATATGCTCCTATAAAAAAGCTTGAAGAAATATTTACTAAAGCATGTTCAAATAAAGATATAAAAGCATTATGTATAGCTACAAGACCGGATTGTATTTACGATGAAACAATAGAACTATTAAAAAAACTTTCAGAAAAAATATATGTATGTATAGAACTCGGACTTCAAACATCAAATGAAAAAACAGCATATTTTATAAATAGACAGTATGACAACTCAGTTTTTAAAAAATGCGTAAAAAAGCTTAACGAAGCAAAAATACCTGTTACATCTCATATTATAATAGGACTTCCTAATGAAAATATAAACGATATGGCTAACACTTTAAAATTTGCTGTAAAATGCGGAGTTTCAGGAATAAAACTTCAAATGCTTCACATAATAAAAGAAACTCCTCTTTCTGAAATATATAATAAAAATCCTTTTAAAATATTGTCTCTTTCTGAATACGCTGAAATTATTGTACATCTTATTGAGCTGACTCCTTCTGATATTGTAATTCACAGAATAACAGGAGACGGGCCAAAACATCTTTTAATAGCCCCTTTATGGACATTAAATAAAAAAAATGTATTAAATACAATAAATCGTACATTCAAGGAAAAAAACACTTTTCAGGGCAGACTTGCTTAATTTAAAAAACTGATGTATAATAAAAATATTATATAATAATTTATTGAAAGGGAAAAGGTGTTATAATGTCTGATTCGGCTTTAAAGCTCGCGCAAAGCAAATTAATAATACTTTATTTGCTTAAAAATATGCAGTATCCTCTGTCAAATGGTCAAATTTCTCAGTTTGCGCTTGAATTAAATTACATAGAATATTTTTCTTTACAAGAATATTTAGTAGAGCTTGTCGAAAATGATTTTTTGTTAATTACATCTGAAAACGATATTACACGTTATCAAATAACAAAAGACGGCGAAAAAGCCCTTGATTATTTCACAAATCATATTCCAAAATATATACGAGACAGTACCGACGATTATATAAGAAAAAACAAAAGAAGCGTAAAACGTAATTTTGAAGTTACAGCATCATATAAAGAAATAGACGAATATGAATATATTGTAAAATGTTCAATACTTGAAAATTCCATACCTCTTATGGAACTTAAAATATCAGTAGGTTCAAAAGAACAGGCAAAAACCGCATGCCGTAACTGGAAAGAAAAAACAAATGACTTTTATATAAAAACTCTTAATCTTCTGCTTGAGGATTCTCAGAAAAACTGTTAAAATAATTTAAAAGGCTATTCGTATTTCTTTCAAAAGCAAAAATACGAATAGCCAGCGGTTTTAACAAAACCTTTGTCCATTAAAAAACTCAAAAGAATTAAAAGGAAACTCATTAGGAGGATTTATTGAAAAAACTGCTTTTTCTTTTGTATTAGGAAGTACAAATTCAATTTTATAAGACCATAATGCTATATAAGTAAATCCTGCTTTTCTTTTAAACATATCATTATACTTTGTATCTCCCCAAAGCGGTGTACCGCATGACATAAACTGAACTCTTATTTGATGATGTCTTCCTGTTTTAAGATTAATTGATGCAAGAGATAAAACACCATAATCCAAATCTTCACACTCATCAAGTATATTATAACTTAACAAAGCTTTTTTTGCTCCTTTATGTCCTTTATCAGTAATTCTTGAAATATTCATCCTTTGATTTTTAATAATATAGTTTTCCAAAGTTCCTTCTTTTTTATCATGTTTTCCGCATAATACAGCAATATACTCTTTTTTAAATTCTCCTTTATTTATTTGCTCGGATATAAAAGACGCCGCCTTGCTTGTCTTAGCAAAAACCATTATTCCCCCTACTGGCCTGTCTAATCTATGTACAGCATAAACTTTATTCTTAATATGCTCTTGTATATAATCAAACATACTTTTATCACCTGTATTATCATTCTGCGACGCAACCGCCCTTACCTTTTCTAAAACTATAACAGAATTATCTTCATATATTATATTTATTTTCATAAATTTATCCTTTCTTCTTTATTTGAATTGTATATTTATTTTTAATATTCCCATATAAACTATAAAAAAACAAAATATCATTATTAAAACAATTTTGCATTTTTATAATTTTTTGTGCATATTTTAGTTTTCATATATATATTATAAGTCTTTTTTGTAGAATAAATAAATAATCTTTTATACAAGCAATTCACAAAACGACAAAGCATTTATATTTCTTTTAATATAATTATAAATAAAACAGAGTTTTTTTCAATACCCCATTATAGGCTGTCTTAAAACTAAAATATCTAAAAAATAATAACTTTTCAGATATTTTTGTTATAAAAACAATAAATAAAAATTCTTAATATTTTATATTTCAAATAGTAAACATACAATTTTAAGACAATTCTAAAATGTGTTTGAAAAAAAATAAATTTATTACAAAGGAGATTTCATATGGAAAAAAAGATTATTCCCTTTTTAAAACAAAACGGCATTTATTTAATAATTAATTTATGCGCTTTTTTAACCGGACGTGCAGTTATCTTTCAAAATCTCAATCCAATGAGTATCGCTTTTTTATCCTCATTTTGCTTAAAAGGAAAAAGCTTTTACCCTATATGTATATTTGCATTTTTAGGTATTTTAACAAAGGCGTCTGAACCAAACCTTATTAAATACGCTATATGTATAGGACTTATAGCCGCTGCCAATTTAATGCTTACAGGAGTAGTAAATAAGCATCACGATTTTATATGTGCTCTTTTAAGCAGTATGAGCCTTTTAATATCAGGGCTTTTTATTTCAATGATTAATAGTTTCATGCTTTATTACATAATATTAGCTTTTCTTGAGGCTATTTTGGTATTTTCTCTTTCATTTGTTATAAGAAAAGGAGTAAATTATTTTGAAAATAAACAATATACCATTGAAAACGAGGAACTTTTAAGCCTTTCAATTATTTTAGGCTGTATTCTTTCGGGAAGTGCCGACATCTATGTAGGAAGCATAAGTTTAATGCACTATTTTCTTATTTTCGCTTTAATTATTATGTCATACAAAGCCGGAGCTGCTGCCGGAGCTGCTGCCGGTCTGCTTTTTTCTGCCGTGCTTGCTTTATCGGGGCATATAAGTGCTGAGGCAATAAGTGTATTTGCAATAGCGTCGGCTTTTTCAGGCTTTTTTAGAAAATACGGAAAAGCAGCTTCTGTATTTTCGTTTTTTACATCAGGGCTTATATTTGCTTTTTTTATAGACAGAACAATAATTACAAATGAACTTTTATATTCTGCTATATTTGCTTTTATTTCATTTTTTATTATACCGCAGCAATTATTTAAAGGTGAAATAAGTGAATTTCAAATGCAGGCGGCAGCAGCCGGAGAATATTCATTAAGGATAAAAGATATAACAAATTCAAGACTTAAAGGATTTTCAAACGCTTTTAATCGTCTTGCCAAAACATTTTCCTCTTTGTCTGAAAAAAGAACAAGTCTTTCAAATGAGGAAGTATCAAAACTTATTGACGATATAGCGGAAAAAGTATGCAAAAACTGCAATATGAATATATTTTGCTGGCAAAACAATTTTTATAAAACATATCAGACCGTATTCGGACTTTTAGCAGCATGCGAAAACTCCGGAAGCATTACAAATGATGACATACCTCAAAGTTTTAAAAACTCATGTATTAATATGGATAAATTTGCCGATACAACAAATAGGCTTTATGAAATGTATAAAATAAATCTTACATGGAAAAACAGAATAACTGAAAGCCGCCAGCTTGTAAGCCGTCAGCTTTTCGGAGTTTCAAAAATAATAAACTCTCTTTTATCTGAACTTGATAAAGACCTTAATTTTAAAGATAACTTAAACCGTATGGTTAAAAATGAACTTAACTCAAGAAAAATACCCTTTGAAAATATATCAGTTATAGAAAACAGTCAAAACCGCATTGAAGTACTAATAACGCACCCATCTTGTTACAGCAGAAACTTTTGTCAAAAACAAATTATACCGGCAGTATCACAAGCTTTAGGAATACCAATGGCTAAATGTTTCGGTGACTGCCGAATTAAAAAAAACGGTGATAATAGTTTATGCCGCCTTAAAATAGTTGAGGAACAAAAATATAAAATAACTACCGGATTTGCAAACGCAATAAAAACAGGAAGCCATGAATCAGGCGATTGTTATACATATATGGAACTTGAAAACGGCACATATTTAATAGCTATTTCAGACGGTATGGGCTCAGGAGCTAAAGCAAAAGAAGAAAGCGCTGCATCTATTGAGTTATTTGAAGATTTTTTAGATGCCGGATTTGACAAAGATACCGCTATTGAAATAATAAATTCAGTACTTGTATTAAAAAGTTCTGATGATTGTTTTTCAACTCTTGATATATGCACATTTAATCTTTACAGCGCAACTGCCGAATTTATTAAAATAGGAGCTGCATCTTCATATATAATACGTGAAGATAAAATAGAAATAATAAAATCATCATCTTTGCCTGTTGGAATATTATCGGACATAGACCATCAAATAGCTACAAAACATTTAAAAGACTCTGATATAATTGTAATGGCAACAGACGGAATAACTGATTCTCTGCCGGATATTAAATCTATTTTAGAAAAATGCCGCTCAAAAACACCTCAAGAAATATCCGATTATGTTCTTAGTATCGCTAAACAAAGATGTTTCGGAAACCTTAAAGACGATATGACTGTTTTAACAGCAAAGGTTTGGAAAAAACTTGTATAAACATTATACTATTGGGAAAGACTTATTATTACGGAGGTGTTTCCCAATGGATGACAGAGATAAAAAAAAAGTTGTTTTAATAAAGGGTGACAATACAAAATGTTATGAGCAGGCTATTTTTATACTTAAACCTGATATACCGCAAAATAAAATACCGATAAATTTTGTCGCTGAAGCCGAAAAAATAATAAATAACTGTTTTCATAAAACACTTTTTAAACAAAATACAAACACGGCACTTAGCACTTCCAAATCGCATAACATTCAACCGTCCCGCCCTTATAAAAGAAACAAAACTAAAACTAAAAAAAACAATGCTCTCAATACAATTTTAAACATATCAATTGTGCTTTTAGTAATTTTATTTTCTATAATATTTTACAGCATATTTAATGAAACACTTATATAATACTAAACATCATTTAATCTGTATATAAAGATTTAATGATGTTTAGTATTGCTTTGATTTTTAATAAGTATATACATTTAGTCTAATTATTCCATTATATTTGAAATTGTGCTAAAATACAATTATTATACTTTTAAAAAGGAATGATTTTAATTGATTAATACTGTTTTTAACACAATAAAAAAATATAAAATGCTGCAAAATAACGATAAAATTGTCGTTGGAATATCAGGAGGGGCTGATTCTGTATGTCTTATTTTTTTGCTGAATGAGCTAAAAAAAATATTTAATATCAAAATATATGCTTGTCATATAAATCATGGAATAAGAGGAGACGAGGCTTATAAAGACGAAGAATATGTAAAGGAAATATGTAATAATTTAAAAATAGAGCTTGATACTTATCATTTTGAAATAAAAAAAGAAGCCATATCTTTAGGATTAACAGAAGAAGAAACCGGGCGCAAAATACGTTATGAGTGTTTTAATAAAACTCTTTTAAAATATAATGCAAATAAAATTGCTGTTGCCCATAATAAAAACGATAACGCTGAAACAGTTCTTTTCAATATAATGAGAGGAAGCGGTACAACTGGACTTTCTGGAATTGCTCCTATAAGAGAAAATATAATACGTCCTCTTATACAAACAGAAAGAAAAGAAATAGAATATTACTTAAATAAAAAAAATATAAAATATAAAACCGACAGCACAAATAAAATGGACATATATACAAGAAATAAAATACGTATCCATATGATACCATGGATTGAAGAAAATATAAATCCTAATATTATATCTGCACTTTGTCAAAGTGCAGATATAATAAGACAGGAAAACAGTTATATTGACTCACAAGCACAAATAGCTCTTAAATCATGTATAAATAATATAAATAAAGATAAAATAGTTATCTTTATTTCTAAATTAAATATATTTGATGAAATAATTAAAAAGAGAATTATTCGTATTGCATTTTTAACTTTTAAAAATGGACTTTATAATATATCATATAAACATATAAACGCTATTTTAGACTTAACAAAATCTAAAACAGGAAATATGATATACTTGCCTCGGCAAATTTATGCAAAAAAAAATTATGACTTTCTTGAAATAGGTATTAATAAAGAAAATATTAATATAAAAAGCTATAAAATAAATATTATTCCCGAAAAAAAAATATATATAAATGAAATAAACAAGTGGGTTTATTTAACTTCAAATCCTAAAAATATACAAAATATCATATATAAATACAATAATCTATGTACTTATTTGATTGATTATGATAAAATAAAAGGAGAACTTTTAATTCGCCAGCCCCTTTCAAACGATAAAATTTTCATAGAGGGCATAAATGGAAATAAGCTTATAAAAAAGCTTTTTTCAGAAAAACATATCCCCTTAGAAAAAAGAATACTATATCCGGCATTAACATATAAAAATAATTTAGTGCTTGTATGTGGACTGCGAATGTCAGATTTATATAAAAAAGACGCAAATACAAAAAATATTATGTATTTTTATTTTTGGGAGGAATAAATATATGAAAGAAACTATAAGCGTATTAATACCTGAAAAAGAAATTGACAAAAGATTAAATGAAATGGTTGAAACTATATCTTCTGATTTTAAGGGAAAAACAATTACAATTATAGGTGTTTTAAAAGGAAGCGTAATGCTTATGGTCGATATAGCAAAAAAATTAAAACAGCCCGTTGAATTTGACTTTATTGACATATCAAGCTATGGTGAAGGGCTTACATCAAGCGGAAATATAAAAATTAACAAAGATATAGAAAACTCAATAGAAGGCAAATATGTTCTTTTAGTGGAAGATATAATTGACTCTGGCCGTACATTAAATTACTTACTAAATTACCTCAAATCAAAAAAACCGGCGTCTTTAAAAGTATGCACCCTTTTAGATAAGCCTGAAAGACGTGTATTTGACATAAGTGTCAACTATATAGGATTTGAGATTCCTGACGAATTTGTAGTAGGCTATGGGCTTGACTATGCACAAAAATATAGAAACCTTCCATACATAGGAACACTTGAAATTGAAGAATAATATTTTTAGTTGAATTTGTTTTCTTATTGTGATAACATTACTAATGAAACGCTGATTTATTAAAAAGCAATTTCACTTATATTTTTATTATATTTTTAAGGAGGGAATTTATTGAAAAGCAGCACATTAAAGGGTTTTGGCCTTTACGTAATTATATTTATTGTAATTATTTTAGCAATTGCAGCACGTAAAAATATGGATATAGGAACACATGCAAAAACTGATTATTCATACAGTGAATTGATTGCACAGATACAAAAAAACGAAAACATTAAACAAATAGACATTCAAAATGACGCTGAAATGTCTAATGCCGGAAAAGCAGTAGTTTATTTCGATGACGGAACATATACAGTTATGAATATTAACAGTATGTCTTCTTTTATGGAAACAATTGACTATGCTATAACAGAATACGGACTTAAAGTAAATAATCTTGAACCGGCAAAAACCAGCATTTTTGTTACTTTGCTGCCTACTATAATAATAATTATTATTTCAATAATTATACTTCTTTTAATTTTTCAGCAAATGCAGGGCGGCGGAAATAAAGTAATGAACTTTGGAAAAAGCAAAGCAAAAATTGCTGGAAATGACAGCAACAAAGTAACTTTTGACCAAGTCGCCGGTCTTGACGAGGAAAAAACAGAAGTAGAGGAAATTGTTGAATTTTTAAAACACCCAAAAAAATTTATTGATATAGGTGCAAGGATACCTAAAGGCATACTTCTTGTAGGCCCTCCCGGAACAGGAAAAACATTACTTGCAAAAGCAATTGCCGGTGAGGCAGGAGTTCCGTTTTTCAGTATTTCCGGTTCAGATTTTGTAGAAATGTTTGTAGGAGTTGGAGCATCAAGAGTTAGAGATTTATTTGAGCAGGCCAAAAAAAATTCGCCTTGTCTTGTTTTTATTGATGAAATTGACGCCGTTGGAAGAAGGAGAGGTGCCGGTTTAGGAGGAGGACATGACGAACGTGAGCAGACACTTAATCAGCTTTTAGTCGAAATGGACGGTTTTGGAATTAATGAAGGCGTTATAATTATTGCCGCAACAAACAGACCTGACATACTCGACCCGGCGCTTTTAAGACCCGGACGCTTTGACAGACGTGTAGTTGTAGGCGCTCCTGATGTAAAGGGACGTGAAGCTATATTAAAAGTACACTCAAAAGGCAAAAAAATAACAGATGATGTTGATATGGCTGTTGTTGCAAAAACAACTCCCGGATTTACCGGAGCTGACCTTGAAAATCTTTTAAACGAAGCTGCTCTTTTAGCTGCAAGAGAAAATAAAAAATCTCTTGATATGAGTGATATAAGAAAAGCATTTGTAAAGGTTGGAATAGGAACAGAAAAAAAGAGCCGTATAATAAGTGAAAAAGAAAGACGCATAACTGCTTATCATGAAGCCGGACACGCAATACTTTTTGAGTTTCTATCAGAACTTGACCCTGTTCATATAATATCAATTATACCAACAGGAATGGCTGGAGGTTATACAATGCCCCTTCCAAGCGATGACAGAGGCTATATATCCAAAAAATCAATGGAACAAGATATTATTTCCCTTTTTGGAGGCCGTGCCGCTGAACAAATAATAATTCATGATATAACAACAGGAGCATCAAACGATATACAAAGAGCGTCTGAACTTGCACGCAAAATGGTTATGCGATATGGAATGAGTGATAAATTAGGTCCTATTATGTTTTCTGATGACAGCGGAGAGGTATTTTTAGGACGTGATATAGGGCATGGAAGAAATTATTCTGAAGAAGTAGCCTCTGAAATAGACTCTGAAATAAATAATATTATAACAACAGCATATAACGAAGCTTTAAGAATATTAAATGAACATTTAGATATTCTTCATAAAACCGCTGAAGTTTTAATGGAAAGAGAAAAAATCACAGGAGATGAATTTAGAAAAATTATATCCGGTGATCCTCTCGATGATGTAATTATAGAAGAAGAACCAAAAGAAAACAAAGAACAATAAATAATGTTTTTAATTTGTTATTTGATATTTTATTAAAATATTTTTCTATATTTCAAATACAAAAAAAGAAAAGACTCAAACTTTTAACTTAAATGAGTCTTTTCTTTTTTTTACTTAATATTATTCCAATATTTTTTTACATTTCAGCCGGAAATACAAAATCATTTCTTAAAGCCTTTTGAAATATTAAGCTTGCATCTAATGCTGTTAAAGCTCCGTCTAAATCAACATCAGCCTTTTTAAAATAATCAATATCTGTACTTTCAATAGGCAGTTCAAAATCATTGTTAAGGACTTTTCTAAGTAATACCTGGGCGTCATTTACACTTATACCATAATCACCGTCAATATCTCCATAAAATATATCTGGATAACTTTCACCATTTTTAATTAAAATATTTTCATTGTTAATATCAACAAAAATGTCTTTTCCTGATACATTTGTTATTGTGACAGTATTAAATTTTTCATAATCTTCTGCTTTTAAATTAATATTTCCATTATTTATTTTCACTTCTTTTATTTTTATTGGCTCATGTATTTTAACATTGTTAAATTCATTATTTTTTATTAATTTAATATCTGAATATGCATTAATTGTTATACCTTTAAGATTATCACAGCCATAAAATGCATCTTCTTCTATTCTTTTTATACTATCAGAAATCTCTACATTTTCAAGTTCTTTAAAACAATAAAAAGAATTTTTCTCTATTGATGTAATTCCATCCAAAATTTTTACATTTTTAACATCATAAATATATTTTGCCCATGGAACATCGCTTATACCATTCCAAACCGGCATATCCCCAACACCTGATATTGTTAATGTTTCATTTTCATACTCATATTTAAATGTATTTACATAAAAATATAAATACATTGTTAATTTTGCATTTTCATTATCTGATGTTATATTTAATTCATCTTTATAACTTCCCATTCCTAAATTATATTTAGGCTGTATTGTAAACCTTGCTGTCTCATTTGGTTCAAGAGTTGTTTTTGTAAGTATGCCTATATTAAAGTTTTCAGCAAAAGGCTGATTTAATGTTATTGTCTGATTACCTGTATTTGTTATTGTAATTGTCTCTTTTGCCGGAAGTGTTTCGTATTTATAAAAAGCTGAGCCAAAATCAATATTTTTTAAATTAGTATCTATTGCATAAATAGGATTTTCTTTAACTGTAAACATAATATACGTTTTTGTACTAACCCCATTTGTATCAATAAAAATTATATCTTCATTATGTACTCCTGCCTTCAAATCTAATTTTGGTTTTATCTCAAAACTTATTGTTCCTAAAGCTTCTATATCCAAACTTTCCGATAGATTTTTTATTTCAAATTCTTCAGAAACAGGCTGTTTTAATGTTATAGGGCTTGTTCTTTCATTTTTTAAATTAACAATTATTTTTTCCTGCTCTGTATAACCTTCGTAAACTTCTTTTAAAGTATATATACTTTGAGACATAGTTAAAGAATAATCCATATTTTCACTTACAAAAAAACTTAAACTTATTGTTTTTTTACCTGTATATATTTTTACTTCATCATTTTCCAAATAAGACCCTTTAAATATAAAATCCACATCTTCATTATAATTTTCATCTTTATGTTTAAGTCCTCTTTTTTGCATTATACCAACTTGAATAGACTCAGAAGGCTTTATATGTACACTATTCTCATTTACACCTTTTATTACAAATTCATAATAATGAGGTAAAGAAAGGCTTGGAAGTGAAAATTCCAAAAGAGAGTTTCCGCTGTTTGTAACTGTTATATAATGCCACTTTTCTGGTAAATATCCTTCAGCAAGAGACGGAAACTCATAAAAATCTTCATTAGTATCTATTTCAAAAACCGGCTTATCACCAACATAAAAAACAACATTAACTTCTGCACTTTCATTGTTTGTACCTGTAATAACTATATCTTCTTCATATCTTGTTAAATTAGTACTTTTATCACTTTGAGTTAAACCTAATTTAGGAACAATAGTAAATTCAGTTTTTTCATTAGGAGCAAGCGTATTTTTTGTAAAAGGACCTATATCAAAAGCATTTGCTTCCTTTATTTTATTTAAAGTTACAGTTTGATTTCCTGTATTTTCAACAATTACAGTTTTTGCCTCTGGAGCTGTATCATATCCTTCAAATTTTTTCCCAAAATTAATACTTTTATGAGATACATTAATCGAATAAATTTTAGCCTCCCCAACAATAACAACACATACGGCAGTATAAAGATTTTGATTTGTAGTTACTGTAACTGTCGCTATTCCTTCTCCAATAGGAGTAACAACGCCATTTTCTACATTTACAACAGATTCATTTGATGATTTCCATGTAACATTTTTATTTGATGCATTTTTCGGTATTACTTGTGCATTAAGTTTAAACGGAGAATCACCTTTGTTAAGTTCAATAGTTTCTTTATCAAGACTTACTCCCAAAACTTCGTTGGGATATGCCTCTTTATCCTCAAGAATAACATTTTCACCTTTAATTGTAAAATTTATAGTATTACCTGAATTATTATAAATTATAGGGATATCTGTCGAAAAATTTTCATCAACATTAAAATTTGAACCTTCCTCAATAATTATATTTGTTAAAACAGCATCGTTTCCCATATTTACTAAAGAGCTTGTTTCATTTTTCCTATATTCTGTATTTGACATAAGCGTTGTATTTCCGTAAACCTTTAAAGTCAAAGAATCTTTTCTTCCTTTTATAACAATAGAATTTAAAGAATCTGGTATAGTTATAATTTTAGGAAAATATCCTATAACGCCATCTGGTATAAATTTTATGCCGTTTTCAAATTCCATTTCTTTTAATTTGTTTACTCCCATTGAAAAAGTCTGTTCCCCAAAATTTTCGACACTTCCAGGTATAACTACTTTTTCAAGTGCCGAACAATAAATAAAAGCATTAGTATCAATTGTTTTAAGTCCATATGGAAAATCTATTTTTGAAAGAGACGAACAGTTTGCAAAAGCAAGATTTTCTATTATTTCTACACTTTCCGGAATATTTATGTCTGTAAGATAATTGCACTTATAAAAACAGTAATCTGGTATTTTATTAATCTTTGTACTTTCTATATTTACCGTTTTTAAATTTACACAATTAGCAAAAGCATATGCTCCTATTGATTCTACATTTTCTGGTATAGTAATTTCTCTTAAAGCCGTAGCTTTTTTACTTTCCGATATACTCCCAAAAACAACATCTCCTATTGAAATAAGCGTTTTAGGCAAACTTACCTTTTCAAGATTTATAAAGTCATTAAAAAGATTTCTTGATAACTCTGTAATACCCTCTTTTATAACAACCTCTTTAACTGATTCCATTTCCTCGGCACTCCACGGTCTTTGTGAATAACTATAATCAATACTTCCATAACCTTCTATTGTTAAAACTCCATTATCGTCAATATGCCAAATTATTGTATCGTTTGCAGCATATACATAAATAGACATAGTTTGAAAAATTATAACTGATAATATTAATAAAAATAAGTATAATTTTCCTTTAAAAATTAATTTAAAACTCATTTTATCTCCTCCTAATTAAAAATAACTTTTTTATTAAATATATACTTAATAAAATTATTTTTCTATATATAATTAATAAAAGTCAACTTAAATAGCATAAAAAACATATAATAACATATTATAAATTAATATTTTATGGCTTTGGCTTTTTATATACACTTTAAAATAAAAAAAACTTTCAAAACATACATTTGAAAGTTTTTTTTATTTTAAATTATAACTTTTTTACTCTTGTATAGCTTTCCAGCCTTGTATTTTCCACAAATCATTATTATCTTTCTCAAGATAATAATGATACGTACTTTCAGAAAAATCATTGCCCATAATTATTACCCTGACATAACAATAATCACTGTTTCCTTTATCATATATAGCCGGTTTAGCCTCAAGCGCTATAACATAATATTTATTATCCTCAAGAAGCTCAAGTGCCGAATCAAGCGTTTCTTTTTGCTGTTCAAGCGTTGTTGTATTTAAAAGCTCATCTGTAAAAAGTTTACGCTGCTGATGTAATATATCAAGTATTATATCATCATTATTAACCATATCGCCATAAATAAGCTTATATCCTTTATTATAAAACTGAATAACCTCTTCTGGCGTTTTAGGATAATTTGTGTTATCCTGAAGACTCATTACATCATTATAAAGCCTTTGTGCCTCTGCCTTTTTGTTAGAATTAAAATCACCGTATAATACATCTGCTCCTTTTTTATATGAATAAAAACCTACAACGCATAAACCTAAAATTATAACTATAACTAATACTTTTTTACCCAATAGAACACACCTCCTCTAATAAATCCCAAAGCTGCTCACGGCCTTCTTTTGTTTCACTTGAAAAAGGAAGTATAATGTCATCCCCAGCTAAATTAAGTTCTTTTGAAATAGCCGTAATATGTTTTTTTATCTGACTTCTTTTTAATTTATCACTCTTTGTAGCAGCAATTATTATTTTATAGCCGTAATATTTAAGCCATTCATACATAAGTCTGTCATTTTCAGAAGGTTCATGCCGTATATCTATTAAAAGTACAATAGCCTTTAATGTTTTCCTTTTTTTTAAATAACCTTCAATCATATCTCCCCACTTTTTCATTTCGCTTTTTGGAGCACGTGCATACCCATAACCCGGAAGGTCAACAAAATAAAGAATATCCTCAACATTATAAAAATTAATTGTTCTTGTCTTTCCGGGGTTTTGGCTTGTTCTTGCTATTGCCTTTCTGTTTACCATAGCATTTATAAGAGATGATTTTCCCACATTTGATTTTCCGGCAAAAGCGACCTCCGGCATACTGTCTTTTGGAAACTGTTCTAATTTAACCCCTACTGCCTCCAAAAAAACATTGTTTACATTCATAAATAACTCCTTCCTGCGGTAATTTCACCTAACTTTTAGACAACCGCATTTTTTATTACATCTATCATATTTTCTGCGTATATTATTTCTATTTCTTTTAAAACATAATCAGGAAGTTCATTTATATCCTCTTTATTTAATTTAGAAATAATAATTTTCTTTATACCAACTCTTAGGGCAGCAAGTACCTTTTCTTTAATTCCTCCAACAGCTAAAACAAGTCCTTTTAACGTAATTTCTCCAGTCATTGCAATATCTCTTTTTATCTTTTTTCCTGTCAGTGCTGAAATAACTGAGCATGCTATTGCTGTACCAGCCGACGGTCCATCTTTTAAAATTGAATATTTAGGTATATGTATATGAATATCTGTTTCATCATAAAAATTTTCATTTATACAAAAACTTTTACAATTAGCCCTTATATAACTTATAGCTGCCATTGCTGATTCATTCATTATATTTCCTGTATTTCCTGTTATAATAACATTTCCTTTTCCTTTCATAACATTAGTCTCAATATTAAGTACAATGCCTCCGGCGGCTGTCCACGCAAGCCCATGAACAACCCCTATTAAATCTTTCTTTTCAAACTCATATTCCATAAAAAGGCGTTTACCTAAATACTTGCTTATATTTTTAATATTTATTATAAATTTTTCTTCTCCTTCTGTTAAAACTGATTTAACTGCTTTTCTGCATATTTTTTCAATAAAACCCTCAAGCTGTCTTACTCCGGCTTCTCTTGTATAATATTTTATTATATATTCAATAGTTTTTCTGTTTATTTTTATATTTTCCTTTTTTAATCCATATTTTTCTATTTGCTTTGGAATAATAAATTTTTGAGCAATAACAATTTTTTCCTCGTCAGTATAACCTCCTATTGATATAACCTCAAGCCTGTCTCTGAGAGACGGCAAAATGCCGTCAAAACTATTTGCCGTACATATAAATAAAACATTTGACATATCAAATGGAATTTCAAGGTAATGGTCTCTAAATTCTTTGTTTTGCTCACTGTCAAAAAGCTCTAAAAGCGCCGCAGCCGGTTCACCTTTATATGTTTTACCCATTTTATCTATCTCATCAAGCAAAATAATAGGATTATTTGTATTAGCAATTTTTACAGCATTTATTATTCTTCCTGTCATAGCCCCTACATATGTTCTTCTATGTCCTCTTATTTCAGCATCATCGCTTATTCCGCCCAAAGAAATACTGACATACTTTCTATTAAGCGCTTTTGCTATTGATTTTGTTATTGATGTTTTTCCAACACCAGATGGTCCTAAAAAACATAAAACAGGCGCATCAAGTTTATTTGAGTTTTGCCTTGCCGCAATAAACTCAATTATCCTTTCCTTAACATCCGACAAGCCGTAATGTTCTTTTTCTAATATTACTTTCGCCTCTTTAATATTTTTATTTTCATTAGAAGAATTATTCCATGGAATATTAAGTAAAAGCTCTATATAATCCGTCGCTATAACGCTTTCTGCTGAAGACGGAGGTATACGTGAGAGTCTTTCAATTTCTTTTTCAGCTCTTTTTATTACATTTTCAGGATAAAATCCTGTTTCAAGTCTATTTTTGTATAAATTTATTTCTTCTTCAAATCTGTCTTTAACTCCAAGTTCATCTTGAATAGCCTTTATTTGTTGTTTTAAATAAAACTCCCTTTGATTTTTATTAATTTTAATATTTACACTATCTCTTATTTCTTTTTGAATTTTAGAAAGTTCTGTTTCATATAAAAGGCATTCGGCTAAATATTTTCCCTTCTCAAAAATATCGTTTTTCTCAAGCATTTCCTGTTTATTTTTAAGTTCAAAAGGCACTCCGGCCGATACGGCATTTAATAAATAAACTAAATCTTCTGCTGAAATAATATCCATTATAATATCAGGACTCATTTTTCCGCTGACTGCCGAATATTTTTCAAATTCTTCTTTAACAAGCCTTATTAAAGCATTTGCCTGTTTATTATCATCTATAAACTTAGTATCTTCAAGACTTTTAATTTCAGCATATATAAAACCGTCACTGTTTATTATATTTTTTATTATTCCTCTCTTTTTTCCCTCTACCTTAATATTAACAATTCTTTCATTTATACGTACAGACTGAATAATTAAAGAAAAAGTTCCTATTGCTCCTATTAAGCTATTTATATCTTTATTTCTTTCATTTTCATAAACCACAAATATAATATTTCCATTAAGTTCAGCTTTTTTAAATGCTAATAACTGCTTTTTATCTTTAATTTCAAAAACAGCATTTGTATTGGGAAAGACAACTGTTGTTTTTAAAACCAAAACGGGTACTTTTTCAAAATCATCAAACACATTTATCACCTAAATTAATCAGTTTCAGCTTTATTATAAAGCAGAGAGTATCTAAAAAATATATTATTTTAAAATTTTTCAGATACTTCCTACTATAATTATACAAGAGAAAATAAAGAATGACAAGTCTTTCAGCTTTATACAAACTCTTATGCTGAAAATGCGCATTCTATAACATCTTCTATTTTTTCCGCTTTGCATATGTTAATATTATATTTTTCGTAAACGCTTTGCCAATTTTCTGCTGGTATAATCACTGTTTTTATTCCAGAGCGTACAGCCGCTTCTATTTTGTCGCTGACTCCGCCTACTGGTTTAACTCCGCCTTTTATTCCTATTTCTCCTGTCATTGCCATAAGAGGTCTTATATTTTTTTTAGTAATTGCCGAATAAATAGAGCAAAATATAGCTATACCGGCAGAAGGTCCATCAACAGGCATACCTCCCGGAAAATTAACATGTATATTATAATCTTTGCAATCTATTTTAGTAATATTTTTTATTACTGTAAGAACATTTTCAACAGAACTTTTCGCCGCTGATTTACGTATCATAACGCCGTTTTTACTTCTTATTTCCTCTTCTTCTACAATGCCGGTTACTTTAAAAATACCATTTCCCTTATTTTCTGCCGGTTCTGCAAGCGTTTCAATTTCAATTATAGTTCCATTTGACGCTCCATATACTGCAAGTCCATATACTAATCCTGAAATATTTTCATATTTAGCTTTTATATCTATTACAGGAGCATATTTTCCCATTTCTACAACTTCTTCTATATCTTTAAGCATTATGTTTTTTCTTTCCTCAAAGCTTGCTATTGAGACAGCCGTCTGTATTATATTAACAGTATCTCTTCCATTAGCCGAATATTTGCTGACTATTTTATCTATATTATTCTCATAGTCAACACCGGCACGTTTGCACGAGTTTATAGCTATTTCAGAGACGCATTCCGGAGTAAGCCTTTTAAAATATATTTCAGTACAACGGCTTCTCAAAGCCTGAGGTATTTCCTCCGGAAGTCTTGTTGTTGCTCCTATAAGTCTAAAATCAGCCGGAAGTCCATTTTTAAATATGTCATGTATATAATTTGGAATATTAGTGTCGTCTTCTGAATAATAAGAACTCGTAAGAAATACCTTTCTATCTTCCAAAACTTTTAAAAGCTTATTCATCTGTACACTATGAAGTTCTCCTATTTCATCTATAAACAACACTCCTCCATGAGCTTTAGTAACCGCTCCCATTTTAGGCTGAGGTATACCAGCACTTCCATATGCTCCTGCACCTTGATAAATAGGGTCATGTACAGAACCCATAAGAGGGTCAGCTATACTTCTTTCATCAAATTGCAATATTGTAGCATCAACTTCTATAAAAGGTGCATTTTTTCTAAAAGGAGTATTTTTGCTTTTTTTCGCTTCCTCTAACGCTATTCTTGCCGCAGCGGTTTTTCCGACACCCGGAGGCCCATAAATAATTATATGCTGTGGATTAGACCCGCATAAAGCTGCCTTTAACGCTTTAATTCCTTGTTCTTGCCCCACTATCTCACTAAAATCTTCCGGTCTTGTCTGTTCTGATAAAGGTTTTGACAGTTTAATAGACCTTAAATCTGTTAATTTTGAAACTTCTTTTTGACAATTTATTTTTACACTGCTTTTTCCTCCATTTTGCTGTTTAAGGCAATTAAAAAAATACATTCCGGCAATAACTGTAAAAATAAACTGACTTATTAAAAGTATCTCCGTTACAAAGTTCACTTTTATATCCCTCCGTTTAAATTTTGTATATTTCTCTAATAAAAATTATTCCCAAATATTGCACTTATATACGGAAATACATTTTCACTTAAAGCACAAAAAAACACAAGCAGCAGCTTGTGTTTTTTTAATATTAAAAAATAATACTAGTCTTTGATTTTTACTTTTCCACAGGGAATTTAAAACTTCCGTTATCTGCTTTTTTAGCAATCATACTTGAATCAAGTGCAGTCAAATCTTTTTGTCCGGATACTGCTCCCAATTCAAGTCCCTTTTCAGTAATTGCTTTTTTAACTTCAGGGTCGTCAGGATTAAGTACATATTGTAAAAGTAAAGATGCATCTGCATAATCTACGGTACCATTTCCGTCAACATCACCGTATAAAATAATTGGTTTTCCGCCTTCTCCGCTGTAATCGATAACCATAAATGCCGGAGTTTCAACGTCTGTTCCTCCTATACGAATCATATAACGTGAACTTGCCTGAGCCTGTTCAGAAAGATTAAACTTTATCTCAAAATTTCCTTCAGTTGATACAACATCAGATTGCTGGTCAATAAATAAAATAGTGTCAGGGTCATATTTTTCAACATCTGAGCCACTTTCTTTAATTACTCCAGTAGCCATAACAGTAATATCCTG
Source organism: uncultured Eubacteriaceae bacterium (assembly GCA_947086655.1). Classification (GTDB taxonomy): domain Bacteria; phylum Bacillota; class Clostridia; order Lachnospirales; family CAG-274; genus CAMTZM01. Next base: position 40,997 of record CAMTZM010000012.1, read on the forward strand.
TTTTGCATTTGCATCTGTTACAACTCCCTTTACTGTAATTGAATGGTCTGGACTTTCTTTAGCCTCTGAAATTGAAACACTTGTAGTTTCAGCAGCAAAAGCTGTAAAAGCCGTTCCAATTAATGAACATGCCAAAAAACAAGCTATTAATTTTTTCATAAAATATCCTCCTCTTAATATAAAGTTGTACTTACATCATATAATATATATTAACATTAATCACATATTTTTTCAACAAATATATTAAATTTCTCTAAAAAGATTTACCATTTCTATTGCTGAAAGAGCACAATCATAACCTTTATTTCCGGATTTTGTTCCGGCACGTTCTATTGCCTGTTCAATATTTTCTGTTGTAATAACTCCAAAAATAATAGGAACACCTGTCTTAAGTCCAACATTAGCTATACCTTTTGAAACTTCGGCACAAACATAATCATAATGAGTTGTAGCACCTCTTATTACTGCCCCCAAACAAATTACAGCATCAAAATTACCGCTTTCAGCCATTTTTTTAGCTGCCATAGGTATTTCAAAAGACCCTGGTACCCAGCATAGTGAAATATCAGAATCATTTACGCCATGTCTTTTAAGCCCGTCAATAGCCCCGCTTATAAGTCTTGAAGTAATAAACTCATTAAATCTTCCGGCAACAATACCAATTTTAATACCTTCTGCTACTAACTTACCTTCATAAATTCTCATTTTAAAATCCTCCCATTTATAATATAATTTTAAAACTATAAATCAAGCAAATGATTCATTTTTTCTTTTTTTGTTTTAAGATAAAATTCGTCTGTTTTTTTAGGCTTAATTTGAATAGGCACTCTTTCTATTATTTCAATTCCATATCCTCCGAGACCTGAAATTTTTTTAGGATTATTTGTCATAAGTCTAAGCTTTGTAACCCCTAAATCCTCCAAAATTTGAGCACCTATACCATAATCTCTTAAATCTGGAGCAAAACCTAACATTACATTAGCCTCAACTGTATCATAACCTTTATCTTGCAGTTCATAAGCTTTAAGCTTATTAATAAGTCCTATTCCACGACCTTCCTGTCTCATATATAATAAAATGCCACGGCCTTCTTTAGCTATTTGTTTCATAGCAGCGTCGTACTGCTCACCGCAGTCGCATCTTAGAGAACCAAAAGCGTCGCCTGTAAGACATTCTGAATGTACACGGCATAATACTGGATTACCATCATTTATATCACCCATTACAAGCGCAACATGGTGCTCTCCATTTAGTTTATTTACATAACCGTAAATTGTAAAATCACCGTATCTTGTAGGCATTTTTGCCTTTGCTTCACACTTTACAAATTTTTCTGATTTTCTTCTGTACTTAATTAAACTTTCTATTGTAATTATCTTTATTCCGTGTTTTTGCGAAAATTCAATTAAATCTGGAATACGAGCCATAGAACCGTCATCTTTCATAATCTCACATATTACTCCTGCCGGTTTTAAATTAGCTAAAACAGCTATATCAACTGCTGCTTCGGTATGTCCGGCTCTCTCAAGAACTCCTCCGGCTTTTGCCGCAAGAGGGAAAATGTGTCCCGGTCTTCTAAAATCAGACGGTTTTACATCTTCAGATACAGCCATTTTAACAGTTTTTGACCTTTCAAAAGCTGAAATTCCAGTTGTTGTATCTTTATAATCAATTGATACAGTAAAAGCTGTTTCATGATTATCTGTATTTTTTTCAACCATTTGTTTAATATCAAGCTTTTCAAGTATATCAATTGACATAGGCATACATATTAAACCCTTTGCATTGCTTGCCATAAAGTTTATTATTTCTGGTTCTGCTTTTTCGGCAGCTGCAATTAAATCGCCTTCATTTTCTCTGTTTTCATCATCAACAACAATCACCATTTTACCATTTTTAAAATCCTCAATAACTTCCTCAACACTGCTAAATCCGCTCATAAGCCTTTCCTCCCTTATTAAAATCGGCATACTTTCAAAATCCGTTTTCTATAAGATAATCAATTGTTATATTACTTTGACTTTTCACTTTTTTATCTTTATTTTCATAATTCATAAGCTTTTCTATATATCGGAAAAGCATATCTGTTTCTATATTTACAATATCACCTTTATTTTTATTTAAAATCGTAGTTTTACTTCTTGTATGAGGTATAACACTTACAGAAAAAGAATCATCACTTACTTTAGCTACTGTCAAACTTATTCCGTCAACAGCCACCGAACCGTTATCCGCAATATATTTCATTATTTTAGGCTTTGTTTTTATCTCAAACCAAACTGCATTATCTTCTTTAGTTTTTCCCACAATAGTTCCAACACCGTCAATATGTCCTGAAACAATATGCCCTCCAAAACGGTCATTCATTTTCATAGCACGCTCAAGATTTACATATGCACCATTTTTAGCCTCTGAAAGAGATGTCTCTCTCATAGTTTCAGCCATAACATCAGCTGCAAAACTATTTTTAGTAAGCTTTGTTACAGTAAGACATACTCCATTTACAGCAATACTGTCTCCAATTTTTACATCTTCAATTACTTCACTTGCTTCAATTTCAATAATACAAGATTTTATTCCTTTTTTAACATTTTTAATTTTTCCTGTTTCCTCAATAATTCCTGTAAACATTTTTTCATCCCCATTTATATTATAGTCAAATCACTTGAAAACCCGAACAAGTTCGGCGGCTAAAAATCCTTTTTACTGTGTCATCGTCAGTCGGCGTAGGCTTTCGACTACGCTCTCCTTCCCAGGACGCATGGGCGAGCAATAAAGCGAAGCTTTACGACCAGCCTCTTTCTTGTAAAAACAATTTTTATCTCGCCTCCTTTTGCTCCTTTTCAAGTGATTTGACTATAACTTAAAACATATAATACCTAAAAACCATATTCAAGTAAAATATCCTCTCCTAATATTTTTGTACTTTCAAGTTTAAGTTTAAAACTTTCTTTCGCATCTGCAATTCCAATGCCTTCAACAGGTGTTTTTGCATCCCTTCCTCCTAATATTTTAGGCGCTACAAATACATAAGCTTTGTTTACAATTTTAGAATTAAAGGCTGAAAAATTAATTTCTCCTCCTCCCTCTATAAGTACACTGTCTATACCCTCTTTCCATAAAAGAGAACTTAAAACATTCATATCTACAACTTTTCCATTTTCCCCTGCTGTTAATATGCTTATTCCTTTCTTTTTAAGCCTTTCTGCCTTATATAAATCATAGCCTTTACAAGATGCTATATATGTTTTTACATCTTTGGCAGTTTTAACTATGTTGGAATCCTCGTCTATATTAAGTTTTGAATCGCATATTATTCTCATAGGATTAATTCCATTATCAATACGGCATGTAAGCATTGGGTTATCAATTAACGCTGTATTTATGCCTATCATAATAGCCTTATATCTGTTTCTAAGTCTATGTACAAAACCTCTTGCTTTTTCTCCTGTAATCCATTTTGAATGCCCTGTATACGATGCTATTTTGCCGTCTGCCGTCATTGCATATTTTACAGCAAAAAAAGGACTTTTTTTATTTATGCAGTGAAAAAAAATTTCATTTAATTTTTTGCATTTTTCCTCAAGCACTCCCGTAACTACTTCAATTCCATTATCCCTTAATATCTTTATTCCTTTTCCACCAACTTTAGGATTATCATCAATACAGCCTACAATAACTCTTTTTATATTTTTCTCAATTATTATGTCAGTACATGGAGGTGTCTTTCCATAATGACAGCAAGGCTCAAGATTAACATATAAATCAGCTCCGTAAGCGTCATCATCTGAAACTTTATTAAGAGCGTTTCTCTCTGCGTGATACCCTCCATACATTTCATGATACCCTTTTGCAACAATATTTCCATTTTTAACTACAACACAGCCTACAAGAGGATTTGGACTTACTCGTCCCTCTCCTTTTTCAGCAAGTTCTAAAGCCATATTCATATAATTTTCTTCCGTCATTTTTTCACCTTCTTTTAAATTATACTAAACATATTTACTTATAACAAAAAAGCCTCAAGCAAAAAACACTTGGGGCTCTTAAAAACTATTATAGCTAAAAATTGAGTAACTTAAATAATCAGTTAAACTCAAATAAAAAACATCTTCTCTCATCCGGACTATAACCGTTGGCTTTGGAATTTCACCAAATCATGCTTTAAAGCTTGCGGGCTGTAACCGCCAGTAAGGAATCACACCTTGCCCCGAAGAATATATATTTATTTATCTGCTAAATATTCATTTATATGGTCAGTTAATTTATCTGCATCCATACCATGAACCATAGCCGCTTCCTCTAATGTCTCTCCTTGAGCTGAAGGACAGCCTACACAGTGCATACCTTCATTCATCAAAATAGGAATAACCCCACGGTCAATGCTTATAATATCAGCAATAACCATATCTTTACTTATTGAAGCCATTTTTATCATTCTCCTTTTTTTATTATTTTATCATTTATTTGTTAACAATTCAATTTTAGGAAAATACTTAAATATAACTTTTCCTAATATTTTTTCTTCTTTTACATAAGTATTTTCCCAATATCTTGAATCTTTTGAATCATTTCTGTTATCCCCAAGCATAAAATAACAGCCTTCAGGCACTGTATAAGGTCCAAAACTTCCTATCATTTCTTCCCTTATAAATTCATCTTTAATCGGCTCTTTTGAGTCATTTACATATACTTTTCCCTCAACAATATTTATTGTATCCCCCGGCATTCCTATTATTCTTTTTACATAAAGAGTATCTTCGTCATCGGGATATCTAAATACAACAATATCATATCTTTCCGGCTCGCTGAAAAGATATGAAAGACGAAACGCTACAAGCCTGTCGCCCGGCATTATTGTATCTTTCATGCTTCCCGTAGGCACAACGGCGTTTACAATTATAAAAGTTGTAATAATATAAGCAAGTATTACAGCGCCAAGTATTGTTTTAACCCAGCTAAAAATTTCTTTCTTTGTCTCAACAGTCATATTATAACCTCATTTTTAAAAAATAATTATCATATTAGTCATTAATTATATCACATATAAACATATTACACAAGTATTGTTTTAATAAATAAATTATGTTATTATACAAAATAAAAATTAAGAAGGTTTTTCATTATGAAAACAAATTACAGCATACAAACAGAAAAAATAATAAACGAACTTAAACAATGCGGCAAAACTCCAACACTGCTTTTGCATAGCTGCTGCGCTCCATGCTCAAGCTACGTTTTAGAATATTTATCAGAAGTATTTAAAATAACTATTTTTTACTATAATCCAAACATATCTCCTGAAGAAGAATTTATAAAAAGAACAGAAGAACAAAAAAGACTTTTGAAAGAAATGATTTTAAAAAACAAACCTGAATTTATATTAGGCACATATGAGCCTTATAAATTTTATGAACTTTCAAAAGGACTTGAAAACTGTGTTGAAGGCGGAAAAAGATGCGAATTATGTTATAGGCTAAGACTTGAGAAAACAGCAGCTTTAGCAAAAGAGAACAAATTTGAGTATTTTTGTTCAACTCTTTCTGTAAGTCCTTATAAAAATTGTGAAAAACTTAATAAAATAGGGCAAGCTCTTGAGAAAGAATATAATGTAAAATATCTTCCTTCCGATTTCAAAAAGAAAAACGGTTATAAACATTCCATTGAACTTTCTAAAAAATATGAACTTTACCGTCAAAATTACTGTGGCTGTATTTTTTCAAAACCTATTTAAAATTTTAAAAAAATATAAAATAAAAAATAAAAAACGGCTGTACACAAATCAGTTTATAATTTAACCGACATAAGTAAGTCCCTCGCTGTTTTAATTGGGGTACTTACTCTTATATTTAGTTAGATTTTAATCTCTCACTGAATATAAAGGCGAATGTTTAGCAATTCAAGAGTTTCAACTGATTTGTGACAGCCTTTTTGTATTACATTGACATACACATACATGAAATATACATACATATTATAAGTATAGATGCTGAAATAGAGCATACAAGGTTCCGCTTAAAATTAAGCAGAAACATTGTTAAGAATGTCGCACACATACCAAACATTATAAACAGGAACGATTCATTAGTTTCATTATACATATTTCCTTTAAATATTAAATCCATAAAAGCCAATATTGTAAAATTAAACGAATTGCTTCCTATAATATTTCCTATGGAAGCATTGAAATTTTTAAGTCTTACAAGATTAATTGATGTAGTAAGTTCCGGAAGTGAAGTAGCAATACCTAAAAATATAGCTCCGGCAACGGTTTTCCCTAATTCAAGCCTTTCCGCAAGCCTGTCTGCGGCATTAGTCATCATTATGCTTACTGCTATTAAAGCAGCAGCCGATAAACAAAACCTTACTAAAATTTGTTTAACCGTCAATTCTACATCGTCTTTATAATCATTTTTACATGCTGCATCATTTTGCATTTCCTGAACATTAATGCCATAAAATATTACAATAAGTATAGATACCCAATTCATTTTTATAGAACCAATATAGAAAGTAACTGGAAAAGTCATTCCCATAAGACAAAGAAAAAACATTGAAGCTGTATTAAATGTCGTAGTTATATGAGTTTTTGAAACTAAAGCCTTTTTATATTCTTTTGATGCAAACAGCACACATACTGCTATTATAGTAAGATTAAACAAATTGCTTCCTAAAATATTTCCTTGTACAAGCTGTTCTTGCTTTAAAAAAACTATCGCCGTAATGCTTGTAAAAAGTTCCGGAAGGCTTGTTACAGCCGCAAGCATTACACCGCCTATAAAAGCTCCTGACAAATTTGTTTTTTTATCAAGCGCATCAACATATTTAGAAAGATAAATTGAAAGAATAACTACCAAAAAAGCCAATATCGTATATTGTAGAAAAAGAATATAAAGCATTGTAAAATTCTCCTTTTAGTTATGGAAATATATAAACATATCTGAAAACTCTCAAAAAACTTGCAAAAAATAAAATAATAATTTTTAATATACATTAAATGGTGATTAATATACATATTTTAAAAAATAATTTAATTCATTTTCATAAATCATTGGTTAATCATACCATATTATTCATTATTTCGTCAAGTCTGCCGCTGTAAATCGTTTCCTTTTCAATAAGTTCATTTGCAACCGACAAAATAACTTCTTTATTATTTTTGACAATTTCAACTGTTTTATTATATAAATTATAAGAAACTTTTTTTAAATAAATAAGCCCGTCTTTTTCATATTCCGAACCTATAAGACCAAACTCATCAAACATACCATATTTAAAAATATAGTCTTTTATAATAGAAGCTGCTTTTTGAATATCATTTTGTGCTCCCGTAGTAACACAATCTTTTCCAAATATAACTTCTTCCGCTGCCCTTCCAGCATAAGCTGACATAATCATACCCTCAATATCTTTTTTTGTATAATACATTTTATCTGGAGGTATACTTAATACAAACCCTCCGCTTCCATTGGAGCTTGGAATAACAGTAATTTTTGATATTTCATTTTCCGGAAGTACAATTCTTGTTATAACAGCATGTCCAGCCTCATGACAAGCTGTTATATACATATCCTTTCTTTTAACAATACTTTTATCTGCTGGACTTCCGGCAATCATAGTATAATAGCTTTCCTCAACATGTTTATTCTCAATAAATTCTGATTTTTGCTTAGCTGCTAAAATAGCTGCCTCATTAATAAGCCCTTCAAGCATTGCACCGCTAAAGAAAATCGTTTGCTTAGCAAGTTCATCAAAATTTACATCATCTGAAACAGGTTTGCCTTTAAAATGTATATCAATTATTTTTTTTCTTTGATTTACATTTGGAAGTCCTATTTCTACATGTCTGTCAAAACGACCTGTTCTTGTAAGAGCTTCATCAAGTATATCTATTCTATTTGTAGCCGCTATAATAACAACGCCGTCTGTATCATCAAAACCGGACATTTCAGTTAAAAGAGCGTTAAGTGTTTGGTCTCTCTCATCATTTCCTGATGTATTTGCATTACTTCTTTTTTTGCCTATGGCATCTATTTCATCTATAAACACAACAGCTTTTCCACTTTGTCTTACTTTTTTAAAAAGCTGTCTTATTCTCATTGCTCCCACTCCTACATACATTTGCACAAAGTCGGAACCTGTAACCGCATAAAAATCAACACCTGCCTCACCGGCAACCGCCTTAGCCAGCATAGTTTTACCTGTTCCCGGAGGTCCGTAAAAAATAACACCTCTTGGTATTCTTGCTCCATATTTATTATATTTATCAGGGTTTTTAATATAATCAACAATATCGCAAACTTTATTTTTAGCATCTTCATTTCCCGCAACCTGTGAAAAATCAATAAGCTTAGTATTTTTCTGCGCCGCCGGAACAACTTCCAAAGCCATAACACTTTCTTTTGAACCTTTTTTCATATTCTTATACATTATAAAACCTATTGCCGCTAAAAAACAAATTCCAGCAATAGTTTGCAGCAAAGAAATTACAGCGGACATATTTTCCATAATTAATTTCCTCCTGTTTTATTATTCTGTCATATAAATCAATTATAATATAAATAAATACAAAAAACCAATGTAATATATGGACGATTTACACAAAAAAAAGCAGCCAACGAACGGCTGCTTTTTTTCATAAAGAGAAGGTATTTTTATGGGGTTTACAGTTTAAACTACATATTGGGGGATGTACTTAACTGTAATGTGAAAATATTTAGGGGTTTTCACAAGTATTATTATAGCAACATAATTAAAGAAAGTGTGCCTAAACATTTTTATAATTTTATTTTTTTTTTGTGCATACCATACAACAAAATTTGCATTTTTCGACAAATTGCACAATCAAAATAATTTTTAGGCTTTCTTTTTAACAATTATTATATGGTATTTTTTGTAAATATATATTTTATATAAACAAGTATAAATGCTTAGTCTTTAATAACTTAATAATTAATTTTTAATTTAAAACTTTTAAACATATATTAACTTTCATAGTCGGCAAGCAGTTTTAAAAGTTCATTTTCTCCATAAACTGTAACCCCTGTGCTTAAAAGTTCTTGTTCTTCAATAGGCAAAGCCGCTACCGGCGTATCTGTAATTTCTTTTATTTTTCCGCTTAAAGAATCATAAAAAACAGCTACAAAACCTTCATGCTCCCCTATAATAAAACACTCGTCACTTATATCCGAAATATGCCTGCTCATAATAACGGTATTTTCATTAAACTGCTCAATATTCCAACTTTCAAAACTCGAATTTACTTCATCTTCTGTTTTATCAATGAGAAAATAAGGAGCATAATTCTCAACTGTTTCTATTGACCCGTCTTTATCGTTATAATATTTGTAAATAACTTTTGTAAGAGGAGTAATTTTTAAAGGAGTTTCCTCTTTATTATTTTCGTCATCATTTTTAATCATATTGTTTTTTACGTTTATATAACTTATATCTTTTAAACTTTCAGCCTGAATTTTTTCAACATCATTTCCAATTTGCGAAAATGTTAAATACCCTCCAAAAAAGCCAACAGCGCCTACAATAAACCCAATTACACATATAATGACAGCTTTGCCTATTCTCATAAAAATAACCTCCTCCGATTAATAATTATTTACTTAAATACATATTTTTACATATATTCTTAACCGGATTTAAAAATTTTATTCTTTGTTTAAAAATTTTTCAAGTTCAACAACCCCTATTGGAGCTATACATAAAAGAGCTGTTATAAACCATTGAATAGGATTTAAAGGAACTACTTTAAATAACTTAGCTAAAGGTTCAATCATAATTACGCATACCTGCATAATTACACCTGCCAAAAGAGAGCCTACAAGATATTTATTAGCCAATAAATCAATAGTAAATATAGATTTATCGCTTCTCATATTAAAAGCATGTACAAGCTGAGATATGCTTAATACTGCAAAAGCCATTGTTCTTCCCGTAGCTGCGCTGTCATTTCCGTCGAAAAAAACATGTCCTATTCCAAAAGCAACAAGCGCAAGCATGCCAATCATCATACCTTCAAACAATATCCTAAACCACATTACTTTAGAAAACAAACCAGCATTTTCTTTACGCGGCATACCTTCCATTATATCATCACTAACAGGGTCAAGCCCTAAAGCAATTGCTGGAAACGAATCAGTTACAAGATTAACCCACAAAAGATGTATAGCCAAAAGAGGAGTTCTAAAACCAATTAAAACAGCAGCAAGTATACTTACTATCTCTCCTATATTACTTGAAAGAAGAAAATGAACAGCCTTTTTTATATTTGAATATATACCCCTTCCTTGTTTAACCGAATCAACAATCGTAGCAAAATTATCATCCATAAGAACAATATCGGCTGCGCTTTTTGCTACATCAGTTCCCGTTATTCCCATAGCACAGCCTATATCGGCTGCTTTAAGCGCCGGAGCGTCGTTTACTCCATCTCCTGTCATAGCTACAACTGCCCCTGTTTCTTTAAATGCATTTACTATATCAAGCTTATTTTCAGGTGAAACTCTTGCAAAAACACTATATTTATATATATTTTTACTTAAAGTTTCCTTATCCATTTTAGAAAGTTCTCCGCCTGTAAGTGCTAAATCGCCATCTTTCATTATACCTATTTTTTTTGCAACTGCTGTTGCCGTTTGTATATAATCTCCTGTAACCATTACAGGCTTTATACCAGCTTTACGGCATATTTCAACCGCTTCTTTCGCTTCTTTTCTCGGAGGGTCTGTCATTCCGGCAAGCCCTACAAATATAAGTTCACTTTCAGCTGAACGCTTGTCCGCTTTTTTGCAATTTATATTTTTAAATGCTGTTGCTATAACTCTAAGCGCATTTGAAGTCATTTGACTGTTTGCGTTTTCAATTTCACGCCTTTTTTTACTGTCAAGAGGTATTATTTTATTATTAGACATATAATATGAACACTTTTTAATAAGAAAATCAGGTGCTCCTTTTGTAACAAGTATATATCCCTCATCAGTTTTATGTACACTCGACATAAGCTTTCTTTTTGAATCAAATGGTATCTCGTCAAGTCTTTGAATATTTCTGTCAATTTCATCTTTATAAATGCCTATGTCAGCAGCCGCTTGTATTAAAGCATTTTCAGTTGCTTCTCCTACTATGCCTTTTTTATTAAAATAAGAGTTATTGCATAAAGCGCAAAGCGTAAGTATATTTTTTTTCTCTTTAATAGGATAAATTTCTGTTACTTTCATTTTATTTTGTGTAAGAGTTCCTGTTTTATCTGAACAAATTACATTCGCTCCGCCTAAAGCCTCAACTGCCGGAAGTCTTTTGACAACAGCATTTTTTTTAGCCATCTTTTGTATTCCCATAGCAAGCATAATTGTAACAACAGCCGGAAGCCCTTCTGGAATTGCCGCAACCGCAAGACTTACAGATGTAATAAACATTTCAAATACCGGTATTTTTCTTATTACTCCTATACAAAAAATAAAAAGACAAATAAATAATGCTCCCATTCCCAATATTTTGCCTGTCTGCGACAGTTTTTCCTGTAAAGGAGTCATTTTAATTTCACTTGTACTTATCATTTCAGCTATCTTACCCATTTCAGTTTTCATTCCTGTTTCAGTTACAACAGCCTTTCCTCTGCCTATACTTACCGTGCTTCCTGCAAAAACCATATTATGCCTGTCACCCACAGCCGCATCCATTTTTACAATTGCTGTCTCATCTTTATCAACAGCCGCCGATTCTCCTGTAAGAGCCGACTCGTCAACCTTTAAGCTTACAGTTTCAATAAGCCGGCAGTCAGCACATATTCTGTCACCTGTCTCAATAATAAGTATATCTCCTGGTACAACTTCCTTAGCGTCAACTTCCTTTCTTACTCCGTCACGAATTACCTTTGCCGTAGGTGCTGACATGCTTTTTAGAGCCTCAAGAGCTTTTTCAGCTTTGTTTTCCTGCACAAACCCTAAAACAGCATTTACAAATACTATAAGCAATATTATTATAGGGTCGGCAAAATCCCTTTCACCCTGCAATAAAGATACAAAAAAGGAAACCACAGCAGCAATAATAAGCACAATTACCATAAAATCTTTAAATTGACTTAAAAAATGCACTATTAAACTTTGTTTCTTTTTTTCGGCAAACTTGTTCTCTCCATGTTCAAACAATCTTACTTCAAAATCTCTTTGAGTTAATCCTTTTGTTTTGTCGCTTTTTAACCTTTCCAATACAGTATCCGTATCCTCTGTATACCAAATCATTTTTATCCCCCATTCATAATTTAGAAAATACTGAATTTTTATAATCAGCATTATCGTATAAATTTTATTTACAATTAAAATATATTAGCTTGTACAAAATTTTATTACTGTATTGTTAAAATATTGAAAATTCATATAAAAATTACATATAATATATTAAAGTTGTTTTCAATAGTAAAATTTAGTTATTAATATTGACTTTTATACAAAAAAAAATTATATTTAGTACATAAATATATTTTATTTACTATATTTTCTAAAAAATAATTTTAATGTAGAAAAAAGGGGGAATAATTTATGAAAAAAACAAACATTCTAAGCTTTACACTTGCTGCAGTTATGACAATATCAAATGTTAATATTTGCTTTGCGTATAACGAAGAAACAGATTACAAAAATATGGTTATTTCAAATGAACAAGACGATTATCCAACACTGCTTTCAAAATACTTTATGTATACATTTTTTACTGTCGAAGGCGGAAATATTTATTATGACCCAATTTCAAACTCTATAAACCACGCTGATAAAGGAGTTACTCATGTGGATATTCCCGCATGTACAAATGAGATATATGATGCTTTTTGGAATTGTGATAAATTAACTACTGTCAATATACCAAACAGTGTTAATTATATAGGCAATAACGCTTTTTGGAATTGCAGCAGCTTAACTACTATTAACATTCCTAATGATATATCTTATATAGGTGATAACGCTTTTTGGAATTGCAGCAGTTTAACTAATGTGATTATTCCCAACATTCCTAACAGAGATATTACTATTGGAGATAACGCTTTTTCTTGCTGCAAGAATTTAACTAATATATTTATTCCTAACAATGTTACATATATAGGTAACAATGCTTTTAGCAGTTGCCATAATTTAACTGTTAGTTGTTATAAAAATTCTTATGCTGAAAGTTATATGCAAAAAAATTCAATACCTTATAAAATTGTAGAAGAAATCGCTTATGCTGTTGATGGTGGAAATATTTATTATGACAAGGATACAGGAACAATAACTAATGCTGATAAAGAAATTACTTATGCTGATATTCCTAAGTCTATTGACGGAGTTGAAATTACAAGTATAGGAAATTATGCTTTTTATGATTGTAAAAATTTAACTAATATCGTAATTCCTGATAGTGTATCTAATATTGGTAATTCTGCTTTTGCTGGTTGTAACTTAACTAATATATTAATTCCTAACAGTATATCTTACATAAGCAATTCTGCTTTTTATAATTGCAATTTTACAAACATAGTAATTCCTAATAGTATATCTGTTATTGGTAATTCTGCTTTTGAAGGCTGCAATATTACTAATATCGATATACCCAATAATGTTACTACTATTGGTTCATATGCTTTTTCAAATTGTAAAGAATTAACTGATATAAGTCTTCCAAACAGTGTTACTACTATTGGTGATTCTGCTTTTTATAGGTGCAGCAACTTAACTACTATCAATATTCCTAACAGCGTTACTACTATTGGCAATTCTGTTTTTGTTGGTTGTGGCTTATATAATATAGTAATCCCTGATAGTGTATCTTATATAAGTGATTCTGCTTTTTGGGGTTGTGATAACTTAACTGATATAAATATTCCTGATAATATCTCTGTTATCGGTAATGACGCATTTTCTTTTTGCGACAGATTAACTACTGTAAATATTCCTAATAGTGTTACTACTATTGGTAAATGTGCTTTTTGGTGTTGTCAAAACTTAACTAATGTAAATATCCCTAATAGTGTTACTACTATTAGGGAGGGTGCTTTTGGTTATAATAATTTAACTAATGTAACTATTCCTGACAATGTATCTTTTATTGGTGATTCTGCCTTTTATAATTGCGACAGCCTAACTACTATCAATATTCCTGACAGTGTTACTACTATTGGTGATTCTGCCTTTTATAATTGCGACAGCCTAACAGTAAACTGTTACAAAAATTCTTATGCTGAAAGTTATTTACAAGAAAATTCCATACCTTATAAAATTATAGAAGACAATGCTTATATAGTTTATGGCGGAAATATATATTATGACCAAATTACAGGAACAATAATAAATGCTGACAAAGAAATTACTTATGCTAATATACCTGAGTTTATAAATGGTGTTGAAATTACAAATATAGGAGACCATGCCTTTTATAATTGTGATAAATTAACTGAAGTAGTAATTTCTAATAGTGTCTCATCTATTGGCGAAAATGCTTTTGAGAATTGTAGCAACCTAACTAATATAAATATACCTAACAATGTAAATAATATAGCTGATAATGCTTTTATTGACTGTAACAATTTAACAGTAAGCTGTTACAAAAATTCTTATGCTGAAAGTTATTTGCAAAAACATTCAATACCTTATAAAATTATAGAAGAAGGTATACGTGTTTTAGATGTAACAATTAATGAAATAGAGATTAATACAGGAGACAAATTTAAACTTAAAGTAAAAATCATTCCTGAAAACGCTGAAAACAAAAATATTTTATGGAAATCAAGTAATACGGAAATTATTTCAATTGACGAATATGGGCTTATTACAGGGCTTAGAGAGGGTACTTCCATTATTACCGCCACAACTGAAGACGGCGGATTCACTTCAGAAATTACAGTCTTCGTAAATAAATCCGAAAATACCGATTCTTCCGAAATCATTGGAGACATTAATAAAGACGGTGACATAACAGCGTTAGATGCGTCATTAATTCTTCAAAAAGCGCTTAATAAAGATTTTTCATTTTCTAATAATAAATAAATCTATTAAAAGATACATTTTTCAAAATATTGAAGAATGTATCTTTTTTACTTATTACTTATAAAAATCCATTATACTAAATATGCTGTATTAATTTATAGAATATTTTAAATCTTCTTTTTTAAATTTATAAAATAAAAAAAAGCCCTTTCAAGGACTTTGAATTTTTTTGTTTTAATGGCGACCCGGAAGGGGCTCGAACCCTCGACCTCTGGCGTGACAGGCCAGCGCTCTAACCAACTGAGCTACCGGGCCATAAAAAACAAAATATTAAATTTTAAAAGTGGGCCCTCAGGGACTCGAACCCTGGACCGTCCGGTTATGAGCCGGATGCTCTAACCAACTGAGCTAAAGGCCCTTAATACAAACATACTTAATACTTATTGCTTAAAACAGCCGATGAAGGGACTCGAACCCCCAACCTGCTGATTACAAGTCAGCTGCTCTAC
>CAMTZM010000013.1 GCA_947086655.1 uncultured Eubacteriaceae bacterium
ACATTCTTCCGGTATACAGAAACCTCTTGATTGAACTGAAAGGTTTGCTATTCTGAAGAGTTTAATAATTGTAAAAAGTCCTATTGTAACATTTACTTCATTTGCATCTGAAGCTGAGTCGTCACCGCAGCAGCATCTTCTGTTTTTGAGTTCTGCCGACAAAGCTACCGCTTTGCCGGTGTTTATTAAACGTCTGCAATTAAATCATAAAAGCTTGTACCGTTTAATTCGGTTTTTATTCCTAAATAATGTGCTATTGTAGCAGATATATCAGAATATGTCAAACGAGTTCCTATATTTACGGATTTTGTTTTTTTGCCATAACCAATTAAAAATATATATTCACGGGAATGGTCGGTACTTTTTGTTGTAGGGTCACAGCCGTGGTCAGCAGTTATAATAAGTATATCATCGTCTTTCATAGCTTTTATTATTTCTGGAAGCTTATTATCAAAGTATTCAAGGGCGTCAGCAAAACCTTTAATATCATTTCTATGTCCATAGAGCATATCATAGTCTACAAGATTTGTGAAAATTAAACCTTCAAAATCGTCATTTAAGTATTTTATTGTCTGTTCAATTCCATCAGCGTTATTTGTTGTATGGACTGATTTTGTAATGCCGCTTTTGCAAAAAATATCTTCTATTTTTCCTACGGCAGCAACAGTCATTGAGTTTTCCTCTATATAATTTAAAAGTGTTTTTGGAGGTTTAATAGAAAAATCTTTTCTGTTTTTTGTTCTTGTGTAGTTTCCGCTTTTGCCTGTAAATGGACGTGCTATTACCCTTGCTACACAATTATTTCCCGTAAGTATTTTTCTTGCAGTTTCACATATTTTATAAAGTTGTTCTGTATTTATTATGTCTTCATGAGCGGCAATTTGAAACACGCTGTCGGCTGATGTATATATTATTGGGTTTTTGGTTCTTATGTGTTCGTCTCCAAGCGTATTTATTATTTCTGTACCTGATGCCGGAATATTGCCTAATACACCTTTTTTAGTTAGTCTGCTAAATTCATTTATTATCTCATCAGGAAATCCGTTTGGATATGTTGGAAAAGGTTTTTTTAGATTTAGCCCTGTTATTTCCCAATGTCCTGTTGTTGTATCTTTTCCAGCAGATTTTTCAGCAAGTTTTCCGTAAAAACCTTTCGGATTTTTGCATTTTTCATATAAATTTCCGCAGTCTTCAATATTTCCCAATCCAAGAGAGCACATATTTTTTAGTTTTAGTTCGGGAACTTCCTTTTTTATATTCATAAGTGTATTGCTGCCTTCATCTTTGTATTTAAAAGCGTCGGGAAGCTCGCCTATACCGACTCCGTCAAGTACGATTAAACAAACACGTTTCATTAAATAATACCTCCTTAAAAATTTATAATTGTATTTTTTAATTCAGGTTTATTTTTTGATATTTCAATGGAGTGTAAAAGTATATTTTTAGCTTTTATACATTTTTCATAGGAGGATGAGTATATTTCAGCAAGTATGTCTCCCTCTGATACATAATCCCCTATTTTGCATTTCATTTTTATTCCGGCTGAAAGTTCTATTATATCTTCTTTTGTATGTCTTCCGGCGCCTGTTTCCAAAGCGGCACGGCCTATTTTGTATGTGTTCATACTATATATATAGCCGCTTTTTAAGCTTGTAAAAATTAATTTGCTTTTTGCTTGAGGAAAAAGGGAATAGTTGTCAATAACAGACTCATTTCCTCCTTGATATTTTATAAGGGTTCTAAGTTTTTCAAGTCCTTTTTTATTTTTTATATTTTCCTCAAGCATTTTTTTGCCTTCAGAAATACTTTTACATATTTTTCCTAATAAAAGCATGCGTGTTCCAAGTTCTAAAGAAACTTCCTTTAATTTTCCGCCTTTATTTCCCTTTAATATTTCAATAGCTTCAATAACTTCAATACTGTTTCCTATATTCATTCCTAAAGGTTCATTCATATCGGTAATTATGGCAGAAACATTTTTTGAAATATTTTCCCCTATGTTTATCATAGTTTCTGCAAGTTCTTTTGCTGAATTTATATCTTTCATAAAAGCGCCGTTTCCACATTTAACATCAAGTACGATTGCGTCAGCTCCAGAGGCTATTTTTTTACTCATTATACTTGATGCTATTAAAGGAATTGATTCAACTGTTCCGGTTACGTCTCTTAAAGAATACAATATTTTGTCTGCTAAAGCAAGGTTTTTTGTAGCCTGCATTAAAACAATTTTATTTTTTCTAACAAGTTCACAAGCTTCTTTTTGTGTTAAACAAGAATTGAAATTTGGTATTGAATCAAGTTTGTCAATAGTTCCTCCAGTATGTCCAAGACCACGCCCTGACATTTTTATAACTGAAAGACCGCATGCTGCACAAAGAGGAGCAGTTATAAGAGTTGTTGTATCTGCTACTCCTCCAGTAGAGTGTTTATCAACTTTTATACCTTCTATTTCGGAAAAATCAAGTATTTGCCCAGATTGTGCCATAGCCATTGTAAGAGAGGCTGTCTCATTTAATGTAAGTGAGTTTATAAACATTGCCATAAGCATTGCGGATATTTGATAATCTTTAAATTTTTGTTTAACTACGCCGTCTATAAAGTATTTTATTTCTTTGTCGGTAAGTTCTTTTTTATCTCTTTTTTTTATAATCAAATCAATTATATCCAAAAGTACAGCCTCCTTAATGTAAAAGTATATAAAAATTAAAATTTAATATATTTTAAGCCATTTTAAGCGCTATATTCATCATTGATGTAAATGCTGTTTCTCTTTCTTTTGTTGTAGTTTGCTGATTTTTTATGATGTGGTCGCTTACGGTTAATATTGAAAGAGCATTAGCTTTATATCTTGCAGCTGTCATATAAAGTGCCGCAGTTTCCATCTCAATAGCAAGAATACCCATTTTTGCCCATTTTGCGTTTGCTGTTTCATCATCACAATAAAATACATCATCTGTAAGAACATTTCCAACATGTATATTTGTTATATCAAGCTTATCTGCTGTTTTTTTAGCTTTATCCAAAAGAGTCCAGCTTGCAATAGGGCTGTAAGTTCCGCTTAAATTAAATTGATAAGAAAAGTTTGAAGTTGTAGATGCGCCTTGTGCAAGAATAATATCATATAAATTTATATCATTTTGTATCGTTCCACATGAACCAATTCTTATTAAATTTTTAACTTTGAATACGTTTATAAGTTCGTAGGAATATATGCCTATACTCGGAATTCCCATTCCGGTACCCATTACAGATATTTTTTTCCCGTCATAGGTTCCGGTAAATCCTAAAGCTCCTCTTACTGAATTAAACTGCTGAGGGTTTTCAAGAAAATTTTCGGCAATAAATTTTGCTCTTAAAGGGTCTCCGGGCAAAAGTATAGTTTCTGCTATTTCTGCTGTTTGGTTAATATGTGGCGTATTTTTCATTTTTATCAATCCTTTCTTAATTTTTACCAATATACGTAAGACTTCCGGCTGAAAGTTTTACAGGTTCTTCATCTACAGAAATCCAAAGGTCATAAGCCGTAGGATTTTTAACCATTTTACAATCTGCAGAAAATTTAAGGCTTTTTAATGAATTAATGTAATCTACTATTTCTATATTTGAAGCATACCAAATATCGTCTTTATAAGACATCATTTCGCAAAATTTTTCTATAAGCTGCCAACCGCCATCTTCTTCAAATTCTTTGCTGTGCCCCCATACATACATTAAACGCATTCTGTTTTTATATGGAAGTTCAAGAAATTTTTCTCCCATTTCCATTAAATTTTCAGTATTTCTTACAGTTGCCTGCCATTTGTAAAAGTCATTTGGAATTGAAAAATCCTTATGTGTTTCCATTACTCTTGAATATTCTATTCCGCATGCTTTCAAAGCTGATATTACAGTATCATCATATAGCCCGTTTGGATAACTCATTCCACGTACAGGATATTCTGCAATAGCTTCAAGAGCCTCTCTGTCTTTTATTATTTCAGAAATCATATTTTCACGGGGAGTTATTCCCAATGATTGGTGTGTATAGCCATGCGCTGCTATTTCATGATTTTTAAACAGTTCCTTTACTTCTTCTTTATTAATTCTTTCGGGACGATGAAGATAACCGGCGTTTATGTGAAAAGTGCCTTTTATTTCGTATTTGTCAAATATTTTAACAAGCTGTCTGTCATAAATTTTCCCGTCGTCATAGCTCATTGTAAGTGCTTTTCTTTTATTATTTGGAAATCTGTCAAAATTAATCATTAATTAATCCCCTCTTTCATGTTATAATTAAGGTTATGGATTTGGTATAAAAAGCTATATCATATATAATTATATAATTTATTAATAAAAACATCAATAAGTTTTAAAGGAGTAATTAAAATGTCTAAAACAAAAAATATAGCAATAATTGTTGCCGGCGGAAAAGGAAAGAGAATGAATGCAGATATTTCAAAGCAGTTTCTGCCTATTGGAGGAAAAGCTATTATTGTTCATACAATAGAAAAATTTGAAAAATGCGAATTTATTGATTTAATAGTAGTTGTTTCTGAAAAAGATGGAATAAATTATTTTAAAAAAATAATAGATGAAAATAATTTTAAAAAAACTGAATTTGTTATTGAGGGAGGAAAGGAAAGGCAGTATTCTGTATTTAACGCTTTATTGTTTTTAAGAGATAATAAAATTTCAAATGAAAATGATATTATATTAATACATGACGGTGTAAGACCGTTTGTAAAATATGAAGAAATAAAAAATGTTATAAAATGTCTTGAAAATTCACAATATGACGGCTGTGTTTTAGGTGTGAAAACAAAAGATACTATAAAAGAATGTGATTCAAATGGAGTTGTAAAAAATACTCCTGACAGAAAAAGCCTTTGGAATGCCGCCACTCCGCAGGCTTTTAGATATAGTGTTATAATGAAAGCCTATGAAAAGGCTTTCAGAGATGATTTTATAGGAACTGACGATTCGTCACTTGCTGAAAGAAATAAAGCTGTCATAAAAATGATTGAAGGAAGTTATGAAAATATTAAGATTACTACAAAAGACGATTTAATGGCGGCAGAGTCCTTTATTAAACAATAACAATAGGTTCTGTATATTCTTTTCCGATTTTTTTATCATTTGCAATGTTATATATGTCTGTTATAATACTTTCGGCTTTAAGTTGTTTTTTTAATTCAGGCGGAAAACTTTTTTCCGCCTCTTTAAAATTCATAATAACGGGAACACGTGCATTTTTATTTAATAAAGACAAAAGGTACGAACATTCCTTTCTAAAACCTAAAACTCTTATATATGAAATCGGTTTTATGTTAATATCTGAATAAATATGTTGTTTTTTTATATCAAGTATTATATGGAGTATTCCTCTTTGTAATTTTGTGTAAGTATAGCGTTTTGTTTTTATTTTTTTTATCAATTCAGATATAGCAGATATATTACTGTTTTTTATAATAAGATTTTCGATTCCTTCTGTTATGTCTAAAATCTGTGATATATATTTTGGGGATTTTGTACGAAGTATGTAATGTAATATATCAGAATAATCATCAATAGACGGTATTGTGCTTTTTATATTTTGCAAATATGCGTTATATATGTTTTGAGGAACACATTTTTTTATTTCTTCAACATTTTTATTTTTTATAGAATTTCTTATGGCGGTTGCAGAAGCTATAAATCCTTTTATTTTAGTGTCATGAAATTCGGATAAGTATCTTTTAATTGAATAAGCTTTTATATGACTTTTTATTTTTATAAGCGCTTTTAAATACTCAACGGATAGTATATTGTTGGGAGATGATAAGTATGACATATCTTCTCCTGTTAATGTGCTTAAAGCGTTAAGTCTTGCTTGAGGATAAGAGATTCCTTTTAACATTTCATTTTTTATGAAATTTTTAAATTCATAAGTTTCATTTGAAAGAATTTTAGCTGCCAAGTAAAGCCTGTTTATATCGGCATCTTCACTTCCAAAGCATAAACTATCTACAATTCCGGTTTTATCAAGTATATCTACTGCCCCAAAAGCAAAAATGTCGGCACTTGCACAGGCGTAAAGTACAGGTAATTCAATTACAATATCAACTCCGTTTAAAAGTGCAGCACGAGTACGTATGTATTTGTTAAAAATTGCCGGTTCTCCTCTTTGTACAAAGTTACCGCTCATTACAGCTATTACGTGTTGAGATTTAGTTATTTTTTTTGATTCTAATATATGATATACATGTCCGTTGTGAAAAGGATTGTATTCTGTTATTAATCCTACAATCATATTTTTTACCTCCGTTTTTTTATAAATGTGCTAAATTTATATATTTCTTTAAAATTGTTATCGACAGTTACGGTTTATTTGTGTATAATATACATATAGAGTGTTTTAAAATTAAAATATAATATAAATATTTTAAAATTTTTATACACGCTTAAAGTTTTTTATATACTATGCTGATTAATATAATTGGTTTTTCCATGTTATTTTTTTAACTGATTATACAGCTTGTGAAGGAGTAGTATTATATGGTTGATGTTATTACTGACAATGAATTTCGTTTGATTCGTGATTACATAGGCAGAAAATATGGCATACATTTAAGCGAGGAAAAAAAATCCCTTATATATTCAAGACTCAGACCTGTTATGATTGAAAAAGGTTTTGATAATATTAAACAATATTATGATTATCTTGTTTCTGATAGAACAGGAGAGGCGTCTGTTATATTTATTGACAGAATGACGACAAATCATACGTTTTTTATGAGAGAGCCAGACCATTTTTTTTATTTTAGGGATACTATTCTTCCTTATCTTGAAAAGACGGTTAAAAATCATGATTTAAGAATATGGAGCGCCGGATGTTCATCAGGTGAAGAACCTTATACTCTCCAAATGATTTTACAAGATTATTTTAGAGGGAAAGGTTCAAAATGGGATACTCAGCTTCTTGCAACGGATATATCAACTACTGTTTTGGATAAGGCTATAAAAGGAGTCTATTCAAATGAACAGATTAAGCCATTAAGTGATGAATGGAAAAGAATGTATTTCAGAAAATATAATTCTGAAAATGTTGTTGTTTCCGATGACATCAAAAGTAAAATGATATTTAAAAAATTTAATTTGATGGAAGGAAAATTTCCTTTTAGGCAAAAGTTTCAAGTTATATTTTGCCGTAATGTAATGATTTATTTTGATAGCGATACAAGAGCAAAACTTGTAGATAAATTTTACGATGTATCTGAAGAAGGCGCATATCTTTTTATAGGGCATTCAGAGTCATTAAATAATACGTCGACAAGGTATAAATATATTATGCCGGCGGTTTACAGAAAAATTTAATTTTCAAATTATTTCAATTTTTGCCGAAAATATTTTTTGGAAAATATTTGTTATTTTTAAATGACTTTTTTAGGAGAATTGATATATGTACTTGATTTTTAGGGGATTTAAAGTTAAAATTATTTTATGATAATTAAAATGTCAAATGTTTTAGCGATATAATTATTAAAAAAAACTTGAAATTTTTGTATAAACGTTTATAATTTTATGTATGAGGATATTTAAGCTGTTTTGCAATTCTATTGTTTAACGGTATAATTTTATTTAAGAAGGTGATATGCTTTGGCAGATTTTTCAAGAGAATCAATGTTGGATATGTTTATATATGAAATGAATCAGTTAGTCGAACAGCTTGAGCAGCTTATTATTCAATGTGAAGACGGCTATTCAATGGATGATATAAACGAGATATTTAGAATAATGCATACAATTAAGGGTTCAGCCGCTATGATGCTTTATGACGATATGTCAAAAACAGCCCATGCGATTGAAGATTTATTCTATTATTTAAGGGAGGAAAACCCATCAGATATTGATTATTCAAAGCTTACTGACATTGTACTTGAAGGGGTTGACTTTATTAAGTCAGAACTTGCAAGAATTGAAAGTGGTGATGAATCGGTATCTGACCCAACAGAATTAATAAGCAAGATTAAGGGTTATTTAGGTGAACTTAAAGGTGAAACCGGCGTTTCGGCAAAGGAAGAAAAAACATCAAAACCGGCTAAACAAGAAAAGTCGGCAGCAAGCTCTAATGAGAAAAAAGTTGAAAATGAAGAAAACAAAGAGGCAGAGCCAGAAGGTTCAAAACACTTTTTGGCAAAGGTATTTTTTGAAGACGGAAGCGAAATGGAAAACGTCAGAGCTTTTACACTTCTTCAAAATTTAAAAGAATGTATACAAAATGTAAAATGTAATATTGAAGATCTTCAAGATGAAAATTCGGCTGAAATAGTAAAAAAGGACGGTTTTGTTTTTTCTTTTAGCAGTTTAAAAAGCTATGATGAGCTTGTGGATATGATTAATGATACTATTTATTTAAAAAGCCTTGATCTTCAAGAGGGAGAATCACACAAGTACAAAGCTTTAATACGATTTGAAGATGGCTGTGAAATGGAAAATGTCAGAGCTTTTACAGTTATACATAACTTAGAGGGGTTTGCATCTGATATAACTCATGAGCCAACAGATGTTATTGATGAAGGAGCTACGGAAATAATAAGGGAAAATGGATTTAAGTTTGAGTTTTGTGCGTTTAAGGATTATGAAGGTGTTTATAAAATATTATCTCAGACAGTATTTTTAAAAGAACTTGAACTTGAGGAAATTACAGAAAATGTAGAAAAAGAAGATTCAAAAGAAACACCTAAAGCAGATACAAATAAGAAAGAAGAAGTACAGGAACAAAAGCAAGAAGAACCGGTACAGGCTAAGGCTGTAAAGGAAACAGAACCTCAGAAACCAAAAGCTTCGGAACCTCAGAAACCAAAAGCCCCAGCGGCGAAAAAACAAGCTCCTACACAGCATATGATAAGTGTTAATATTGGAAAGCTTGACCAGCTTCTTAATCTTATGGGAGAACTTGTAATAGCTGAAGCTATGACTACGCAAAATCCAGACCTTGAGGGGCTTGAACTTGAGAGTTTTAACAAATCAGCAAGACAGCTTAGAAAGATTATAAACGATGTACAAGATACGGTTATGTCAATGCGAATGGTTTCACTTTCGACAACTTTCTTTAAAATGCATAGAATTGTAAGAGATATGTGTAAAAATTTAGGAAAAGATGTTCAGCTTGAGGTTGTTGGAGAAGAAACAGAAGTAGATAAAAATATAATTGAGCATTTATCAGATCCTCTTATGCATATAATAAGAAATTCTGTTGACCATGGAATTGAAATGCCTGAAGAAAGAGCAAAGGTAGGAAAGCCGGAAAAAGGTACAGTTCTTCTTGAGGCAAGAAATTCAGGCGGCGACGTTTTAATTATTGTTAAAGACGATGGTCGCGGGCTTGACAGAAATAAAATTATGGAAAAAGCTAAAAAGAACGGACTTCTTAAAAAGCCTGAAAGTGAATATACTGACAGAGAGGTTTATCAGTTTATTTTCCACGCCGGTCTCTCTACAAATGAGAGCGTAACTAATTATTCAGGCCGTGGCGTAGGTATGGATGTTGTTGTAAACAATATTGAGACTGTGGGCGGCACGGTTACTGTTGAAAGTGAAGAGGGAGAAGGAACTACAAATATTCTTAAAATACCTCTTACGCTTGCTATTATTGAAGGTATGCTTATTAAAATGGGCGGCGCTAAATATACTATTCCTATTTCATCTATTCAGGAAACATTTAAGACAAAGAAAGATACTATATTTACTGACCCTGACGGAAATGAAATGCTTACTTTAAGAGGGGAAGTTTATAATGTTGTAAGATTGTATGATTTCTTTGGGGCTGAAACAGAAGTTAAAAATATTGAGGACGGCGTTTTCATTATGCTTGAAAATGAAGGAAGAACAGTTTGTCTCTTTGTTGATGAGCTTATAGGTGAACAGCAAGTCGTTGTAAAGACTATACCTAAATATATAAAGAAAATTAAAGGTATAAGCGGCTGTACACTTCTTGGAAACGGCGATATAAGTCTTATTATTGATGTTACAGGATTTTTTGATAAATAGGAGGTAGGACAGTATGGCTTTGGAAAATGAAACTATTGAAACAATTGAGCCTGAAAATTTAGAAGAAGACACTACAAAAAATAAGTATCTTACTTTTAAAATTGAAGGTGAAGAATATGGCATTGATATATGTCATGTTATAGAGATTATAACTGTATGTTCCATTACTTGGATTCCCGAAGCGCCCGACTTTTTAAAGGGTATTATTAATCTGAGAGGTTCTATTATACCTGTTATTGATGTAAGACTTAGGTTTAAGAAAGAAGAAAAGCCCTATGATTCGCTTACATGTATAATTGTAATTGAATATGAGAATTATCAGGTTGGATTAATTGTTGATACAGTTGATGAGGTAATGTATATACCGGAGGAAAATATTTCTTTACCGCCTAATGCGAAACTTAAATTTCAAAATAAATTTATTAAAAACATAGGTAAAATAGGCGAGGATGTTCAGCTTTTGCTTGACCTTGATAAATTTTTGTTTTTAGAATGATAGAATTGTTTAGAGGGTGTCTACAAGTGAGGCACCCCTCTGTATGTGATATAATTATAATAAATTGTAATAAAAGGGTTTGGAGAATGTTTATGAATGTGTACAACGAAGTTGACGCAGTGCTGTATTCAGAGGATTTTGATTTTACGGAGCTTATAAAAGAATGTATAAGTGATGATTGTCCTGTTAAGTTTAATGATTTTGTATCAAATTTTATTGGGCTTCAAATGTCTCTTACTTCCGGCAAAAAAAGAGTTGTTGTTGTATATAATCGTTTTTCGGATAGTTTGGTATTTAATGAAATAGTAAAATTAATTGAAAATTCTGGTTCTGGTTTTGTAGCTGTATGCGATAATGCCAATGATGGGTTTGAAATGATGAAAAGCGGGGCACACGCAATAGTTATAAAATCAAATGTTGATACTGTATATGAAAAAAATAGTTTTATTAAAGGACTTTTAATGAAAGTTTCAGATGCCGATAAAATTTCAGGTATGATGGCTAAAAGAAACTTTGATAAAAGAATTATTGTATCATCGAAAAAGATTAT
Organism: uncultured Eubacteriaceae bacterium; assembly: GCA_947086655.1. Taxonomy (GTDB): domain Bacteria; phylum Bacillota; class Clostridia; order Lachnospirales; family CAG-274; genus CAMTZM01. The sequence continues at coordinate 11,055 of CAMTZM010000013.1, forward strand.
TGCAATTGGCTCATCTATGGGAGGAACTGAGGCAGTTGTTGAAGTGCTTAAAAGATTGCCGGAAGAAATGCCGCCTATTCTTATTGTACAGCATATGTCTGCTGTTTTTACGAAAATGTATGCCGATAGATTAAATGGTATTTCTCCCCTTACAGTATGGGAGGCTAAAGACGGAGATGAAGTAAAGCCCGGGCTTGTGCTTCTTGCTCCGGGAGACCACCAGATGCGTCTTAAAAGAAGTGCAGGTGGTGGTTATTATGTTGAATGTAAAAAAGAGGAAAAAGTAAGCGGGCATGCACCTTCAGTTGATGTTATGTTTGATTCTGTGGCTGAAGTTATGGGGGCAAACGCTATTGGGGTAATTTTAACAGGCATGGGAAACGACGGTTCAAAAGGATTACTTAAAATGCATAATAACGGTGCTTATACAATAGGACAGGACGAAAAAACATCTATGGTTTACGGAATGCCTAAGGTTGCTTATGAGATAGGAGCTGTTGATGAACAAGTAGGTATTTTGGATGTAGCAAGAAGAATAATGGATAAAATTTAATTTTTTTTAAAAAATATTGTATAGATTAATTATTTTGTTTATAATTGATATGTAATATGGTTTTTTTACCATTAATTAATTTTATTTTGTTGATTTTATTTTAAGGGGGTTTTTATTTTGAATTTTTTGGAAAGTATCAAAGAAAGAGCCAAAGCTAATAAAAAAACTATCGTTTTGCCGGAGTCTTATGAAAAAAGAACTCTTGATGCAGTAAGTATTATTCTTAAAGAAGAAATTGCAAATGTTATTTTGGTTGGAGATGAAGATGAAATAAATAAAAAGGCTGATGGAGCCGATATTTCAAAAGCGACAATTATTAATCCTCAAAAGTATGACAAGTTTGACGAACTTGTAAACACATTTTATGAACTTAGAAAAGCAAAAGGTATGACAGAAGATAAAGCGAGAGAAACCCTTTTAAAAGACCCGCTTTATTTTGGGGTTATGCTTGTTAAAGCTAATATTGCCGACGGTATGGTAGCTGGTGCTGTAAATGCAACAGCAAATGTTCTTCGTCCAAGTTTGCAAATACTTAAAACAGCACCGGGAACAAAACTTGTTTCAGCATTTTTTGTTATGGTTGTTCCTAATTGCGAATATGGAGAAAATGGAGTATTTATATTTGCTGATTCAGGACTTGAGCAAAATCCAACAAGTGAAAAGCTTGCCGCTATTGCGCAAAGTTCCGCTAAAAGTTTTGAACTTCTCGTTCAAAAAGAACCTATTGTAGCAATGCTTTCACACTCTACAAAGGGAAGTGCAGCTCATGCTGATGTTGATAAAGTTGTTGAGGCTACAAAAATAGCTAAAGAAGAAAATCCAAATTTAAAACTTGATGGAGAGTTCCAGCTTGACGCTGCCATAGTTCCAAGCGTAGGTGCATCAAAAGCTCCGGGAAGTGATGTTGCCGGAAAAGCTAATGTACTTGTTTTCCCAGACCTTGATGCTGGAAATATAGGATATAAGCTTGTTCAAAGACTTGCTAAAGCAGAAGCATATGGACCTGTTACACAGGGTATAGCTAAACCTGTTAACGATTTATCAAGAGGCTGTGTTGCTGAGGATATAGTTGGTGTTGTAGCTATTACAGCAGTTCAGGCTCAGGCATCACAGAAATAAAATTTAAAATAAATGAAATACTTATAAAAGGGAGATTGAATTTTATATGAAAATTCTTGTGTTAAACTGCGGAAGTTCATCATTGAAATATCAACTTATTGATATGGATAATCAAGACGTTATGGCTGTTGGATTATGCGAAAGGATAGGAATTGACGGAAGGCTTAAACATACTCCTAAAGGAAAAGACTCATTTGTAAGCGAAGATGCTATGAAAGACCATACAGACGCTGTACAAATGGTTATAAATGCTCTTCTTGATAAAGAACATGGTGTTATTTCAGATGTAAGCGAGATAAATGCTGTTGGACATAGAGTTGTGCATGGAGGGGAATATTTCTCAAAATCAGTTGTTATAAACGACGAGGTTATAAAAGCCATTGAGGCTTGTATAGACCTTGCTCCGCTTCATAATCCGGCTAACCTTATTGGTATAAGAGCTTGTGAAAAGCTTATGCCGGGTATCCCCCAGGTTGCAGTATTTGATACAGCATTCCATCAGACTATGCCTGAAAAAGCTTATTTATATGCTATACCATATGAGTTGTATGAAAAACATAAAATACGTAAATATGGATTTCATGGAACAAGTCACAAATATGTTTCTCAGAGAGCTGTTAAAATGCTTGGAAAAGACGCATCTGAACTTAAAGTTATTACATGTCATTTAGGAAATGGCGGAAGTATATGCGCTGTTGACGGAGGAAAATCTGTTGATACAAGTATGGGCTTTACTCCTCTTGAAGGACTTGTAATGGGAACAAGATGCGGAGACATGGACCCAGCTGTTGTTTCATTTCTTATGGAAAAAGAAAATATGACAAATAAAGATGTGGACAACCTTATGAATAAAAAATCAGGCGTTTTAGGTTTATCAGGTGTTTCAAGTGATTTCCGTGACCTTGAAAGTGCTGCCAATGATGGAAATAAAAGAGCTAAAATAGCTCTTGACAGTTTTCATTATAGAGTTGCTAAATATATAGGGGAGTACTATGCTGCATTAGGCGGAGCTGATGCTATTGTATTTACGGCTGGTCTTGGAGAAAACAGCAAGACAAGCAGAAAAGCTGTATGTGATTATTTAAAATGTTTTGGAATTGAGATTGATGATGATAAAAATTCAATAAGAGGAAAAGAGATAGACATTGCCTCTGAATCTTCTAAAGTTCGAGTACTTGTTATTCCTACTAATGAAGAGCTAATGATTGCAAGAGATACAAAAGAACTTCTTGACAAATAATAGCTATGTTAGTATAATGTTTGTTGAATTTGTGTTCAGGAAGGCAGGAGTGTTTGGTTATGGTTATTGATGTAAGCGGCCTTGAAAAGAGCGAAAGCCGCGAGGTTGTTTTTGACGAGACGGTAAATATACCTAAAAATTATGTTGACAATTCTTCAATACCTGTTAAAATTACGGGAACTATTGAAAAAGATGGTGACGGAAAATTTTGTTTTACCGGAAATGTTGAGGCGTGGCTTGTTTTGAAATGCGACTTATGCCTTAAACCATTTGACTATAAGCTTTCCACTACTATGAACGAAATTTTCTGTACTAATGAGGATGAGCAAAAGGATATTTGGCTGTTTTCGGATAATAAAATTGAACTTGAACCGGCGGTTGTCAGCAGTATACTTTTAAGTTTTCCTATGCGGGCGGTTTGTTCAGATGACTGTAAAGGCTTTTGCCATGTATGCGGCAAAAATCTGAATGAGGGATTGTGCAGTTGCAATGTATCTAATAATAATCCTTTATTTGAAGAGCTGAAAACTCTTTTTGATGACAAGGAGGTGTAGTAATGTCTATTTGTCCTAAGGGAAAGATGTCAAAATCAAAACGTGATAAAAGAAAAGCACAAAGCTGGAAAATATCAACTCCTACTTTGGTTGCGTGTAACAAATGCGGCGAACTTATGATGCCGCATAGAGCTTGCAGAGCATGTGGTTCTTATAACAAAAGAGCAGTTTTGAAAGTAGATTAATATAAAGGCAGCCAAAAGGCTGCCTTTATTTCATTATTTTTGTCCGGAGGGAAGGTAATATGAATGAAATTGTTATAGCTCTCGACGCTATGGGCGGCGATAATGCACCAAGTGAAACCATTAAAGGGTGTATAGACGCTGTTTCAAAAAAGGATAATGTTAAGATTTTACTTGTGGGCATAGATGAGATTATAAGAAATGAACTTAATAAGTATAATTTTGATAAAGACAAAATAGATATTGTTCATGCGGGGCAAGTGATAGGAAATGATGAAGTTCCTACAATAGCTATTAAAAATAAGAAAGATTCTTCTATTGTAGTAGGTTTAAATCTTGTTAAGGAGAAAAAAGCTTTAGCTTTTATTTCTGCTGGAAATACAGGAGCGCTTCTTACAGGTGCAATTACTATAATAAAAAGAATAAAGGGTATTGAAAGACCGGCGCTTGGTACTCTTTTACCAACGGAAAAAGGATATTGCCTTCTTATAGACGCCGGAGCAAATGTTGATTGCAAGGCTAATTATCTTGTGCAGTTTGCTAAAATGGGTGCTGTATATATGGAGAATGTACTTAGAATTTCAAATCCTAAGATTGGACTTGTTAATATAGGAGCTGAAAAAGAAAAAGGCAATTCTCTTACAAAGGAATGTTATGAACTGCTTGAAAACGCTGAAATTAATTTTATTGGAAATGTTGAGGCAAGAGATATTACGGCTGGAGTATGCGATGTTGTTGTATGCGATGCTTTTGTAGGAAATGTTATATTAAAATTTGCCGAAGGTTTTGGGAAAACTATTTTAAAGGTTATTAAAAATGAATTTACAGCGGATTTAATGTCAAAAACAGGAGCAATATTGGCAAAAGGCGCTTTTAAAAGACTTAAAAATTATTTTGATTATTCAGATGTTGGAGGCGCTCCTTTTTTGGGACTTAATGCACTTGTTGTAAAAGCTCATGGCAGTTCGAAGCATGAAGACTTTGAAGGAGCTATAAATCAATGCCTTAGTTTTATTGAAAATGATATTGTCGGGAAAATACAGGAAAAAATTTAATTATATAGCTTGTAAAATATAAAAATATTTAGTATAGTATATAAAAAGGCAATTATATGGGCAAAGACTATTCGTATTTTTGCTTTGCAAAAATACTCATAACTGATAGTTTCTAACGAAACCGATGAGGTAAGTGGGATTTAATTCCACTTACTAAAAGAGGAAACACCCATTAAAATAGCGGTAGGCTTTCTCTTTTGGTTAAATTGCCTTAATAAATTTTATATATTTTAAAGGAGTGTTAATAATGGAATTTGAAAAGGTTAAAGAAATTATTGCTGAACAGATGAGCATTTCAACTGATGAAATATCTATGGAAACTTCGTTCGCTGATGATTTAGGTGCGGATTCTTTGGATATATTCCAGATTATATCAGAGCTTGAAGAAAGTTTTGATATTGAGTTTGATAATGAGGACGCTGAAAATATTAAAACGGTAGGCGACGCTGTTGAGTATATTAAAAACGCTACAAAATAGTTTATAGTTGTATATTAAATATCTAATAATAAAACAACAAAATTATTAAATTCAGTTTATTTATTGTTTTTTAGTATTTTTGTTGTTTTGTTAATCTAAATGTTATTTTTTTTACGTTGTATTAATTACTTAGATATTATTAAAAAAGCAATACGTTTAATACTAAACACTTTTTTAAAAATTTATAAAGAGTCAAAGACTATTTGCATTTTTGCTTTGCAAAAATACTCATAACCTACGGTTAAATTGTGTTTAGTATTAAAACGTGTTTAGAAATTAAAATATGTAAATAAATTTTTGAGTTTAAATATTTTAGGGTTTTTAATAATTACTCCATGATTTTTAAACATGTTATAGGACATGGTATTATTTAAGTAAAGTTATAATACAAATTTGTTTATAATTTTAACTATTTCTGTTATTTTCCCTATTTAATTTATAAGGGGAGGTTTTTGTGGAATCTTTTTTAGAATATAAGTTTAATAATGATAAACTAATTGAAACTGCGCTTACTCATAGTTCGTATGCACATGAATCCAAACATGGATATATTGAAAACAATGAAAGATTGGAATTTTTAGGCGATGCGGTACTTGAACTTGTTATTAGCAGTTTTATTTTTGATAAATTTCCTGAACTTCCGGAAGGTGAACTTACAAAGCTTAGAGCAAGTGTCGTATGTGAGAGTTCTTTAGCTAAAAAGGCAAAAGAAATTGGAATAGGAGACAGAATTAAACTTGGAAAAGGCGAGGAAAACACAGGCGGACGTTATAGAGATTCTATATTAGCCGATGCTTTTGAAGCTGTTATAGGAGCTATTTATTTAGATGGTGGTATAGAAAGTGCCGGTAAATATATAATTGAAATTATGGAAGAAAGTATATTTCATATGCGGAAAATATTTAGAATGAGCGATTGTAAAACATACCTACAAGAAATTGTTCAAAAATATAGCAGAGAACCGATTGAATACTTAATTGTTGATGAAAGCGGTCCGGCTCATAATAAGTTATTTGTTGTAAATATTTTTCATAACGGTAAAATACTTGGAAAAGGCAGTGGCAAAAGCAAAAAAGAAGCTGAACAAAATGCTGCTCTTGACGCTGTAAAACATTTTGAAGACGAACTTTTGTAATATAAATAAAAATTTTATTAGAGTGTATATAAACATGTATAAACTTCATAAATAATTGGAGTTTTATAATGTATTATATTAAACACTGTTATTCTATTGTGTATAAAAAACGGTTATTTGTGAAAAATATTTCTATACACATTATAAGAGTGTGATGTATTACAAAGGTGGCTTTTATAACGCCTACGGTTAATAGGAGGATAAAAAATGGAAGTATTGAAGGTTTCTACTACTTCACAGCCAAAGTCGGTTGCCGGTGCGATAGCCGCAATAGTTAGGAATAATCAAAGTGTTGAAATTCAGACCATTGGAGCAGGAGCGGTTAACCAGGCTGTTAAAAGTATTGCAATTTCAAGAGGATATGTTGCGCCAAACGGTATTGAACTTGTTGCCATTCCGGCGTTTTCTCAGCTTGAGGTTGAAGGTGAAATTAAAACGTCTATAAAATTTGTTGTTGAAAGAAGATAGAGTAAAGCTGTTTTTTTGTAAAGCGGTATGATAGGATAGCTGTAAAACCTATTATACCGCATGTTTTTTGTAAGGCTTGACACTAAAGCACGTAAGTAGTAAACTATTTGTGATGATTTTTACAGTGGAAGGGGACTTTATTTTTGATTCGTCAATATTTATTGCAATTTTTAGCACTTATTTTATTGAAAGGTATTTTTACTTCAATAGAAACAGCTCTTAAAGCTAATGCAAAAAAGTTTATTCAGCAGTCTCATAATGAATCAGATTCACTTACAAAAACTGATAAAATGTCGCTTGAACCTAATAAATATATAATTGCGGCAAATATATCAAAATCTGTTATAATTATGTTTTTTGGATTGATTTTTTTTGACGTAATTGTAAATTTATCGGATTATTTAACAAATTTAATTCATGTTGAGAAAAAATTGTTTAGCATGCTTATTTATGTTTTTCTATTTATTTTGTATACATATGTTATTGTACTTTTTGGCAGTGTAATTCCAAAAAAAATAGCATCTGCTAAATATGAGGGTGTTTTAAATACTTTTTCGTCTTTGCTTAAATTTGTTTATATTATTTTTTCACCTTTTGTTTATATGATTCAATTTATGTCTGATGCTATTGTTGGGATTTTTGGTATAAAAAATGCTGATGACAGTATTACTCAGGAAAGAATTATGCAAATGATTGGAGTTGGAGAAGAAAGCGGAAGTATAGACCAAGATGAAAGAGAAATGATAAGCAATGTTTTTGAATTTGACGATAAAATAGCCGGAGAGATAGCTACTCATAGAAAAGATATTGTAGCAGTTGATATTAATGCTTCGGTTGATGATATTGTTAAAATTGTTTTAGAGGAGAAATATTCACGTATCCCGGTTTATGAAGATTCAATAGACAATATAATAGGGATTCTTCATATAAAAGACTTTATGAAATATGTTATTTTATATGGTAAAAATTATTTTGATATAAGGTCTCTTATTATGAAACCTAATTTTGTTCCTTTTTCTAAAAAGGCAGACGAACTTTTTAGAGAAATGCAGAAAGACAAAGTACATTTATCAATTGTAATTGATGAGTATGGGGGAACAGTAGGTATTGTATCTATGGAGGATTTAGTAGAGGTTATAATGGGAAGTATTCTTGATGAGTATGACGATGAGGAATGTCCTGAGTTTGAGGTTATGAATGAAGGATTTTACAGAATAATGGGAACAGCCGACCTTGACGAGATTTCAGAAAACTTAAATATTGAGATGCCTGTTGATGAATATGATACAATGAGCGGTTTTGTAATAGGTCAGATTGGGCATATACCTAAGGAAGACGAAAATTTTGAGTTTGAGTACAAAGGTTATATCTTTAAAGTGGAAAAAATGGAAGAAAAAAGAATATCAATAGTAACAGCTTTAAAAATTCAAGAAGATAAAGAAGAAAAAAAAATTGACGAACAATCATGATTATGTTACTATATTTTAGTGAGTAAGCCAGACAGTCGCATGCTTTTGCATGAGGAAAGTCCGAGCTCCATAGGGCAAGAGTGCCGGATAACACCCGGTGGAGGCAACTCTAAGGATAGTGCAACAGAAATAAACCGCCGGCTTTAAGCCGGTAAGGGTGGAAAGGTAAGGTAAGAGCTTACCGCAGCTTTGGCGACATTGCTGGCTCTGTAAACCCCACTCGGAGCAAGACCAAGTTGAAGTGCATAGGTTTGCCCGCCATACTTCAGGTAAAGGTCGCAAGAGACTGCCGGTAACGGCAGCCCTTAGATAGATGACTGTCTAATACAGAACTCGGCTTATAGACTTGCTCATAAAAAAATGGCAAAACGTATTTTTACGGTATGCCATTTTTTTATGTTATTTTGTTTTGTATATAAAAAAAGCTTTATAAAAATTTTTTATAAATTGACGCTTTTAAATTTTTATTTACATATTAGATAATGTTTAATTAAAAATGTCTTTTTATAGGCAGTTTATTAAACTATTTTATACAATCTGTTGAATTATAACAGGTTTTTTATTTCATATAAAAAGTTTGTTGTTAAATTTACTAATTTTTCATAAAAAAATACTATACTTTATATAATTTTTGTGGTATAATTATGCCATAGATTTAAAGTATAGTTTATAATAATTTTGCATAGTCCAATTTGTAATGTTTTTTATTTAAAACAAACGAATTTTTGGTACTTTTGCTTAGGAAATTGAAAAAAATGTCCTATTTTATTAAAATTATGCTTTACAAATCGAAAAAAAAAAGTTATTCTATAATATAGGTTAGATTTTTGTACAGTTTTTTATATCTGTATATAAAAATTTTTATACAATATAACCTATATGAGTATCTAAAAAGGAGGATTTGATTTCATGAAGAGAAATTTTGTGGCTAAGGCGGCTACACTGGCAGTTGCTCTTATAATGGCTGCAGGACTTGTTGCCTGTGACGGCGAGTCCCGAGAATTGATTCCGGACAGACCTAAGATTCTTGACGAGAACGGAGAGATTGAAAAACCGAAATCTATCAAGCTTATAACGGACACTGGTCTAACCGAGGAAAATCGCCGCGATTTGTTTATGGAAGAATATGAAAAACTTACAGGCATCAAACTTGTAATTGAACAGCCGGCTCATAATCAGTATTATGAAAAAATAAATCTCTCGTTTGCCGGAGGAAGGATGCCTGACGCTATGGAGGTTGGTAATACATACTACCCCAACTACGTAAATTACGGTGCTTTGTTTGATATGACAAAAGCATGGGAAGAATCAGATTTAAAGAACGGAAAGGTTATCGGAAGAAACGGTAAGCCGACGGTAGTAGATGAAAAATACGTAGATGCACTTAAAATTAACGGCAAGCTTTATGGTTTCCCTATGACAAGAGGAAACGGAACGGTTACATATGTCAGAAAAGACTGGATGGAACAGCTTAATATTGACGAACCAAAAAGTTATGATGAATTTCTTGATATGTTAAGGGCGTTTAAGAGTTTAGGTCCTGATATTGTACCTCTTACTTCAGCAGGATTAATAAATACAGAAACACCTTACGATATTTATTTAAGAGAGTTTTATCAAGATGCTCACCCTGATTTTTATAAAAACTCTGAAGGAGTTTATGTTGACGGTATGAGTCAGCCTAATATGATTGATGCGCTTCAAAGATTCCAAGATGCTTATGCAGAAGGTCTCATTGATAGGGAAATTATTACAAATAAGACGAGTACATGTCGCAACAAGTTTTACGATGGCAAAGTTGGAGCGTTTAATTACTGGGCAGGACAGTGGTGTCATACTTTGAATCAAAGTTTAAAGATTAAATTCCCTGATGCTGAAGCAGTGCCGCTTACTCCTATAAATGATTCGGCTCTTTATATTGAAAGACCGCCTACTGCAGTAGCTATTACAACAGCTTGTGAAAATCCTTACGGCGTATTCAAATGGATATGTGAATATTCTCACGACGGCGGAGAAGGTCAGATGCTGTTTTCTCATGGTGTAGAAGGTGTTCACTATGAAACAAAAGACGATGGAACAGTAGTAGCACTTACTCCTCCGGCGTCACCGGGAAGCAAGGAACTTGTTGAAAAGGCATGGTATGCGCCTGAGCTTACAATAACAAGCTTTGAGACTCCTATTTATCAGCAGGAGCGTAAAATAAGTTCTTTAAAAATGTTCAGTGAAAACTCAACATTAAATGAAGTTCCTAAAATGACGCTTAATATAGCTGATGCAATGGTTGAAATATCAACTGTAAGGGCTGAGATTATTGCAAAGGTTGTAAGAGGCGATATGACTCCTGAAGAAGGTATTAAAGATTATGAGAGCAGATGTAAATATGAAATTGAGACTATGCTTTCTGAACTTAATGGAAAATAAAATCTGAAAATATAAAAATGAAAGGGTGATTTTAGTGGCAAAGACATCAACTGCAAGCAATTTTGAGAATGTTAAAGCAAGCAGGAGAAGCTTAGGTGAAAGAATATGGCGTTATAGATATTTCTATTTAATGCTTATACCTGTTATTGTTATTTTGTTCCTGTTCTATTATTTGCCTATGTATGGTATTAAATATGCGTTTACTGAGTTTACGCCTTTTGGACCGGCTGTATTTAACGGTGTTGATAACTTTACAAAGCTGTTTCATTCACAAAGGTTCTGGGACGCATTTAGCAATACATTACTTCTTAGTATTGTAAACCTTGTTTTGTCAATGGTTTTCTCTGTTGGTTTTGCGCTTCTTATGAACGAATTTGCGAATGTTACATGGAAAAAGGTTGTACAGACTGTAATTTATCTTCCGCATTTCCTTTCATGGGTTGTTGTTGCCGGTATTTTTACAATTATACTTGCTGAAAGTACAGGTGTTGTAAATATCGCACTTGAAAAAATGGGGTTTGAAAGAATTAACTTCCTTACTAATGAGTCATGGTGGCGTCCTGTTTGGTTCTTTGTAAACCGCTGGAAAGAAACAGGTTGGGGAACTATTATATTCATAGCGGCATTATCAGGTATTAGTCCAGACCTTTATGAAGCTGCTGATATTGACGGTGCTAACAGATTCCAGCAGACATGGTATATTACAATTCCAAGTCTTATGAATACTATTCTTACTGTATTTATACTTAATCTTGCAAAAGTTATGAATGTATTCGAATCAGTATTCGTGCTTTACAATGAAACTGTTTACAGCGTATCTGACGTTATTCAGACTTATACATATCGTGTTGGTATGCAGGGTACGTTTAACTATGGTTATTCTACTGCGGTAGGTTTGTTCAAATCTGTTATATCTTTGATTTTGGTTGGATGTAGTAACTTTTTAAGTGGTAAAATACGCGGCAAAGGTATTGTATAGAAAGGAGATAAGCGGAGATTATGAAAAAACAGTTTAGTTTTCAAGCCGGATATCGCGGCAGGACAATATTTAATATTTTCAACATTTTGTTTTTTATAGTTGTTATGATTTTGATGCTTATTCCTATTTGGAAGGTTTGTGTTGACTCTGTTTCAAGAGAGGTTGTTTCTACGGATATTACTTTTTTGCCGAATAATTTTACTCTTGAGGCTTATAAAATAATTTTCTCAAAAGAAACACTGTATCATCCATTTTGGGTTTCAATTTATACAACTATTATAGGTACATTTTTAGGTCTTATGATGTCTACAATTGGTGCGTATATACTTATTCAAAATGATATGCCTGGTGTTAGAATTATAAGTTGGATGTTCATGTTTACAATGATATTTAACGGCGGTCTTGTTCCTACATTCCTCGTTGTTGTTCAGCTTGGTTTGTATGATACAGTTTGGGGCGTTATAATTCCTTTAAGTATGAATGTATATAACCTTGTTCTTATGAGAAGTTTCTTTGAGCAGCTTCCGGCAAGTTTATTTGAGGCTGCTGATATTGATGGTTGTACTCCTTTGGGTATATTTATTAAAATAGTTTTGCCTCTTTCAAAACCTGCACTTGCATCAATTGGTTTGTTCTTTGCAGTTGCATTCTGGAGTGAATATTTCCATTATGTATTGTATGTAACAAGTAATGACAATAACAACTTCCAGGTAAAACTTAGAGAAATGGTTATTACTGACGAGCCTATTCCTGAAGCAAAGGATGCTGGTCTTATGTCTGAGACAATGAAGAATGCTGCTATTATTATCAACGTTCTTCCATTTATGATAATTTATCCTTTCTGTCAGAAATACTTTGTTACTGGTATAACTTTGGGAGCAGTTAAAGAATAAAATAATATGTGGAAACACTGATTAATTCAGTGTTTCCTATAAATTTACTATAAAATCTTTTAATGGTCTTTCTAAATTTGGGTACAAGTTAATATTGACTCTGATTTAGAAAGACTTTTGTATTTATATGATTTTTTTGGAGGTTAATATGGATAAAATTATTGTTGACTGTTCTGGAGACGGTGATTATAAAAGTATACAAGAAGCAATTGATTCTGTAAGCGGAAATGTATGTATATATATCAAAAATGGAGTTTATAAAGAAAAACTTATTATTAATAAACCATATATAACTATTTTAGGTGAAGATAAAGAGAAAACAGTTTTAACATATAATGACGGGGCTTTAGCTTTGGATGAGACAGGAAAACCTATGGGGACATTTAAAACGGCATCAGTACACGTTTTAAGAGAGGCAGAGGGGTTTCGTGCTGAAAATATAACTATTGAAAATTCAGCAGGCATGGGAGATGTTGTTGGACAAGCAGTAGCTTTATATCTTGATTGTGATAAGGCAGTAATTAAAAATTGTCGTCTTATTGCAAGACAAGATACACTTCTTACAGCACCTATGCATGAGGATATTACAAGAGAACCTGATATTTTAAACAGACAATATTTTGAAGACTGTTATATAGAGGGTGATGTTGATTTTATATTTGGCGGAGCAGTAGCTGTTTTTAAAAACTGTATTATTTTTTCGCTTGACAGAAATATGGATATAAACGGCTATGTTACGGCAGCTTGTACCTCAAAATCAATGAAATTTGGATATGTATTTTTTAATTGTGATTTTAAAAGCGATGCAAGAGAAGGCAGTGTTTATTTAGGAAGACCATGGAGAGAATTTGCAAAAACCGTTTTTATTGATTGTAATATGGATGAACATATAAATAAAGAGAGTTTCAGCAAATGGAAAGGCTTTGAGCAAAGAAGTGAAACATGTTTTTATGCGCAGTATAATTCAAAAGGAAAAGGTTTTGATAAAAATACAGTTGCCCCATGGACTTATATTCTTAATGAAGAGGATATAAAGAAGTATACTGTTGATAATATATTTGAAGGCTGGAAACCATTTTAATTATAAAAAAATTAAAATTTATTATATATAAAGTTTTCTTAATTTTTTTGTTTATATATTGTTATGAGGTGATAGCTTTGAATGATTATTATACAATAAAGAAATATATAAAATATTTGTATGATAATTCTAAAAGAAAATATGCTTTTAAAGCTGAAAGTATAGAAGAACATGAAAAGTGGAAATATAATTTAAGAAACAAGCTTATCTCTGTATTGGGAATTGACAAAATGGAAAATGCTGCTTTAAACTTTGAGTTGTCAGAAATTGAAAATTGTTTTTATTTTGTACGTAAAAAGGCATTTATACAAACAAAACCAAATGTTATTATGCCTTTTTATATATTAGAGCCGGAAAATTATAATGGTGCTTGTGTAATTGCAGTACATGGACATGGAAGCGATGGCAAAAATGGCATTTCAGACGTTGTAAAAGAAGAAACTAAAGAAAGTATAGAACGTTTTGACTGTAAATATGCTTTTGAACTTGTTAAAAGAGGTTTTATTGTATTTTGCCCAGATTTATGCGGTTCAGGTGAAAGGCGTGAAGAAAAGCAGCAAGGTATTGAAAATATACTTAAAAGTTCATGTACTGACATAAATAATGCAGCTATTAGCTTAGGAATTACATTAAGCGGTATAATTACACATGATTTATTAAGATTAGTTGATTTTATTGTAAAAAGTGAGTATTATAAAGGTAAGCTTGCGGTATGTGGTTTTTCAGGCGGCGGACTTTCATCTTTATATATAGGCGCTTTGGATGATAGAATTAATGCAGTTGCTGTAAGTGGTTATTATCATGGGTTTAGAGACAGTATTTTAGAAAATAATTTATGCGGATGCAATTTTGTACCTAATTTGTGGAAAATTATTGATGTATGTGATTTAGGTGCAATGATTGCTCCAAAACCATTAATTATTGAAAGCGGTATTAATGATAAGCTTAATGGCAAAAGAGGCATTAAAGATGTATATGAGCAAGTTAATATTACTAAAAAGGCATATGATTTATATGGAAAAGAATTAAAGCATAGTGTATTTGATGGAGGACATAAGTGGTATGGTGCAGCGTACAATTTTTTAGAGGATTGGAGTGAGAGATGAATGAATAAACTTTATTTTGAAAAACTTGCTGATTTTGACCGTATTAAAGAGCCTTGTACAGTAGCAGTTCCCTTTCCAAAAGGAAAGGTTAATAACCCAGAGTTTCTTGCCGTAGCTGATTTGAATGGACAGGTTGTTTCACAGACATTTGTTACATCAAGATGGTCGGATAATTCAGTAAGATGGTTACTTATTCATTTTCTTGCCGACCTTCCGGCAAACAAAGATAAATCTTTTTATTTTGATATTGTAAAGGAAAAAGTTTCAGCAAATGATATCTCTGTTAAAGAGGAAAAAACTTGTACTGTTATTGATACCGGAGCGCTAATTTTAAAGCTTAATAAAAAGGGAACTCCTTTTAAACTTATTCAATCTGACTATATAAGTTATAATCAGGAAGAAATAATAGGTCCTGTTCTTAACGAAAAATATCACGCAAAGCTTTCTGAACCATGGGAAATATTGCAAAAAGGACCTGTTACGGTTATAGCTGAAGCAAAGGGAAGTCACTTTGATGAATTTGAAAACAAGCTTATTGATTTTATATTAACTATACAAGTATTTAAAGATAAAGACTGGTTTAAAATTGATTATAAAATTATAAACAAAGAGGAAACTGAATATGTTGATATAAATTCTCTTACACTTGATTTTATTAAGAGAAAAGGTGATGATGTTAGGTTTGTGCTTGCAAAATCAAATTATAGAACAGATTATATGAAAGGTTCATCAAATGACGAACTTTATTATATGATTGATGCTAAGCATTTAATATATGAACCTAATGAACATGTGCCGGAAGTATTTTACGGTACGTTTTTTGCTGATTGGACAGACAGCGAAGGCGGTTTATGTGCAAGTGTTTATCAAGCTTATCAGAACTATCCTAAGGCGCTTAAAGTAAATAAAGACGGTATAAGTATAAAGATTGTTCCAGAAATGTCTGATGGTATAAAATTTAGACAGGGAATGGCTAAAACACATACGATTTTTCTCCATTTTCATGATAAAAATGAAACTATTGAAGATATAAATAAACGTGCTTTACAATTACAGCTTCCAGATGTAGCGGTACTTGAAGAGGAAACATATAAAAATTCAAAAGTTTTTCCGGATATTTTTCTGCATAAATCAGAAAAAATAAACAAATATGAGGGTGCTTTTATTCATAAAACCGATTACAGGGCTAAAGCTTTTGGTATACTTAATTGGGGCGATACTCCAGATATGAATTATACACGTCAGGGACGTGGAAAAGGTGCTATTGTTTGGGTTAATAATGAATATGATTTTCCTCATGCCGCAATGCTTATATTTGCAAGATGCGCTGAAAGAAGAATGCTTGATTATATGCTTGTTTCAGCAAGACATTGTATAGATGTTGATGTTTGTCATTATAGTCATGATGAGTTTAAACAAGACGGACAGATAATGCATTCTGCACATCATGTAAGCGGCGATGTAGATATAAGTCATGAATGGATTGAGGGAATTTTTGATTATTATCATCAAACAGGAGATAGGTTTGCTTATGAAACGGCGATTAAAATAGGACATAATATAAAAAGACATCTTGCAAAGCCAAGATATCGTCAAAATGGTGAAATAAATGCACGTGAGACAGGCTGGGCACTTCGTGCTCTTGTTGCGCTTTATATTGAAACATGCGATGAGACATGGCTTGACGATGCAGAATTTATATTAAGTCATTTTGAACAATGGAAAGAGAAATATGGAGTATGGCTTTCGCCTTATACTGACCATACAGCAATAAGAATACCTTTTATGATTTCTATTGCAGTTGGAAGTTTAATGAGGTATTATGAGGTAAGACCTTTGCCTAAAATAAAGCAAATGATTATTGAGGCAGTAGATGATATGGTTGAAAATTGTATGCTTGAAAATGGTTTCTTTTATTATAAAGAGTTTCCAAGCTTAAAACGTCTGGGAAATAATACTACTATACTTGAAGCTCTTACTTATGCTTTTAAATTTACAAATGACAGAAAGTATATACGTGCTGGTTTGGCTACATTTAATTATTATATGCAGGAGTCGTCTGGAAAATATCCTAATATTAAAAAAGAATATGAGGATTCGGTTGTTATGGAAGGTCCAAGCGCAAAAGGAATTGCCCAGTCATTTTATCCTGTTGTAAGTTATTATGTTGCTGCTGTAAGGGCAGGAATAAATTTAGAAATGAATTTTTAGGAGGTAACTATGGCTGTTTATAATGTTTTGGATTATGGTGCTTTAAACGATGGTAAAAATTTATGCAGTAAAGCTTTTGATACTGTTATTGCTGAATGTGAGAAATCAGGAGGCGGTAAAGTTTATGTTCCGGCAGGAAAATATCTTACAGGTCCTATATTTTTAAAAAGTAATACAGAGCTTTATATTGAGGCAGGTGCAGAACTTATTTTTTCAAATAATATTTCTGATTATCCTGTTGTAACTTCAAGATGGGAAGGCGTTAAAAGAGAATGTTATGCTTCATGTATAAACGCTGATAATGCTGAAAACGTATCAATTACAGGAAGAGGAACAATAAACGGTAACGGTGCATTTTGGTGGAAATTATTTAATGCTAAAGAAAACAAGTATCCAAGACCTAAGCTTATTGCTCCTTATGAGTGTAAAAATGTGCTTATAGATGGTGTGACGCTTACAAATTCACCAAGCTGGACTATTAATACAATTTTATGTGATAATGTTACTGTTAATAATGTTACAATAAATAACCCCTCTGATTCACCAAATACAGATGGAATTGACCCAGAATCATGCAGTAATGTACATATATCAAATTGTCATATAGATGTAGGTGACGATTGTATAGCAGTTAAGGCAGGAACAGAAGATACAAAAGACCGTGTACCATGTACAAATATAACTATATCAAATTGCACTATGGTTCACGGACACGGCGGCGTTGTATTAGGAAGTGAAATGAGTGGAAATATAACAAATGTTGTTATTTCAAACTGTGTGTTTGAGGGAACGGACAGAGGAATAAGGCTTAAATCAAGACGTGGACGAGGGGGAGTTGTTGAGGATATAAGAGTTAACAATATTGTTATGAATAATGTTTTATGTCCTTTTGTAGCAAACTTATATTATTTCTGCGGTCCTAAGGGTGATGATAAATATGTATGGGATAAAAATCCTTATCCTGTTACAGAAGAAACACCAGCGTTTCGCCGCCTTAGTTTTTCAAATATTACAGCTAAGAATGTAAACGCTGCTGCCGGTTATTTTTATGGGCTTGCTGAAATGTATGTAGAGGATATAAGTTTTGATAATGTCTATATTTCAATGGCTGAAAATCCTGTTGCCGATATTCCGGCTATGCATGCCGAAATTCAGCCTATGGCAGGAAAAGGATTTTTTATGAGTAATGCTAAAAAGTTTGTTTTTAATAATGTTTCTGTTAATGGCGTTGATGATTCAGCGTTTAATTTGGAAAATTGTGATAATATGGTATTTTCAAATTGTTCATTTAAGAGCAAAAAAGAAAATTCTA
Organism: uncultured Eubacteriaceae bacterium; assembly: GCA_947086655.1. Taxonomy (GTDB): domain Bacteria; phylum Bacillota; class Clostridia; order Lachnospirales; family CAG-274; genus CAMTZM01. Next base: position 29,311 of record CAMTZM010000013.1, read on the forward strand.
AATTTATTGAGGAAAAAAACGTAAGCGAACTTAAAATAAAATAATGACACAAAGGAGGACGCAACATGCAATTATGGTCGTTGAAAATGGCTGACTGTGTCATTAAGGGGCGTCCGGCGCTTGCTGATAAATGGGCTTATGATAATGGCGTTGTTTTAAAGGGGCTTATTAATGTATGGCGAATTACAAATGATTATAAGTATTTTGATTTTTGCCGTGAGTTCATGGACAGATTTATATATGACGGCGGTTTAATAAGAGATTACAGACCTTATGACTATAACCTTGATTTAATAAATAATGGAAAGATTTTGTTTGAACTTTATAAGCAGACAAAAAATGATAAATACAAAAGAGCAGCTTTTAAGCTTAGAAGACAGTTTTATAAACATCCACGCACAAGCGAAGGAGTATTTTGGCATAAAAAAATATATCCTTATCAAATATGGCTTGATGGGTTATATATGGGAATGCCTTTTTATATAGAGTTTATAAACTGCTTTGAAAGAGATAAAAAATATTCGGATATTACAAAACAATTCTTTGTATGTTATAAAAATTTAAGAGATAAGAAAACAGGTTTGTTGTATCACGCATGGGACGAAAGCCGGAGACAATTTTGGTGCGATAAAAAAACAGGTCTTTCAAAAAATTTTTGGGGCAGGAGTATGGGATGGTTTGTTATGGCAATAGTTGATGTTTTAACTTTTTTGCCTAAAAACAACAGAGACAGAAAACAGTTAGTAGAAATTTTAAGAGAATGCCTTAAAGCACTTGCAAAGGTTCAGGATAAAAGCGGCTGCTGGTATCAGGTACTTGATAAGGGAGGAAAAAAGGGCAATTATCTTGAAGCCTCTTGCAGTTGTATGATATTGTATGCAGCCGTAAAAGCTTATAAGCAAGGATATATAAAAGGCGATGAGTGGAGAGAAATGATAGATAATGCTTTTAATGGTATTATTGATGAATTTGTACTTATAACCGAGGATGGTTTTATTAATCTTAATAAAAACTGTTCAGGCGCCGGTCTTGGAAATAAAGAAAAACGTGACGGCTCATATGCTTATTATATAAGTGAACCTGTTATATGCAATGACTTAAAGGGAGTAGGCGCATTTATACTTGCTATGCTTGAATATGAAAATTTAAGACCTCCTGTTTAATACTAAATATTATTGAAAAGATTAATAAAGATTTTTCACTAATAGTTTAATTATTTTCTTTTAAAATAATATTGTTTTAAAAGAAAACAAAAAAGACTCAAACCTTTAATGGAATGAGTCTTTTTTTGTGCAATAACAATTCAAGCAGTCTTGAATGTATAGCAGATTTTTTAAATTTTAATTGTTTTCGTAACATTTGAATATATTTTCAGTAAATTTTTTATCAAGTTTAGGAGTAATTAAGCTTATAATCGGAACGGCAATAAGTCCGGCTATCATTGCTATGGCTCCGGCGTTTATAGGAGATGCGTATTTTAAGAACATATTTGATACTGTTATGCCTACGCCTAAAATAAAACTGCTCCATACGGCAAGTTTTGATACTTTCTTTAAATATAATCCATATAAAAACGGAGCTAAAAATGCTCCGGCCAATGCTCCCCATGATATTCCCATAAGCTGAGCAATAAATGTAGGCGGATTAAGAGCAAGAATAACTGAAACAGCGATAAAAATAACTATTAATATACGCATACATAAAAGCTGTTGTTTTTCATTTACTTTTTTAAACAAAGTATCTTTTATAATATCAATTGTTATTGTTGAGCTTGATGTTAAAACAAGTGAAGAAAGTGTAGACATTGAAGCCGACAGTACAAGAACTATTATTATACCAAGAAGTATGTTGGGAAGCTCAGAGAGTATTGTTGGAATAATAGCATCATAAATAACCGAACCGTCTGATTTGTATATATCAGCACTGCTTGTAAGACGCCCGAATCCTCCTAAGAAGTAACATCCCCCTGAAATTATAACAGCAAATATTGTTGATATGAGAGTTCCTGTTTTAATTGATTTTTCACTTTTTATTGCATAAAATTTATGTACCATTTGAGGAAGTCCCCATGTTCCTAAAGACGTAAGTATTATAACACCTAAAAGATTAAGTGGGTCAGGACCAAAAAATGATGTAAAAACACCTTTTTGTCCATATGTTACTGTAATATCACTTTCAAATTGGGAAAGACTGTTTAAAGCTTCTATAAATCCTCCATTTATTTTTAATACAGCAAATATAACAAGTACTATTCCTACAAGCATTATCATTCCTTGTATAAAATCGTTTATTGCTGTTGCCATATAACCGCCTAATATTACATATAAGCCGGTAAGTGACGCCATTAATATAACACATACAGAATAAGGAACATTAAAAGCCATTTCAAATAAAAGCGAAAGACCGTTGTAAATTGATGCCGTATATGGAACAAGAAAGACAAACGCTATAACCGAAGCGGCTATTTTTAAAGCACGGCTGTCATATCTTTTTCCAAAAAAATCAGGCATTGTTGCGGCATCTATATGCTGTGTCATTATACGTGTGCGTTTTGCAAGTACAAGCCATGCTATAAGGCTGCCTATAATTGCATTTCCAAGTCCAATCCATGTAGAGGAAATTCCATATTTCCATCCAAATTGTCCGGCATATCCAACAAATACAACGGCTGAAAAATAGCTTGTTCCATAAGCAAAAGCAGTTAGCCATGGACCAACAGAACGTCCGCCTAAAACAAAATCATTTACATTTCCGGCGTGTTTTCTTGAGTATAAACCTACAATAACCATACAGGCAAAAAATAAAATAAGAAAAGATAATCTTACTATCAAATAAAACCCTCCTAAAAATACTTATTTGCTTTAACAGTGCAAAGCATTACACTTTAAAGTGGTAAAGCAAATTAATTATACACTTTTTGCCCGTTTGTTGTCAATATACAGTATATTTTCTGTAAAAAAAATCAATTTTTATATTGATTTTATATAATATTTAAAATCCTTCGTTTTTTCTTTGTTTTCTGTATATAATTCTTTTTTTAGCTCCCTCAAATTCAGCCTTTTGCGATTCTGTCTCAATTTTTATTTTTGCTGTTTCTGCCGGCTTATCATCTTTTCCAAGCGCTACCATAGTTATATATGCCCTGTTTATAGGACATCTTTGACATTTGTTGTTTTCTACATATGAATCAACTCTTATTTCCATTGAAGAATGTCCTACATAAGTTATTTTACCTGTTATTACAATTGTTTGCCCTACATATGCTGCTTCTTTAAAAATAAGGTTATCAATTGCGGCTGTTGTTACATTCATTCCTGAATGTCTTTTTGCAACTATACATGCTACTTCGTCAATCCATTGTATAAGACGACCTCCAAAAAGACGTCCGACACCGTTAATATCCGATTGGAGTATTATATGATATTGCTCAACCATAGAATCACTGACTTTTTTATATTCCATTGCTGCAGTCCTTTCTTTGTTAAATAAATGTATTAATTATAGCATACCAATAATTTTTTTGCAAAATCACTTATAATTTTGTTAAAAATTATTTTAAAATGTATTTTTGTATGTTATAATTTATAAATGTAATACTATGCTGTTTACGCTTTTTTATACAAAACAGCGTTATTTTTATAAAGCTTGTTACAGGAGGATTAAATATGATTTGGGCAAAAGAAGAAACAATGTCCAGAAAGGAAATTGAAAAAATACAATTAACGAGATTGAAGGAAACAGTAAACAAAGTATATAATAAAGTACCTCTTTACCGCAATAAAATGGATAGTGCAGGAGTTAAACCGGAGGATATTAAAAGCCTTGACGATTTAAAAAGATTACCATTTACAACTAAACAAGATATGAGAGATACATATCCATTTGATATGTTTACAGTACCTAAAGGAGAACTTGCAAGGATTCACGCATCGTCAGGCACTACGGGAAAACCTACTGTTGTCGGATATACAAAAAAGGATTTGGAAATGTGGGCAGAATGTGTTGCCAGACTTGCTGTAATGGGCGGTGCAGTTAAAGATGATATATGTCAGATATGTTTTGGATATGGAATGTTTACGGGAGCTTTAGGGCTTCATTATGGGCTTGAGCGTATAGGTGCTGCTATTGTGCCATCGTCTACTGGAAATACAAAAAAGCAAATTATGTTTATGCAGGACTTTGGTACTACTCTTTTAGTAGCTACGCCTTCATATGCACTTCGTATTGCCGAAGTAGCAGTTGAAATGGGAATTAATCCAAAAAGCCTTAATTTAAAAGTAGGACTTTTTGGAAGTGAACTTATGACTGAGGCTATGCGCCAGGAAATGCATAAAATGTGGGGTGAACAAATGCTTGTAACTCAAAATTACGGAATGAGCGAGCTTATAGGACCGGGTGTTTCGGGAGAATGTGAATATTTATGCGGTATGCATGTAAACGAAGACCATTTTATTCCTGAAGTTATTAATCCTGAAACAGGTGAAAATGTTATGCCCGGTGAAAAAGGAGAACTTGTTGTAACATGTATTACAAAAGAGGCTCTTCCTCTTATAAGATACAGAACAAGAGATATAACAAGACTTATGTATGAGCCTTGTAAATGCGGACGTACCACATGCAGAATGGAAAATTTAAGCGGACGTACCGATGATATGCTTAAAATAAGAGGAGTAAATGTATTTCCAAGTCAGATTGAGGAGGTACTTTTAAGCATGGAGGATATAGGACCGCATTATGAGATAATTGTTAACAGAGAAAATCATTCCGATATATTGACTATACGAGTTGAAATATCTCCAGATAAAATGGATGATTCATATAAACGCATAGAAAAACTTGAAAAAGAAGTTAAGTCACGTCTTAGAACAGTGTTAGGACTTGATGCTGTAATAAAGCTTGAATCTCCTAATACTTTACAAAGATTTGAGGGAAAAGCGAAAAGAGTTACTGATTTAAGAAAACAATTATAATTAAGAAAGGAAAATATGCAAAATGACTGATAAAAAAATTATGCTTGGAAACGAAGCCATAGCAAGAGGCGCATATGAGGCTGGTGTAAAAGTATCGGCGGCATATCCTGGTACTCCAAGTACGGAAATAAGCGAAAATATAGCAAAATATAAAGAGATATACAGCGAATGGTCTCCTAATGAAAAAGTAGCGGCTGAGGTGGCAGCGGGAGCGTCTATAAGCGGAGTAAGGGCAATGGTTTCAATGAAACATGTTGGGCTTAATGTTGCCTCTGACCCACTTTATACTATTTCATACTGCGGTGTAAACAGAGGGCTTGTTTTTGTTGTAGCAGACGACCCGGGACTTTATTCTTCACAAAATGAGCAAGATACAAGATGTATAGCAAGAGCGGCAAATGTTCCTGTACTTGAGCCTTCAAACAGTGAAGAAGCAAAGGAATTTATGAAATTTGCTTTTGATTTAAGTGAAAAATATGATACACCTATAATTTTAAGAACAACAACAAGACTGGCACATTCTCAAGGGCTTGTTGAGCTTGGAGAACGAAAAGAATTAGATGATAAAGAATATGAAAGACGTCCGGATAAATTTGTAATGATGCCTAATATGGCGAAAAAAAGGCATGTATTTGTAGAGCAGAGAATGAAAAAAATGGCTGAAGATGCCTGCGATTTTGAAATTAATAAAGCTGAGTATAATGATAAAAGTATAGGAATAATTACAAGCGGAATACCATATCAATATGTAAAAGAAACTTTGCCAAATGCGTCTGTTTTAAAGCTTGGTTTGGTACATCCTCTTCCTAAAAAGCTTATAGAGGAATTTGCATCAAAAGTTGATAAGCTTTATATAGTTGAGGAGTTAGAGCCTGTTATTGAAGAACAGGTTAAGTCATGGGGAATTGACGCTGTTGGTAAAGAAATTTTTACACTTCAAGGCGAATACAGTGCAAATCTTTTAAGAAAGGCAATATTAAAACAAGACTTAAATATTGAAGAACAAAAATCGGTTCCGGCAAGACCTCCTATTTTATGTCCTGGCTGTCCTCATAGAAGCGTTTATACAGTTTTAAAAAAGCTTGGAATACATGCTGCCGGAGATATAGGCTGTTATACGCTTGGGGCTGTTGCTCCTCTTAATGTTGTTGATACAACAATATGTATGGGAGCAAGTATAAGCAGTCTTCATGGAATGGAAAAAGCAAAAGGAAAGGATTATATAAGAAATTGGGTTGCTGTTATAGGTGATTCAACATTTATGCATACGGGAGTTAATTCACTTATAAATATGGTTTACAATAAATCAGTTGGTACTGTTATTATACTTGACAATTCAACTACGGCTATGACAGGACATCAAGACCATGCTGCAACAGGCAAAACACTTATGGGCGAAGATACATATATGATAAATATTTATGCCCTTTGCAAAGCAATTGGAATTGAAAATGTTTATGAAGTAGACGCATTTAATATAGGTGAAGTTGAAAATATTGTAAAAAGAGAAGTGCAAAGGGACGCTGTTTCAGTTATTATAACTAAAGCTCCTTGTGTTCTTTTAAAAGGAAATGTGTTTAAATATAAATGCAGAGAAAACAGTGAAAAATGCAAAAAATGCGGGGCATGTCTTAAACCGGGCTGTCCGGCTATTACTAAAAAATGTGATGGCACTATTGTTATTGATGATACAATGTGTAATGGGTGCGGACTTTGTATGGAACTTTGTAAATTCGACGCAATTGAGAAAGTTGAGGTGTAGTTTTTATGGCTGTTAAAAATATAATGATTGTCGGCGTAGGCGGACAAGGTACTCTCCTTACAAGCAGAATTTTTGGAGGTATTACTCTTAACGCCGGTTATGATGTAAAACTTTCGGAAGTTCATGGCATGGCTCAGAGAGGCGGAAGTGTTGTTACATTTGTAAGATACGGAGATAACGTTTACGAGCCTATTGTTGAGGAGGGACAGGCTGATTTAATTATAGCCTTTGAAAGACTTGAAGCTTTAAGACATGCTCATTTTCTTAAAAAGGACGGCGTTATTGTTATTAATGACCAAAGAATTGACCCTATTACTGTTGTTACAGGGGCAGCCGAATATCCTGAAAATATAATAGAACAATTAAGGCAAGAGCATAAAGTTATTTCTTTTGATGCAATGGCTGAAGCTAAGAAATTAGGAAATACAAAGGTGTTTAATACAATAATTATTGGTGTTGCTGCTTCTAAGATGGATTTTTCAAAAGACGATTGGTTAAATGTTATAGAAAATACAGTTCCGTCTAAAACTGTTGATATAAATAAAAAAGCTTTTGAAATAGGATATAATATCGGTGTAAAGGAGAGTTAATATGATATGGAATGAAGCCAGAGAGTGCATGAGCCGTGACGAGATGACTGCAATGCAAAGCGCAAGACTTGTAAAGCTTGTAAACAGGGTTTATCATAATGTTGAATTTTATAGAAAAAAGATGCAGTATTTAGGAATAGAACCTGGAGATATTAAAGGGATTGAGGATATATCAAAACTCCCATTTACTACTAAAGATGATTTGAGAGATAACTATCCATTTGGACTTTTAGCTGTTCCTCATTCTGAAATAGTCAGAGTTCATGCATCATCAGGTACTACTGGAAAAGCAACAGTTGTTTCTTATACAAGAAAAGATATTGAAGTTTGGCAGGAATGTGTAGCCAGAGTTTTGGCAATGTGCGGAGTTACAAGAGAAGATAAGGTACAGATTGCTTATGGATATGGTTTATTTACAGGAGGACTTGGGCTTCATTACGGTGTTGAGAATTTAGGGGCTATGGCTATTCCAATTTCAACAGGAAATACAAAGCGGCTTGTTACTCTTATGAAAGATTTTGAGGTTACAGCGATTGCTTGTACTCCTTCATATCTTCTTCACATTGCGGAAATGATTCAAGATGAAAAAATAATTGATGATATTAAACTTAAAGTAGCTATTTGCGGAGCAGAACCATGGACTGAAAATATGAGAAATGAAATAGAAAAATCTCTTAGAATAAATGCACACGATATATATGGTTTAAGTGAGGTTGTAGGACCGGGAGTTGCGGCTGACTGCATACATCATAAAGGACTGCATGTATATGAAGACCATTATTATCCTGAAATAGTTGACGCTGATACTTTAAAGCCGATACCAGAGGGAGAAGTTGGAGAATTAGTATTTACAACGCTTACAAAAGAAGGAATGCCATTAATTAGATATCGTACAAAAGACCTTACAAGTATTAATTATTCATTGTGCGAATGTGGACGTACTCTTACAAGAATATCACGCTTTAAAGGACGTTCTGATGATATGCTTATTATAAGAGGAGTAAATGTATTTCCTTCTCAGATTGAGGCGGCTTTACTTGAAATGGGAGAAACAAAACCGCATTATTTAATGATTGTAGATAGGGTAAATAATCTTGATACACTTGAAATTTTAGTTGAGGTTGAGGAAAAGTTTTTTGCTGATGAAATAAAAGAACTTGAAAGTTTGACTAAAAGAATTGCTCATACTATACATAATGCAATTGGCATAAATGCTAAAGTTAAGCTTGTTGAGCCTAAAACTCTTGAAAGAAGTATGGGAAAATCAAAAAGGGTAATTGATAAACGTAATATTGAATAAAACATAAGGGGGAGTGACTATGTTTTTAAAGCAGCTTTCAGTTTTTATTGAAAATAGGGAAGGCAGATTGGAAAGAGTAAGCGAAGCCTTAAGCAATGAAAATATAAATATTATATTTTTAAGTCTTGCTGATACAAATGAGTATGGGCTTTTGCGTATGATTGTCTCTAATCCGGAAAAGGCTAAAGAAGTATTAAGAAATGCTGGTTTTTCAGCTATTCTTACAGATGTTGTTGCTGTAAATCTTCCTCATGAAGTTGGAAAACTTAAAAATATGCTTGGGGCTATTTCTAATAATGGAATAAATGTTGAATATATGTATTCAATATTGTCAGGCATGAAAAGCGGAGCTTTGGCTATAAAAACGTCAGATAATGAAAAGACATATAAACTTTTAAAAGAGAATGGTTTTGAACTTCTTAAATCGGAACAAGTTTACAATGAAGATAATTAAGGAAACACCGCACAATTAAGATTTTATGGTTTTTGATAGAATTTTCCATTTCTTTGTCAATGTCGCTTAACATAGGCTCCGACTATGTTTGCGCTCCATTTCCTCGAACTGAAAAATTCTCTCTGAAAACCATTTTATTGAATTATGCGGTATTTCCTTAAATTTAGTTTAAATAGTTAGGAGTTTTAGTATGATTGTTGATTTTCATACGCATATTTATCCTGATAAAATAGCAGAAGCGACTATATTGAAATTAGAGACAAATGCAAATGTAAAGGCATATACTAATGGTACGCTTAAAGGGCTTAAAAGCTCAATGAAAGATGCCAAAGTCAATGTAAGTGTTGTTTTGCCAGTTGTAACAAATCCTAAACAATTTGAAAGTGTAAATAAGTTTGCGTATAATATAACTGAAAAAGAAATAAAAGAAGAAAAAGATAATATTATATCTTTTGGAGGTATTCATCCTGATACAGCAGACTATAAAGGTGAACTTAAACAAATTTATGATTTAGGATTAAAAGGTATAAAACTTCACCCAGATTATCAGCAAGTATTTTTTGACGATATAAAATATATGCGTATTATAGATTATGCGTCGGAACTTGGACTTATTGTCTCTGTACATGCTGGTCTTGACGGGGCTTTTATGGAATGTACTCATTGCACTCCAAAAAGAGCATTAAATGTTATAAAAGAGGTTAAGCCTTTAAAACTTGTGCTTGCTCATACCGGAGGATATGCAATGTGGAATGATGTTGAGGAGTTTATAGTAGGTGAGGAAGTTTATATTGATACATCATTTTCATTGGGTCATATAGATAATGAACAATTTATGCGAATTGTTAAAAATCATGGTGTAAATAAGGTTCTGTTTGCGACAGACAGCCCGTGGGGAAATCAAAAGGATATGCTTGAAAGTTTTATGTCGCTTGATTTTACAAAAGAGGAAAAAGACGCTATTTTAAGTAAAAATGCGCTTAATTTGCTTGGAATTTCATGAAAATTTAATTTGTTATGTTGACATGATTTATTTTATATAATATAATGAGAAAAATTAATATTGAAACGGAGTTGATAAGATGATTATACTTTCTTGCTAATAATTAGTTTAACTATATTATTTTGCTGCAAATACGGCATTATTTTATAATGTCTGTTTGTTGCGGCGAGAAAGTTATTATCATCTTTTTTTATTGTTCTGTCATGATTTAATTTCTGATTATGTTTTTATTTATTTTTAATCAGTGTTTTTTAGCTTGTATTTTAAGCTTTTTGTCAGACTTTATTAGGACATGTTTGAAAATAGAATTTTTAAATGTGTTTTATTTTAAAAAAGAGTGTGAAAATAACTTTTTCGCACTCTTTTTAGTTTGGAGGTATTTTTATGAGTATGATTAATGTTGAAAATCTGACGTTTGCTTATGATACAAGTTATGATAATATATTTGAAAATGTTTCTTTTAAAATAGACAGTGACTGGAAAATAGGTCTTGTAGGAAGAAATGGAAAAGGAAAAACAACGCTTTTAAAGCTTATTAAAGGTGAATATGAATATAAAGGAAAGATTTTATCTAATATAAATTTTGATTATTTTCCTTTTGAAATATCAAATAAAAATGAAAGTACTTTGAATATAATTGAAAAAATATATACAGATTATGAATTATGGAAAGTTTGTAGGGAACTAAATTTGTTAAATATTGAAAGTGATATTTTATTTCAGAATTTTAATACTTTAAGCGGAGGAGAACGTGTAAAGGTAATGCTTGCCGTTTTATTTTCAAAAGATAATAATTTCCTTCTTATTGACGAACCTACAAATCATCTTGATATGGAAGGCAGAAAGAAACTTGGAGAGTATTTAAGTAAAAAAGAAGGATATATAGTAGTTTCTCATGACAGATATTTTCTTGACAAATGTATTGACCATGTTATTGCGTTAAATAATTCAGGAATTTATGTACAAAAAGGTAATTTTTCTTCATGGTATGAAAATATGGAATATAAAAATCAATATGAGTTAAAGGAAAACGATAAATTAAAAAAAGAAATAAAACATCTTGAAAAAGCTTCACAAAAAACAAAAAGCTGGTCTGACGCAAAAGAAAAAAGCAAAACTACGGCTTGTGACAGCGGTTTTGTAGGGCATAAAGCTGCTAAAATGATGAAAAGGGCTTTAAATATTCAAAACAGACAATACAAAGCCATAGAGGAAAAAAAGAAACTTTTAAAAGATAATGAGAAAAAAGAAAACCTTAAAATTAAAATTTTAGAACATCATTCACAAGAACTTATTAAAATTGATAATTTATATATTCAAAATGATAACAGAACTATATTGGATAATATAAGTTTTTCAGTTGAGAAAAATGAAAGAGTGGCGTTAATTGGAAAAAATGGCTCAGGCAAAACAAGTATTTTTAAGGCGTTGACAGGTGAAAATTCAATAGCTAAAGGACATATAAAAAAAGTTTTAGGCTTATCAATATCTTATGTTTCTCAAGATACAGGATTTTTAAAAGGCAGCTATAAAAATTTTGTTTATGAATACGGTATTGATGAAAGTCTTTTTAAAGCTATATTAAGAAAACTTGGGTTTTCAAGGATTCATTTTGAAAAAAATCTTGAGAATTTAAGTGAAGGGCAAAAGAAAAAAATATTAATAGCAAAAAGTTTATCTTGTCCAGCTAATATTTATATTTGGGATGAGCCTTTAAATTATGTTGATATTATATCAAGAATACAAATAGAGGAGTTAATTTTAAAATATAAACCTACTATGTTGTTTTCTGAACATGATAAGGCTTTTGTTTATAGTGTGGCATCAAAAATAGTGCAAATTTGATTATAATTATAGGTATATGTAATCCATAAAATTTCCAGTCTAAAATTTTAATATTGTGACAAAATACTACTGTAACAGAAATTACTTTAGAAAATAATGATTTGAATATAATATAAAATTAATCAATATTTTCTTTATTGAGGTAGTTATGTTAAACATTAAATTTTAGGAGGAAATTAATATGTCAAACAATAATAGTTCAGGTACTAATCGTGTTAGTGTTCCAGAGGCAAGAGCCGCTTTGGATCAGTTTAAGTATGAGGTTGCAAATGAAATCGGCGTACCTTTAAAACAAGGTTATAACGGAGATTTAACTTCAGCTCAGAACGGTTATGTAGGCGGATATATGGTTAAGAAAATGATTGAGGCTCAGGAAAAACGTATGGCTGGTCAAAATGGAGGACAGATGTAATAATTTTTTATAAAAAGCATCTGTATATAAAAAATATATGTTTTTATATTGGAATATATTAAAACATATAAAGTTTTAATATATATACTAAACAAAACAAAAAAAGACTCATTCCAAAAAAGGTTTGGGTCTTTTTTGTTTTTACTATAAAACGCTAAGATGATAGGAGTTAATGAAGAAGGTATTGAGTATCTGCTTGCTAACGGATATGAATTACTTTGATATTTAAGAAATGCTGTATAAGCCTGATATGCTTGAACAATGCCTGTTTGAAAAATATTCCGCTAAAGCTTGATAAAGCGGTATTTTAGTCAGTCAATAGTAAAATGTATATTAGCTGACTATTTTTATAATTGATTTCAAGAATTTATTTCTGTGTGTCTTGATAATAAAACTTTTTAGTAGTAAAATGATATTAAGAAACTATTAATGACAAATGGAGATAACAATGAATACAGATGATAATATTTTAAATAAAAAAAGAAACGCTGATAAATAAGGTGTCCTTTGTGTTTCAGAACAGCCGCCTTATCAAAGCGTCCATATTGGAAAATGTGTGTATGGCAAAGCCCAACGCCACCTGTGAAGAAATAGTCCACGCTCTTAAAACTGCGCAATGTCTTGATATTATCGAAAAACTACCGAATGGCATAGATACGGTTGTCGGTACAAACGGTGTGTATTTGTCCGGCGGTGAACAGCAGAGAATCGCAATTGCCCGTGCCATTTTGAAAAATGCGCCTATTCTGATTCGATGAAACGATCGCCTTTGATGGTCCAGACAATGAGGTGCGTGTACAACAGGCTCTATCTGCACTTTCAAAGGGGAAAACCGTACTTGTCATTGCCCACCGTATGTGTACTGTGAGCGGCTCAGATAAAGTGGTTGTACTTTCTGACGGCGTGGTTTTGGAACAAGGAACGCCAAAAGAATTGATGAACACAGGTCGGATTTATCCGCACATGTTAAAGCTGCAAATGATGAGTAGACAATGGGGAATTTAACTAATGGAGTAAATGGGTTTAATCCCATTTACTCCATTAGTTTTGTCAGAAACTGTCGGTTATGAGTATTTTTGCATAACAAAAATTTGAGTAGTATTGGCTGGTATTTAGTATTAAAATTTTTTAAGGTATTCTTTAAATTAGAAATTGATATATAAAATTAAATAATTAAAGCTTTATTATTTTAATATAAATTTGTCTTCTTCATTGTCAACTGTTACAAAATCACCGCTTTTAATTTTTTCATCAAGTGCAGCTTCTGCAAACATATCTTCAATTTGAGTTTGTATAGCACGTCTTAAAGGTCTTGCGCCATAAACTTGGTCATAACCTTCATCAGAAATTTTATCAATAGCCTTATCAGTTATTTCTATATCAATATTTATATTTTCTTTTATACGTTTTTTAAGGTCTTTAAACATGATTTTGGCAATTTCTTTTACGTCGTCTTTTTCAAGAGGTTTAAATACAGTTATATCATCAATACGATTTAAAAATTCTGGTCTGAAAATTCTTTTTACTTCATCCATTACATCTTTTTTCATGTTTTCATAATCACGTTCTGAATTGTTGTCATTTGAGAAACCTAACCTTTTAGGAGCTGTTATATTTCTTGCTCCAGCGTTAGAAGTCATTATTATGACAGTATTTTTAAAGTCTATACGTCTTCCCTGAGCATCGGTAATGTGTCCGTCATCTAATACTTGAAGTAAAATGTTAAATACATCAGGATGTGCTTTTTCAATCTCATCAAATAATATAACTGAATAAGGTTTTCTTCTTATTTTCTCACTTAATTGCCCGCCTTCATCATAACCTACATATCCCGGAGGTGAACCTATAAGTTTGGAGACACTGTGTTTTTCCATATATTCGCTCATATCAACTCTTATCATAGCGTCCTCATTTCCAAAAAGAACTTCTGAAAGAGCTTTGCTAAGTTCTGTTTTTCCAACACCCGTAGGACCTAAAAACAGGAATGAACCAATAGGTCTTTTTGGATCTTTAAGTCCGACACGTCCTCTTCTTATAGCCTTTGATACAGCTTTAACTGCTTCGTTTTGTCCTATTATACGTTCATGGAGTATTGATTCCATGTTTTTAAGCCTTTCTCCTTCTTCTTCTTGAAGTTTTTTAACAGGTATTCCTGTCCATTTAGCTGTAACTTCAGCTATGTCATCTTCATCAACAATGTGATTTTTTTCATTATTTTGCTGTACAGTCCAATTCTTTTTAGCGTCTTCAAGCTGTTTTTTTAATTCTTCCTGACGACGTTTAATTTCTCCGGCTTTTTCAAATTCCTCTGTTTTTATTGCGGCTTCTTTTTCCTTTTCAGCATCAGCTATTTTATCTTCAAGTTCTTTTACATCAGACGGAGCGGTATACGATTTTAATCTTACCTTTGATGCAGCTTCATCAATAAGGTCTATTGCTTTGTCAGGAAGAAATCTATCTGTTATATATCTTACAGAAAGTTTTACAGCGGATTTTATAGCGGCGTCTGTAATTTGTACGTTGTGATGAGCCTCGTATTTATCTCTTAAACCCTCAAGCATTTTTATTGCGTCTTCTTCGCTTGGCTCGTCAATATTAACAGGCTGGAATCTTCTTTCAAGTGCGGCGTCTTTTTCAATATATTTTCTATATTCATTTAATGTCGTAGCGCCTATTACTTGAATTTCACCTCTTGCCATTGACGGTTTAAGTATATTTGAAGCATCAATAGCTCCTTCAGCAGCTCCAGCACCTATTATAGTATGAATCTCGTCAATAAAAAGTATTACGTTTCCTGATGTTTTAACCTCTCCCAAAACCTTTTGTATACGTTCTTCAAATTCACCTCTGTACTTGCTTCCAGCAACCATTGAGGATAAATCCAATGAAACAACTCTTTTATCTTTTAATGTTTCGGGAACGTCTCCTAAAATTATTTTTTGGGCAAGCCCTTCGGCAATAGCTGTTTTTCCAACTCCGGGGTCACCTACAAGACATGGATTGTTTTTTGTTCGGCGGCTTAAAATTTGAATTACTCTTTCAATTTCATTTTCTCTTCCAACTATTGGGTCAAATTTATTTTCAGACGCCATAATTGTTAAATCACGGCTGAATTTATCAAGAGTAGGTGTATTTGTTTTTCTTCTTTTTCCGCTTTTTCCAGACATAGGCATTGCATTATTTTCTGTTCCTGTTTCTCCAAGCATTCTCATTATATCGTCGTAAAGTTTTCCACCGTTTACTTCAAGCGATTCAAGTATTTTAACTGCTACGCAGTCTTCTTCTTTAATAAGCGCCAAAAGTATGTGTTCTGTACCTATATAATTAGTAGCCATATTTAAAGCTTCTTGTAAACTTTTTTCAAGTATTCTTTTTGTACGAGGCGTAAAATCGGATGGAAGATTTATTGTTCCGGCAGCGACGCCTATAAATTCGCTTATTTTTGTAACTATATCATCTGCTGTAATGTTTTGCATTTCAAGTGCTTTTGCAGCGACACTGTCGCCTGTTCTAATAAGACCTAAAAGTAAATGCTCGCTTCCAACATAATCATGTCCAAGTTCAACAGCAGATTGTTTAGAAAGTTCTATCGCTTCTTGTGCTTTTCTTGTGAAATTTATACGCATTTATGTAGCCTCCTTTATATTTAATTAAGGAAATACTGATTAAATCAGTTTTTCCTTAAATCAGAATTTTCTAAGTTGTTCATTAAGATATTTAGCTCTTTCAATATCTCTTTCAGATTCATTTAGGTTTTTTCCGCATAGTTTAATTAAATTGCCGGGCTGTACATTCATCATAATATTATAAATATTTTTTTCGGGTTTATTAAATTTTAAAATTCCCGTCATAAATCCAAGCCTTATATCAGAAAGAAGTTTCATAGCTTCTTTTGAACTTATTTGACGGCACGAGCATAAAATGCCATATGAGCGGTAAATTTTATCCTCAAACTTAGCAGAATTGTTTTTTATTACATTGTTTCTAAGTTCTTTTTCCTGCTCAATTATTTGATTTGTAACACTTTTAAGCGCTTCAATAATTTCCTTTTCGCTTTTTCCTAATGTTATTTGATTGGAAATTTGATAAATACCTCCTAATGACTCTGAGCCTTCTCCATAAATACCTCTCATTGTCATACCGAATTTTCCTATTGCTCTGCTTATATTGGCAAGGTTTCCGGACATCTCAATCATAGGAATATGAATCATA
This sequence comes from uncultured Eubacteriaceae bacterium, assembly GCA_947086655.1. Taxonomy (GTDB): domain Bacteria; phylum Bacillota; class Clostridia; order Lachnospirales; family CAG-274; genus CAMTZM01. Next base: position 45,859 of record CAMTZM010000013.1, read on the forward strand.
AATGACGCTCTAAGTCCGGTTCCGGTGTTTGTAATACATGATGTTAAATAACCAAAGTCTTTGTCAAAAGCATATTCTATTCTTTCTTCAATAAGATTATCAATATTGTTTGCAAATTCCCATGCGCTATTTATATCATTTCCAATACTTACTGATTGTATACGTATATGGTCTTCTTCATTAATTAAAATACTTGCTGAATCATCATTTTTTATAAGAGCGGCGCTGTCATTTTTTTTAATTATATCATTGCTTACAGTATGATTTTCAACCATTGAATACTTATCAATATTTGATAAATCATCAAATTTTATAAATTCAAATGAATTTCCTATTACATTTGAATCATTTATAATAGAATCTTTTACTTCATTTATAAGTTTATCAATGTCTGATTTTTGAAGTATAGTAGAAAAAGGATATTTTTTTATATTTCTTGCTAATCTTATTCTGCTTGATATAACGACGTCTTTATCAATTCTTTCATCTTCATACCATTTTTTCATTTTTGTCCGCCCCCTTCAAGTTCTCTAATTTCATCTCTTATATGTGCGGCTTCTTCATACTCTTCATTTTCGATTGCTTTTCTAAGAGACAGTTTTAAATCTTCAAGTTTTCTTTTTAATAAAAATTCTTCTCCTGATTTTTGAGGAAGTTTGCCTGTATGAATGTTGCTTCCGTGAACATTTTTAAGAAGAGGTAAAATTTGTTCTCTAAATGTATTATAGCAATCTACGCAGCCAAATCTTCCTGTATTTCTAAAATCCTCAAATGTAGTTGAACAAGAAGGACACTTAAATACATGACTGTTTGATTTATTAGGAACTTCATTTCCTAAAAAACCATCTAAAAATCCTTGAAAAATGTTATCAAAAGACATAGACATTTTTGTACCCATACTATTTGCGCAATCAGCGCAAAGATTCATTTCTGTAACCTCACCGTTAATAACCTGTTTATAAAAAACAGTAGCCGTATTTTTTTTACATTTATCACATAACATAACAATCCCTCCTCATATAATATAGAAAATGAATTAATAACTTTACAAAAAAGTTTTTATATATTTTCCAATTGGCATTTTGTTAGTATTTCTTTAACTGTGATTTATTATACCTCAATACTTGTTAGCCATCAAGCGTTGTGAGTGCTAATTTTAATTTAAAAAAATACCCATTTATTTTGATTTTAGGTATTTTTATAACTTTTTCTTTTTCTTTTGCGTTTTTTCTTATTCAAACTTACGTCCGCATTTTACGCATTGTTCAGAATATGGTTCATTGCCAGTATTGCATTTAGGACAAAATTTCATGAATTTTATTCCGTCTTGTGTTCTTAATATTTTTAAATCACTTTCTTTTTTATTTAAATTAGTATATTCATAACTTTTATCAATATAAGTATCAATTATGGTTTCGTCATTTCCTTTTTTTATGTTCTCAATTAATTTTTCAAGCCTTTTTATATTTTCTTTATATTTATCTATACTTGTGCACATTTTATCTATATTTTCCATATTTGCGACAGCGTTATTTCTTTTGCAGTCATATACAAGACGTCCCATTTTATTATATATTTTATTACATTCTTCTATATATTTTTTTATTTTAAATTCAATTTTTGTAGTGTCTATGGCTTGTCTTGTTCTTTTTGAAAATTTTATAAAAGATTTATGAACTAAGTCGGTAATCTTCATTTTTTCAACTCCTTATAAAGCTCTGCCGCATGATATGCAGAATTTATCATTATAATTGTTTATACACCCACATACAGGACAGGTTTTGTTTTTATTTTCATTATTTTTTGTTTCTGTTTTATTTTCAAACATTTGTGCTCCGCATTTTGGACAGAAACTACTTTCAAGACTTACAGCTGTTTTACATTTTGGACAATCCCTTTTCCCCTTTATTTTTGATACTTCATCTTCAAGTTTTTTTATGTCCTCTAAAGCGCTGTTGAGTTCGGAAATTTTTTTGTCAAAAAATTCTCCAAGTTCTCCTCCATATGAGTAAATTTCCTGAACTTTTTTACCCATTTCAATATAAATTTCTTTTATTTTTTCCTGTTCATTTGCCATATTTATATTAAGTTTTGTACTTTTAATAACATCAGAGGATGTTTTTGTAATGGTTTTTGTAAGTTTTGATAAAGTACTTTTTAAATCTTCCATGATATCAACTCCTGTTTTTTCAAATAAACGAAAAAGAAATATATAAAGTTTGCATTAAGCTTTTAATTTATTATATCACTTTTAAATAAATAAGAAAACATTTTATATATTTAAAATTAAAATATAAATAAAAAGTTTTTTGTTGGATTGCGTTTAATTAATTTATGTGATAAAATCATTTAGGGTATATATAAACAATATATACAAAGTATGTAAAGTTTTTTTAAAATTAATTTAAGGGAGGCGTAATATTTGAAAATATGTATTCTTGATGCGAAGACATTAGGCAATGTGGATATTTCGCCTATTAAATCGCTTGGAGATACAATTGTGTATGAAACATCATACGATAATATTGAGGAAAAAATAAAAGATTGTGAAATAATAATAAATAATAAAGTAATTTTAAATGAGTCTGTTTTGAAAAATTGCAAAAAACTTAAAATGATAGCCCTTACATCAACAGGGACAAACGTAGTTGATTTGGAATATGCTAAAAGAAATTCTATTGCGGTGGCAAATGTTTCCGGGTATTCAACAAATTGTGTTGTACAGCATACATTTGCTATGCTATTTTATTTATGCGAGAGATTAAAGTATTACGACGAATATGTAAAAAAAGGCGATTATTGTAAAAGTGATATATTTACCCACTATGGACCTTTATTTATGGAAATAAGTTCTAAAACGTGGGGAATAATCGGTTTAGGAGCAATAGGAAATGCTGTTGCCAAAGCAGCCAATGCTTTTGGCACTGATGTAATATATTATTCCACAACAGGAAAAAATAATAATGATATTTATATAAGAACTGACTTAGACAGTCTTTTGAAACAGTCTGATATAATATCGATACATTGCCCGTTAAATGAAAATACTTATAATTTAATTTCAGAAAATGAGTTAAATAAAATGAAGAAAAATTGTATTTTGTTAAATTTGAGCCGAGGCGGTGTAATAAATGAAAAAGATTTAGCATATGCCTTAGATAAAAATCTTATATATGCAGCCGGTTTAGATGTTTTGGAAAATGAGCCTATGAGAAAAGATAACCCGTTATTGAAAGTAAAAAATAGTGACAAACTTTTAATAACTCCCCATATAGCATGGGCATCTGAGGAAGCTCGTACAAGACTTATAGAAGAAACAGCAGAGAATATAAAAGCATTTTTAAATAATGTTAGAAGAAATAGAGTTGATTAGGAGGAATTAAAATGCTAATTTTACCAAATGATTATAAACCATTACTTGATATAAAAAATACTCAAGTAGCAATTAAACAGGTAAAAGACTGCTTTCAGAAAACTCTTGCTAAAAAAATGAATTTAGTAAGGGTTTCAGCACCTTTGTTTGTACTTCCAAGTTCAGGTATAAACGATAATCTTAATGGAGTTGAAAGACCTGTAAGTTTTGAGATAAGCGGAATAAAAGATGAGAATGCTGAAATTGTTCATTCTCTTGCTAAGTGGAAAAGAATGGCGCTTAAAAAATATGATTTTAAGCATGGTGAAGGCATTTATACAGATATGAATGCAATTAGACGTGATGAAGAACTTGACAATCTTCATTCAGTTTATGTTGACCAGTGGGATTGGGAAAAAGTAATTACTAAGGAAGAAAGAACCATTGAAACTTTATATAGTAATGTAAAGACTATATTTGAGTCGTTTAAAATAGTTGAATCATACATAACAGATTTATATCCAAGTCTTAAAAAATATCTTCCTGAAGATGTGTTTTTTATATCGTCTCAGGAACTTGAAGATATGTATCCTCAGCTTTCTCCAAAGGAAAGAGAAAATAAAATATGCGAAAAATATAAAGCTGTATTTTTAACTCAAATAGGCTGTAAACTTAAATCAGGAGAAAAACATGACGGACGTGCTCCGGATTATGACGATTGGAGTTTAAATGGTGATTTGCTTTTTTGGTATCCTGTTTTAAATCAAGCGTTTGAAGTTTCGTCAATGGGAATAAGAGTTGATGAGGATTCGCTTGTAAAACAGCTTGATGAGGCTGGTTGTTCGGAAAGGAAAAATTTTAAGTTTCATAAAGATATTATAGATAAAAATTTGCCTTATACAATAGGAGGAGGACTTGGGCAGTCAAGAATATGTATGTATTTTTTGTCTAAGGCACATATTGGAGAGGTTCAAGTTTCATTATGGCCGGATGATATGGCTGAAAAATGCAGTAAAAGCAATATACAGTTATTATAATAAATTTTAAAAAGATTATTTAACTAACATAGGTAAACCTCCCGCTTTTTAAGCGGGGGTAAGTACTCTTGACGACAAAATCAGTATATTTTATGCTGATTTTGTCGTTTTTTATATTTAGTAAAATTATACAAATATTAAATCGCAGTATATAAATTTAAAAAAATCTTTAAGAGTTATAACATTAAGTATTGAAAATATTATACTATTGGATTATAATATATCTGTAATGAATAATACATATATTGAAAGGTGGTTCTGCCATATGAATAAAAATTTTTGTTCAAATTATACTTTGAGAATTTCAAAAATGCTGCTTTATAAAATGAGTTATATCTCAAAATTTGAAGGTAGGAGTGTAAATAAACAGATAGAATATGTTATAAGACAACATATTTCAGAGTTTGAAAAGAATATAAATCCAATTCCATTAAACGATAAAAATTTGATTTAGAGTTGATAAAAATATATTTTTTCTAAAATGGAAAGAAAAAAACAATCTTAGAATCTAAAAAAGTTATTTAAGGCAATATTGCGCAAATATATTAAATTATAATTGTGTGGTATTGCCTTAAAAATTTTTGGTTAGCTTATAATAAGCTTTTAGAAAATGTTGATTTTATTAATAATTTATTGTAAAATAAAATTATAACAATCAAACAAATGTTCGGTGGTGAATTTATGGATATTAACGATAAATTAAAAATTTTATCAGCGGCAGCTAAATATGATGTGGCATGTACATCAAGCGGTATAAGCCGAAACGGTTCTAAAGGCAGTGTAGGAAGTACTTCTATTTCGGGAATATGTCATAGTTTTGCTGGTGATGGAAGATGTATATCTCTTTTAAAAATACTTATGACAAATTATTGTTGTTTTGATTGCAGCTATTGTGTAAACAGACGTTCTAATGATATTAAGCGTGCTGCTTTTACTCCAAGAGAAATTGCGGAATTAACAATAAATTTTTATAAAAGAAATTATATAGAAGGCTTATTTTTAAGTTCAGCCGTTTATAATAATGCAAATTATACTATGGAACTGCTTTATAAGACTATAAGCATAATACGAAATGAATATAATTTCAGAGGATATATACATGTAAAGGCAATACCGGGGGCAGATGAAAATATAATAAAAATGACAGGACTTTTAGCTGATAGGATGAGTGTAAATATTGAACTTCCTTCAAAAGAAAGTTTACAGCTTTTAGCTCCTGACAAAAGCAAAAGTTCTATATTAAAGCCAATGAGTTATTTATGTTCAAAAATAGAAAATAATAAAAATGAAATAGCACTTTATAAGCATGCACCTAAATTTGTACCAGCAGGGCAAAGTACGCAAATGATTGTTGGGGCTACAAGTGAAAATGATAAAAAAATAGTAAATCTTGCTCAAGGACTATATAAAAAGTTTAAACTTAAGAGAGTTTTTTACTCAGCTTATGAGCCTGTTGTTAAAAATAATAAGTTTCTTCCGGTCGCTCCTCCTCCGCTTTTGAGAGAACACAGACTTTATCAGGCTGATTGGCTTATGCGTTATTATGGATTTAATGCTGATGAAATTATGGGGAATAATGAAAATTTAAGTCTTGAACTTGACCCTAAATGCAGTTGGGCTATTAGAAATATTGATAAATTCCCCATAGAAATAAATTTGTCAAGCTATGACGAACTTTTAAGAGTTCCGGGAATTGGACCAAAAAGTGCTTTTAAAATAATAAAGGCAAGAGAGACAGGCAGTATAAGTTTTGAAAATTTAAAAAAGATGGGAGTAGTTTTAAAACGTGCTAAATATTTTATAACATGTAGAGGAAGAATGTATATATCATGCCCCGATAAAGATATATTAGAAAAAAAATTATCAGATTCTTCGGCTTTATATGAGCAAATGAAGTTATTTTAACTTACTTTTGTATTTAGTGAGAGTTTAAACTCTCACTAAATACAAAGGCGAATACTTTTGCCGTCGGTTAAAAATTCGGATATTCTTGACTAAGCGTGTTTAATTGTTAAAAAGCTTATTTATAAATGTATATCCTTTTTCAATAAAGTTCCCGCTTTTTTGTGCTTCTTTTTCATTATATAACCACGTGTTTTTTTGTTCGTTTGTATTGTCATAGAGTAAATAAGGAACGGGAGAGCTTGTGTGTGTACGGCAATATATAGGAGTAGGGTGGTCAGGTGTGATTAAAAGCCTAAAATCTTCTCCGCTTTTTTTCAATTCTTCATAAATAATTTTTATAACACGCTTATCAAGATATTCTATGCTTTTTATTTTATTTTCTATGTTTCCTTGATGTCCCATTTCGTCAGGAGCTTCAATATGCACATAAGCAAAATCAAAATTATCTTTAAGCAGTGCATCTACACATGCCTTTGCTTTTCCTTCATAATTAGTATTAAGAGTAGCGTCAGCACCATCAACATTTATTACTTTCATTTTAGAACCAACAGCTATGCCTTTTAATAAATCAACGGCTGAAATCATTACCCCTTTTTTGTTATTGACTTTTTCAAATGAATCAAGTTTAGGCTTTGTTCCAGCTCCCCAAAACCAAAGTGAGTTAGCTTTATTAAGACCTTTTTCCTGTCTTTTTATGTTTATAGGGTGTTCGTTTAATATTTTAAAACTTCTTTTCATCATGTATGAAAAATCAGGTTCTGAAGGAAGATATTTGTCTATTGTTTTGCCTAATATATCATGAGGCTGTGTAAATTCGGTAACACGTCCATTTTTCCATATTGTTAAATGTCGATAACTTGTTCCTACATAAAATTTGTATGATTCATTTTCAAGGTCTTTTTTTACGGCGTCTATTAATTCAGCCGCTTCCTCTGTTGTAATTTCACCGGAACTATGGTCTATAATTTTTTTCTGTTCATAAGGAAGTTCGTCATCTGAAAGTGTGACAATATTACATCTTATAGCTATATCTGTATTTTCCATATCTATGCCTATTGATAAGGCTTCAAGAGGAGAACGTCCCGAATAATATTTTTTTGGATTATATCCAAGTACAGCTAAGTTTGCCGTATCGCTTCCGGGTTTCATTCCATCAGGAACGGTTTTCATAAGTCCTATTTCGGATTTTGGTGCAAGCATATCCATTATAGGAGTATTAGCATATTCAAGAGGTGTCTTTCCGTTTAATTTTTCGATAGGTTCATCTGCCATTCCATCGCCTAAAACAATTATATATTTCATGGTAATTCCTCCTTAAATAGTTTTTGTGAAATTATATCATATATTTTTATTACATTCAAATTTTTTATAGACTAAAATAGTAAATATTGACAAATAGAAATTAATGTGTTAGACTAAAATCAGTCGAATTAATATATAATACCTATAAAAAATAAGGTTAGACAATAATATATATTCAGTGTTAGTATTGTTTTATTATAATAAATTTTTTAATGATTTTCTATATATTTTAGTCATAGAATTAATAAAGAAAAATTTAATTTTATAAAGCTTTTAATATTGTTAAAAATTTTAAGGAGGTTTTTATTTTATGAAAGTGTTAATGATTAATGGCAGCAGTCATGAGAATGGCTGTACATACACAGCGTTAAAAGAAATTTCTGATACGCTTTTAAAAGAGGAGATAGAAAGCGAAATAGTATGGATAGGAAACAAAACAGTAAGGGATTGCATTGCATGCGGAGCTTGTGCAAAACTTGAAAATCAATGTACGTTTTCAGATGATTTAGTTAATGAAGTACTTGAAAAAGCTAAAACGGCTGATGGTTTTATTTTTGGCACTCCTGTTTATTATGCGCATCCAAGCGGTCGGCTTTTATCTTTTATGGACAGAATGTTTTATTCGGCAAATAAAAGTTATTTGTCATTTAAACCGGCTGCGGCAATAGCTTCGGCGAGAAGGGCAGGTACAACAGCATCTCTTGATGTAATAAATAAACATTTTACAATAACGAATATGCCTGTTGTTTCATCAAATTATTGGAATATGGTACATGGAAATACGCCTGAAGAAGTAAAAAAGGATGAGGAAGGACTTCAAATAATGCGTCATTTAGCTTTAAATATGTCATGGCTTTTGAAGTGTATAGATGCTGGAAAGAAACAAGGAATAAGCAATCCTAATTTAGAGGAAAAAATAAAAACTAATTTCATAAGATAAATAAATTATAGAAAGGAATTATTATAAATATGAATAAAATAATGGAAAATATACTTACAAGAAGAAGTGTAAGAGCGTTTACAGATAAAAAGATAGATATTGATATTGTTAAAGAATTAATTAAGGCAGGACTTTATGCTCCAAGCGGTATGGGCAGACAGACATGGAAGTTTACGGCAGTTTTGAATCAAAGCAAGATTAAAAAACTTGCTTTTGCGATAGGAAAAGAGTTGAAAAGAGAAGGATATGATTTTTATTCTCCGTCTGTAATTATTATTCCATCAAATGATAAAGAGAGTAAATTTGGAAAAGAGGATAACGCATGTGCTCTTGAAAATATATTTTTAGCAGCGCATTCTTATGGAATAGGCTCGGTTTGGATTAATCAGCTTCAAAATATTTGCGATGTTCCTGAAATAAGAGATATTTTAACTGAGCTTGAAATTCCTGAAAATCATGTAGTTTATGGATTGGCGGCTTTAGGTTATGCAAAAGATGAAAATTTAAGTGATGTTGAAAAAATAGGAATATATAATATTATAGAATAAAAAGTTATTTATAAAAATAAAAAGGCAGCGTATAATGAACCGACCCCCAAAAGTTAGACCAAAATCTAACGATTGGGAGGTCGGTT
>CAMTZM010000014.1 GCA_947086655.1 uncultured Eubacteriaceae bacterium
TTGTTGTTTCTGTATTATCATCAGAACCTACTGTTGTTGTTTCTGTATTATCATCAGAACCTACTGTTGTTGTTTCTGTATTATCATCAGAACCTACTGTTGTTGTTTCTGTATTATCATCGCTAACCTCTGGGTCTACTGCAACAACATTTTTTACAGGAGCAATAATCTCAAAATCTTCACCTAAAACAGACTGTAAAATTGCAGATGCATCTTTAGCTGAAATTTCAGTTCCATAAACGGCTGCTGCTCTAACTTGGTCGTCATTAAATCTATCTGATGAATTTAAAACATAGTCTAAAACCATAGACGCATCGTTAATATTAACAACACCGTCAAAGTTTACATCTCCAAACTCATAAACATTAACTAAAGCTTCTCCCTCCACAGCTAAATCTAAACTATTATTTTCAGCTCCTAAAGCTTCTTTAATTTCCGGAGAAAAAGCATATCCATTTTCTACATATGCAGCAGTACTTTTAACTTTTGCTTTAATCGTAAACATTACATCTTTGTCTTCAAAGCTGTTTGTTCCACCTGCAAAATTAACCGTATATTTATTTTCTTCACCATATGTACCTTCAACTGTTGAACCTTCTGAAGCCAAAACACTTACGTCCTCAAAAGTGTTCTTATCAATATTAAAATCAACTTTAAGACTGCTTACAGCCGCTCCATTTAATTTGTAAGCTTTTACTGGAATTTCAACAGTATCACCTGTAAAGGCTGCTTCTACCTTTCCAATAAGTATTTTTGCTGTACTTTCAGTCACTTCTGTAATATCGCTTTCTGCTTTAACATTTTCTGAGATATTCTCCGCAAAAGTTACAGGAGAGTTAAAGCAGCTAACAGCCATTGCAAGAGAAAGTACCGTAGCGGCAAATCTCATTTTACCTCTCATTATTACTACCTCCTTAAAAATTAGCCACAAAAGATTGGCTTTAGTAACATTTTACTTTGTAAAAACTATTCAGTCAAGAGTTTCAAAAATTTTATTGTATACTATGCACAAGCAATTATTTTGTGCAAATTTACTTAAGATAAATTTAATTTAGTCAAATTTCAAGTTATTTTAATTTATAAATAAAAAAAATAACTAAATTTTAAAAAATAAACTTATACTCAATTTAAATTTTCTATACATATTATATAAATAATTGCCTGATATTTTATATTTTTTTGTTTGTTTTAAGGAGGCAGTATGAAATTATGTATAACTTACACCCTGTCATAAATTTCTTGTAAATATTCACAATCATTTTTATATCTTTGTTCGTTAGAATTTTCAATAAGCATTGTAATATAAGGTTTCTTAGCTTTTAAATTAACAAAAAGATTCTCATAATTAAACATTCCCTCACCTACTGGTGCATATACAACTTTTCCATTTTCATCAAGCGTAAAATCCTTTACATGAATAACAGAAATTTTATCTCCAAAATAATCAAACGCTTTATTTATAACTTCGTCTTGATTTTTATAATTTTTTTCATCAATAAGATTTACTGGGTCTAAAATAACCTCAATATTTGGAGAATCCATATCCGTAAGAAATCTTCTCATCATTTCCGGACAATAAATAGTATGTGTTGCAACAGCCTCTACTCCTACAATTACTCCTAATTTTTCAGCAGCCGCAACAATTTCTTTCATACTTTTTAATAAAATATTATAACAGCCTTCTGTATATGTAAAAGGCACTATTTTAAAATTCTCGTCATATCTTCCTGTCTCTGTTCCTACCATATCAGCGCCTAAAATTCTTGCGTACTTCAAATGTTCAATAAACATCTTAATAGAATCTTTTCTTTTTTGCTCATTTGGATTTGTAGGATTAATATAACAGCCGAGAACTGCTACATGAATGCCATTTTGTTTAAGCTTATCTCCTATAAAATGCGCAAGTCCGGGATTGTAATTTCCTGTTGTAAAATCAACATCAGAAATTGATTTTTTAAAAGCAAGCTGTACCTTATCAATATTATTTTCCTTAACCTTTGAAATAAAATCATTAAAACACTGTTTTCCCCCTAAATCATGTCCTCTCATACCAAAAGCCATAAAAAAAACACCTCCAAAATATAATAATTTTTATAATAAAAAAAACTGCCGCAAAAGCAACAGTAAAAAAGAAAAAATGGGAACAATAGGGCTCGAACCTATGACCCTCTGCTTGTAAGGCAGATGCTCTCCCAGCTGAGCTATGCTCCCATATCTTAAACTAACTGTTTTTTATAATACACCCAAAATAAAAAAATGTCAATAGCTTATTTTAAAAAAAATAAATTATTTTAAATACAATAACGGATAACGCTTAAATAGCGGTGGACTTCCTCCATCGGTTAAATACTGCGCTATCCGTCTATGCAGCAAAAAATTTATTCAGCGTTTTTTAAAGCAAGTTCCAATATTTTATTGCTTCTTTCAATAAAATTAGTCATCTCTTTCATATCCAAAGGTTTATTGCTCATAGATGCCAAATCATAAATCTGCTTACATACAAGTTCAATATCATCTTTCCTTCCATCATCATCTTTTATAGATAAAAGCAATTTAACAACATCATTATTTTTATTTAAAATAAGCGTTTGCTCAATAGGCATATCTCCAAAACTCATACCATATATACTGCTCATTTCACTCATTCTTCTTGCCTGCTCGCTTATTTGTATAATTCCTGAAACTTGATTTGATTTAAGCGACTCTGCCTTAACTTTCAAATTCTCAACGCCTGTCATATCTCTAAAAAGCTTTTCGAGACTTTCGTTGTTTTTATTATCTTCCTCTGATGAATCCTCGTTTTCATTCTCATCTTTATCTTTTAAACTTGATTCTATGTCAGCATCAATTCTCTCAAACCTAACTTCATTATTATACATCTCAAGTACAGAAATATAAGGATTATCAAGTCTTGTATCAAGTATTACCGCTTCCATAGAATTATCATTAAACATTTTTACATATTGAGCCTGTTGTTTTTCATCTGTAACATAAAATACTTTGTTTTCATGTTTCTCTTTATTTCTGTCTAAATACTCACTTAATGTTACATAATCATCTTTAGTTGTTTTAAATAAAAGAGACTCTTTTATCTTATCATAAAAATCTTTGTCTTTTATACAGCCGTATTTAATAAATTGAGCTATATTATCCCAAAACTTTTCATATTCTTCTCTTTCTTTTTTAAACAATTCATTAAGCTTATCAGCAACCTTTTTAGTAATATATCCGGACATCTTTGTAACATATCCATCATTTTGAAGAAAACTTCTTGATACATTAAGAGGCAAATCCGGACAATCAATAGTACCCTTTAAAAGTAAGAGAAATTCTGGTATTACCTCTTTTATATTATCTGCTATAAATACCTGATTATTATAAAGTTTAACTTGTCCCTCTATGGAATCAAGTTCATGTTTTAATTTTGGAAAATATAATATTCCTTTAAGTCTAAAAGGATAATCCATATTTAGATGAATCCAAAATAAAGGCTCATTAAAATCAGTAAATACCTCATGATAAAACTTTTTGTATTCCTCGTCCGTACAGTCTTTAGGAGCTTTAAGCCATAAAGGATTAGTTTTATTTACAGGTTTTTTCTCCTCCTGCTCATTATTTTCCTCAACTGTACTTTCCTCATTATTTTTATTTTCGTCCTTTTTCTCATTTAAATCCTCAAAGAAAATTTCAATAGGCATAAAATAGCAATATTTAGCAAGTATTTCTTTTATTTTATAAGGATTTAAAAATTCTTTATTATCCTCTCCTATATAAAGAATAATATCTGTTCCTCTTTCAGTTTTATCGCTTTCACCTAATTCATATTCTATTCCGCCGTCGCATATCCATCTTGCCGCAGCAGCACCTTCTTTATAAGAAAGAGAATCAATCTGTACCTTATCTGCAACCATAAAAGCTGAATAAAATCCTAAACCAAAATGTCCAATTATGTCAGAACCTTCATCCATCTTTTCTTTATATTTATTTATAAAATCATTAGCTCCCGAAAAAGCAATTTGGGCAATATACTCCTTAATTTCATCAGCCGTCATACCTATTCCGTTATCAGAAAATTTAATAGTTTTATTTTCTTTGTCAACAGATACATTAATACGAAAATTTGAATCATCTGCTTTGGCCTCTCCCATACTTATAAGCTTTTTAAGCTTTGTAACGGCGTCACACCCATTTGATACAAGTTCTCGTACAAATATATCTGTATCTGAGTAGAGCCATTTTTTAATAATAGGTAAAATATTTTCGCTGTTAATTGAAAGACTTCCCTTTTCCAATATAAAAACCTCCTAATTAAAGAAAATAATTATTAGAGCGTATATAAATTAACTTACCTTTGTACTTAGTTTATAATATTTTAAAAAATTAATTGGTCAGTTAAATATATACCCTATTTCAAAAAACAATTTTTTCATAATAATATGATAAACACTTATGTAAAAAATGTCAAGAAAAATTTAGCACTCACATTAAATGAGTGCTAACAAAATTGTCTAAAATTCTATTATCTCACAATTATTTTTAGCATCTAAAATTAAATTATCTAAATTATCAAGTTTTAACTCAATATTTTCTATTATACTTTTTTTAGGCTTTGTTTCAGGGTGTTTAGCTACAAAAATAGTACAGCAGTCTTCATAAGGACGTATAGATATTTCAAATGTCCCTATTTTTTTAGATATATCAACTATTTCTTGTTTATCAAGTCCTAAAAGCGGTCTTAAAACAACTACCTCTTTTGCCGCCGAATTTATAGCATTAATAGCCGGAAGCGTCTGACTTGCCACTTGTCCTATACTATCCCCTGTAATAAGAGCTGAGTAATTATTTTCAACGGCAATTTTTTCAGCGGTTTTAAGCATTGCTCTTTTAAGAAAAATTGTTATTTTTTCTTCCGGAACATTTTCATATAAATAAAGCTGAACATCTGTAAACGGTACAATATAAAGCTTTATTCCGCCTGTAAAAACACAAAGTCTCTCTGCAATATCTTTAACCTTTTGTTTTGCTCTTTCCGATGTATAAGGCGGAGAATCAAAATAAACCGCTGAAATACTTGTACCTCTTTTGGCTGCTAAAAAACCGGCAACCGGAGAATCTATACCTCCTGACATAAGAAGCAGCGCTTTGCCGGAAGAACCTACTGGAAGACCGCCTACACCATATATAAGTTTTGAATATATATAGGCATTATTTCTTAACTCAACCATTAATACAACTTGAGGATTATGAACATCTACTTTTGAATTTTTCATATTATTAAGAACATATCCGCCTACATCTGCTGATACTTGTCTTGAATCAAGAGGGTAACGCTTATCAGAACGCTTTGTCTCTACTTTAAATGTAAAATTATCTTTTGAAAAATACATTTTCATATGCTCAAGCGCATTTTTTCTTATATTTTCTATACTTTGGTCTTCGAGCCTTATTCCTAAACATACAGCAGTTACTCCCGGTATATTTATTACATAAGGTATTATATTATCATAATCAAATTTATCGTTATCACCTTCTATTATAAAACGACCTTGCTCTTTTATTACATTGTAATTGCCAAAAGAAGAAATATTTTTCTGTATTATTTTTATAAGACGATTTTCAATAAGTCGTCTGTTTTTTCCTCTCATAGCAATTTCGCCATATTTAACAAGAAGAACCTCTTTCATAATTAAAATCTTCCTTATCTTTTTTTATATTTTCTAAGTTTTTTTACACAATCAATAATAACATCTCTGCATATTTGAGCTTCTTTAAGAGTATTTTCAGCACAAAAACTAAACCTTAATGAACTATCAGCCATTTTTGGCGCAATTATACTTACTGTTGTTTTATGTTTTTTTTGTCTGCTTGAGCATGCTGCCCCAGTCGATACATATATATTTTCTTTTTCAAGTGCATGCAGCAAAACCTCCGCCTTTACTCCTTCAAAGCTTAAATTTAAAATATAAGGGCTTCCGTTTTCAATACTTCCGTTTATATTCACACCATCAATCATATTTTGAATTTTAATAAGTTCATTTTTTACAATTTTAGCTTTTTGTTCATTTTCTTTCATTTTTTCAATCATTATATTAGAACTGCACGCAAATGCACATATAGCCGGAGTATTTTCAGTCCCCGGACGAATTCCCCTTTGCTGACTGCCTCCTGCTCCTATTGGGCTTATTTTAATTCCCTTTTTTATATAAATTCCTCCGACTCCTTTAGGCGCATGTATTTTATGTCCGCTTACAGTCGCAATATCCACATACTTTAAATCAATTTCCTGTTTTGTAAAGCTCTGCACACAATCAGAATGAAAAACAACATTTTCGTTCTTTTTCTTTATAATTCTTCCTATTTCGTTTATATTCTGAATAGAGCCTATTTCATTGTTTACATTCATAATGCTTACAAATATTGTATCATCTTTTACCAATTCAGCAAGTTTTTCAATATTTACTATTCCATTACTGTCAGTTTCTGCATAAGTTATGTTAAATCCTTCGTCTTTTAGCATTTCAAACGAATTTATTACTGAAGGATGTTCTATAAAAGATGTTATAATATGTCTTCCATATCTTTTCATACGTCTGCAAAATCCTAAAATCGCTATATTATTGGCTTCAGTCCCTCCTGATGTAAAATAAAAATCTCCAAAAGCATTTTTAAAACATTTTAATATATCTTTTTCTGCCTTGTCTATACTTTTTTCGGCAGCAAATCCAAAAGAATGTAAAGATGATGGATTTCCAAACTCCTCTGTCATCATTTTCAAAGCGCATTGAGCCGACTCTTTTAATGTTTTTGTAGCAGCAGCGTTATCAAAATAAATCAATTTATTTCTCTCCTTAATTATAATTTAAAGTTCTTGCTTATTAAAATTATAAGAATCTTCAAGTTCATAAAGAATTATTACAAGGGTTACAAGTCCGGCTGTTTCCGTTCTTAATATTCTTTTTCCTAAAGAAATTGTTTTTATTCCTTTTTCTTTAATAAATTGTATTTCTTCTTGTGAAAACCCACCTTCAGGCCCTATAAAAACAGCAATTGAACCAGAAATTATACTTTTGACTGCGTTTTTCAAACTGTTTTCTTCTTCTTTTTCATAAGGAAAAATTATATTTTCATTATATTTTAAAGCATAGTTAACAGCATCTTTAAAATTCATTATGTTTTCAACAACTGGAATTTTTCCTCGTCCGCATTGCTTTGCCGCTGATTCTGAAATTTTATTCCATCTTTTAATCTTTTTTTCTTCTTTTCCTTTAAAATTAACTGCCGTATAATCCGTAATTACAGGCACAATTTTATCTATTCCACCTTCAACGCATTTTTGTATTGTAAGCTCCATTCTTTCACCTTTAGAAATTCCCTGATAAAGCGTTACTTTTATTGAAGGCTCATTCTCATTTTTAAATTTCTCCAAAATACTTGCTTTTACAAGCTTTTTGTCCAATTGTGTAATTAAACATCTATAATCATTTGAATTATTGTCACAGCATATTATTTCATCGTTTATTTTCATTCTCAATACAGAATTTATATGAATAGCGTCTTCATCTTTAATTAAAATATATCCGTCTTTAAAATCTTCTTTTTCCACAAAAAATTTAGGCATATTATTTTCCTTCCTTTGCGGTAATGCTTACCCACTCATCCTTAAATGATTTTTCTAATATAGTAAATCCATTTTCATCAAGTACATTAGAAACTTCTTTTTCCCTGTCTTTTATTATTCCTGAAGATATGAAAATTCCGCCTTTTTTAATATGTTCTTTTACAAATGGAGAAAAAGCAATAATTACATCGGCAATTATATTAGCCGTTACAATGTCATATTTTTCATAACCTATTGTATCCCTTAATTTTTTATCCTCTATTGCGTTTCCTGAAACAACCGTGTATCTGTCTTTATATATATTATTGTATTGAGCATTCTCATAAGCTGTTTTTACAGCATTTTCATCTATATCAACAGCAAAAGCCGTATCTGCTCCTAAAATAAGTGCTGCAACCGACAGTATACCGCTTCCGCAGCCCAAATCAAGTACCTTATCGTTATTTTTCAAATATTTTTCAAGCCCTTCTATACATAACTGAGTTGTTTGATGAAGTCCTGTTCCAAATACATGGCCGGGATTAATTTTAATTACAGAACGCCCATCAGAATCAAAGTTTTCTTCCCATATAGGAACTACAATTACATTTTTTCCTATTTTCAAAGGCTTATAGTATTCTTTCCACTTATTAAGCCATATTTCATCATCAGAGCATGAAGTTTCAATATTTAAACTTCCCATATCTATACCGGCATTTATTGTTTTCAGCCTTTCAACGCCTTCTTTTATTTTAGCAAGTATTTCCATTCCATAAGGGTTATTGCTTACATAGGCAATTACACTTACAGGTCTTTCTTTTTGATTAATAAGTTCCTCGCCTACATAATCCCAATATTTTGAACTTTCTTCTATAAAAGTCTTTACTTCCTCTGGATTGTCAATCTGAACTCCTGTTACGCCTGTTTCCATTAACATAGCACATACAGCCTCAATAGCGTCTTTCGATGTGTAAATTTTAGTCTCTATCCATTCCATAACAATTACGCCCTCCAATATAAAATAAAATCCGAAAAGCAAAGTAAGGGAAACGCTGATTACTATTTTTAAAACTAAATCAACATTTCCCAAAACCCTTATTTTTCGGATTCTTTACTAAACACCTTATCAAAAATACTCATAACCGCCGGTTAAATTATTATATATTAATTATTTTATTTTACTATAAACATTGTTAAGCAAAACAGCCATTTGCGCTCTTGTAATGTTTGCTGAACTGTCAATTGTAGTATCGGTAGTTCCGCTTACAGCTCCTAAGTTAATAAGCGCTGCTATATAAGGCTTATTTTCATCTTTTATTAAATCCTTATCTGTATATTTATCAAGACATGCCGTATTTGTATCCATCTGTACGCCATAAGCCTGTAAACCTTTATAAACCATTACCATTATATCTTCCCTTGTAATAGCTTCAAGAGGTCTAAACAAGTTATTTGAAACACCTGATTCTATTCCTTTTTCCTTAGCTATTCCAATGCTGTTATAATAATAAGCCTCAAAAGGAATATCTGCATAATTTGATGCAGCTACAAGCGAATCATATCCTAAAATTCTCATAAGCACAACAGTAAAATCAGCTCTTGTACATGTATCATCCGGGGCAAATGCCGATGCATTTCTTCCAAGTATAAAACCTTTTTCTGCCATAGCCTTTATAGCACCTACTGCCCATTGTCTATGAGAAATGTCTTTAAAATCAGTTTTATTTGTATCTGCTGCCTTTTTTGTTTCTTTTTCTGTTTTTTGTATTCTTTGAGTAGTTGTCTCTGTCGTAGTCTCTTTTGTAGTTGTTGTAGTTTTCTTTGTTGTAGTTACTCCTGTGTTTTTTACAGTAACAAATACTTGTACAACATCTCCATCTTCATGCTCGCATACAATCGTTGCCGGTCCGTTAGCCTTTCCTGTTACCTTTCCTGTACTTGAAACAGTAGCAACTGCTGTATTATCGCTTTTAAATTTATATTCATCAACATCATTATCAAGCATATCCTCAAGTTCAATACTGTTTCCTTTTTTAACTGATGCCGTATCAACACTATAATCTTTAGATACCTTTACCGTAAAAGTATAATTGTCATCACCCTTAGCATATACTTTCGTGCTGCCTTTTTCAACACCTCTAAACTTTGCTGTATCTTCATCAACTTTAACTATATCCTTATCTGAAACAGACCAGTCATAATCATCCGGATCATCTTCAAGAAGTTCCTTTACACTTATTGTTTTTCCTTCTGGAACATATATTGTCCAGCTTGTTTTTATATCAGCTTTATCGTCATCATCATCGTCATCGTCGTCATCTTTGCTGTCAGATTTACTTACTGTTACTTTAAATAAATAATTATAATATTTACTTCCATCACTGTATTTTGCAGTTACTTCAGCACTTCCTGCTTTTTTCCCTGTCACTACTCCCCTTGATGATACAGAAACATATCTTGTATCTTCTGTATCCCAATCATAATCCGCCGCTTTAACGCTGTCGTTTACATATTCATATAAATTCTGACTTCTATCAACCTTTATTGTTACTTTTTTAGTAGATGTAACCTTAGCTTCTTTTACCTCAACTTTAAATTCATATTTTAAATTGTACTTATCATTTTTATACTCAGCTTTTACTATACTGTTTCCTTCTTTTCTTGCTGTTATAACGCCTTCTCCTGATATTGTACATACTGTTCTGTCACTTGAAGAATATGTATAATCGGCAGCTATAACTCTTGAATGAAGATATTCTGTTATATCAAGCTTTTCTCCATCTTTCATTTCAATAGAACGACTTTCGGATATTTCTTCAGCCTTATCTTTCTTATCTGTATCTGAACCATCATCTTTATTCTCATTATTATCTGTTTTATCGTCTGTCTTATTATCTGTACTATCTGTGTTATTGTCACCTGTTTCGTTACTGTTTTGCTCATTTTTAACCTCATCTTCCGCATAGACACAAGGAATTGAGGAAAACGCTATTGTTAATGACAAAATTAAATATACTGCTCTCTTTAACATAAAAAAATATACCCCCTGTAATAAAATTATAAATAAACTATTTAAAAAACCATCGCTTTTAATATTTATAAAGCTTGTCCTAAAATTATATACACATATTTTATTTTCATAATAATTTATGACATGCTTTAAAATAATATATTATACAAAAAGCAAACATTTTTGATTATTTATTTTTATAAAATGTAAAAAACATTTATATGTGTATTAAAACTAAAATACGCATAAAAAATCAGCATAAATAAAACCAGTGCATTTAAAAGCAATTTTACTTACACTGATTTTTTCGTATATTTTGTTTTCTATAAACACCTTTACAAAATAATCATATTTTAATTATAACATCATATAAGAATAAAAATATTACATTTACTTTACAAAAACACATTTTAAAATCTTTATTTATGCTCCGGCATTTTGGTCTATAAAAAGTATTTCATTTGGTTTAACAAGTCCAAGCTGTTGTCTTGCTATTTTTTCTATATATTCATCACTTTCGGAATATTCACTTTGTTCAGTTAGTTCTTTATAAATCTTTTCCTGCAGCTTTATTTCTTTATCAAGTTCCGATTCACGTTTATAAAGTTCTAATCTTTGTTTGTACTGAAAATAAACGGCGCATGAATAAACGCATAAAACCGCCGTAACAAACAAAACATAGAAAGTTTTTCCCTTTTTACGTTTTTTTTCACTTTTTTCTTTCATTGCCGTTTCCTCCATTACAATATTTAAAAATGTCTTTAAAACAATTATACGACGTTTTTCTTTATACTTTTTTAAAAATTATTCTTAAATGCCTTTTAACAGACTTTAATTTTATTTTTACATACATATAATATTTTTTCAATAGTTTTTTCGGTTTTAAAAAAATCTTTGATAGTATTTTTCTTAAAATATCAAAAGGATAACTTAAAATTTTAATTAAAAGCAAAAACGGCGTCAAAATAATATTAATAATAAGCATAAACAGCTTTTTAATAAAATCTATTACAGCCATAGACGCACTTATAAAAAAACGGCTTAAAATAACAAAATACAAAATCATTCCTATAAACACGCCGAGAATACAAAAGGCTCTTATTGCTCCATAATTTTCTTTAAGCATAACAAAAAATATACCTGCAGATACTAAAATCCAATAAATAATATCCTCAATTTGAATTATAAAATTTTTATGATTTATTATTTTTCTGAAAACCCTAATCCAATCATAAATAAATCCTGAAACTGCGCCCATTAATACAGCAGTTAAAAACAAAAACGTCTGCTCCGAAATGGATAAAATCACATTAAACACCCTCTTATCTTTTACTTAAATATTTTTGTAAAAAAAGAGCGTTTATCTTTGCCCATACTTCCAGTTTCCTCATAATTTATACTTTCTACTTCTCCGTCAATTTCAAGTTCTCCCTTTTCGAGATTAAGCCTGTTTACATGAAGATTATTGCCTTTTAAAACAATTTCCCCCATTTCGGATTCAGCTACAATCATTTCTTCATCAAATGAAACAACATCTGTCACTCCATTTATAAATATATTTTCTCTTTCCTCAACTACTATTTTATGTCTTACGGACTTCCTTTCATCGGTCATTCTTTAACCTCCCCAATTTAAAATATAATAAATACTAATTATTTTATTTTTAAACAACGTCAAAATTATTATAATATAAATATATAATAAGGTTTAGGAGGTTATTACTGTTTTTCAAAGTAATTTGTACATACCAGAAGCATCTTCTTTACGTACTTGTTCTTTTACGGAAATTACTTCAGCTTTTGTTATATTATTTCCAAATCTTATCTCTAAAATATCTCCGACTTTAACATCACACGACGCCTTAGCTATTTTGCCGTTTACGCATACCCTTTGAGCGTCACATGCTTCATTTGCAACAGTCCTTCTTTTTATAATTCTTGATACTTTTAAAAATTTATCAAGTCTCAAACTTTTTCACCTCCAATTAATAAAGACCTGCACCAAAAGGTGAAGGTCTTAAATTTAAAACTATCTTTTGTTTACAGAATCCTTTAAAGCTTTTCCTGCTCTAAATCTTGGAGCTTTTGAAGCCGGTATTTCCATTGGCTCCTTTGTTTGAGGATTTCTGCCTGTATGAGCGGCTCTCTCAAGCACGTCAAATGTTCCAAAACCTACTAATCTAACTTCTCCGCCTTTTACAAGTTCTTCTGTAACAACCTCTTCAAATGCTTTAAGAGCCTTCTCAGTGTCCTTTTTACTTAAATCAGCCTTTTCTGCAATCGCAGCTACAAACTCAGTTTTATTCATTAAAACTTCCTCCTTAAACAATTATTGAGCCACATTAAATTTTATTTTTGACTCTTAGATTCATTCCATAATACATTCATTTCATATAATGACATTTGCTCAAATGTTTTTCCGGCGGCAAATGCCGCAGTCTCAATGTATTCAAATCTATTTATAAACTTTTCTGTCGCATTTGTCAAGGCTAATTCTGAATTTATTGATAAAAATCTTGAAATATTAACCGCTGTAAAAAGCAAATCACCAAATTCAGCAAATATATCTCCTTTTTTTCCACTTTTATATGATTCAATAAGTTCTTTTTTCTCCTCATCAAGTTTATCAAAAATTTCTTCTATGTTCTCAAAATCAAAGCCATATCCAGAGGCTTTTGCCTGTACCTTTTTCGCACGTATAAGCGCCGGCAGTGACTTAGGCACTTCCCTTAGGCAGCAAACGGCGTTTTTTGGTCTTTTTTCCTCTTTTTTTATTTCTTCCCAATTTTTAAGAACCTTTTCTTCTGTATCTGCTTTAACATTTGAAAAAACATGCGGATGCCTTCTTATCATTTTTAAACATATGCCATTTATAACATCATAAATATCAAATTTTCCATTCATATCCGCAAGTTCCGAATTAAAAACAACCTGTAATAAAATATCGCCTAACTCCTCAGCTAAATTATTATAATCTTTATTATTTATTGCCTCAACCGCCTCATAACATTCTTCTATAAGATATTGTTTAAGAGTATCATGATTTTGCTTTTTATCCCATGGACATCCATTTTCGCCTAAGAGCTTTTTCATTATTTCACATAAATCATTAAAATCATATTTTTTATCCACTTTGTACATTCCTTTCTATCAATTACATTACAAATCAAATTAAAGTATTGACTAAAATATTGTTTTTTAATTAAATATATTATATACTAAAGTTTTTAAGGAAAACAATATTTTTTTATAAAATTTATACTAAACTTATAAGGAGGTTTTAATTATGAAAAAACTTTGTGCTATTTTTTTTATATCTATAATTTTCATGGTTTTATTTTGCGTAAGTTGTTTTTCAGCCACAGATAACCATATCGACAGAGAACTTACCGTAAAAAAAGGCATGACAACAAATGAAATGGATACGCCTAATTTAATAATTGAAGAAAGTACAGACCATATCTCTAATTTTGTTTTTGAACTTGTACTTGAAAACGCAGAGTGGATTTATGACAACTCTGGAACAATTACACAAGGTGTTACATACAAAAAACAAGGTAAAAAAAGACTTGCTGTATATGTAAATGTCGGTGTTGAAGACGGGCAATTTGACGCTGTACATGAACAATTGCGTATTCCTTTATGTGTTAAATTTACAGACGCCGGAGACGCTACTGTAACAATTGAAAGTAATCAGTCAGCCGTTTCAGACGGCACATATACATTTGCATATGCAATTGACGGAGGATTTACATTAGAGGCTGAAAAACTTGCTAAAATACAGAGAAACGGAACTCTTTCAACAATTAGAATTACCGATAGTTCAACACAGGAATATAAAAAAGGAACAAGACTTGAACTTACTTTATCAGATAATTTTACATTTGCAAACATACCAGATATTGAAGGCACAAGAAAATTTGTAAATGCTGTTGAGTTTCAGCTTGAGGGAGAAGATTCTTCAAAAGCATATATAAAAATAACAAAAACTACTGATAAAGATACAGGCGCTATATATCTTTCAAATATGCAAATAAAGAGAAAAAGCGGAATAGACTATAATGAAGCCTATATGACAATTGAATATAAAACAGAAAAAAGATCAGCTCCTATATGCAAATTCGGACTCACTGATGAAATTGAAGAAATAACAGAACAAACTACAAATACACCGCCTGAAATTTCAGAACCATCAGAAATAGAGGAGTCTTCTAATGAAATTGTAATTGAATCGGCTTTTAAAGTAGGCGAATATTCATATACATTAAACGGAGAACAAAGACCTTTAAATGCTCCGGCATATATAGATGAAAGTTCAAGTATAATGCTTCCGCTGCGTGCTGTTCTTAATTGTGTTGGAATAACCGATGAAAACATAAATTGGGATTCAAAAGAAAAAAAAGTTTCATTTATTTCTCCCAAAGGAACATTAATGGAAATTAAAGCCGGAACAGATTATATTACAGCCGATAATGATATGGTTTTAAAAATGAATACTTTTGCTGTTATAAAAGATAATTATTTTTATCTGCCTTTAAAATCAGTAGCTTTAGCTATTGGAATATCTGAAGACAATATAGTTTGGTATGATATAAATAAAACGGCAGTAATAAGATATTAAAATAAGTTATAAAAAAACTTTAATTTATAAATATAATTATGTAAAAAAAAACATATTTATTGCAGTTTAAGCATATGCAAGTCTTGTTTTTATTATATAATCATGCTATAATATTTTCATATGAATAAAATCAATGGATAAAAATATCCATTGCACTCAAGATTTCTATAAATATTAGTAAGGAGTGTATAGTAAATGAAAGAAGATATCTCCAGTTTAACAATAGCACATTTAAAGCCTGATATGATTTTAGCTGATGACGCTGTAAACAAACTTGGCGTTCTCATACTTCCAAAAGATACAGTGCTTGATAAGGAGACTTTTCTAAGACTTAGAAAAAACAATGTTATTTCTGTAAAGGTATATTCAGACTCTATTAATGAAAATAACTCATTATTTATTGACCTGTATGAACAAAAGTCCAATAAAATAGCTGTTGATACGTCTAACCCCGATAAAAACAAGCCTGAATTCAAGAAATTTCGTATTACTTTCAGGCAAAAAATGAATGAATTAAAAGAATGTATAGACATGATAAATTCAACAGAAAATAATGTAAAACCAGAACAGCTTATACATATTACAGATAGTATAATGCAGACTGTAAACTGCCGAAGTGATTTAATTAATTATATGAGTTATTTAATGAAAATGGACGATTATACATACTCTCATAGTATAAATGTGTCAATACTTTGCAATATTTTCGGCTGTTATGTAGGTTTAGAAAAAGATGAAATAGATGACCTTATAGTAGCCGGTCTTCTTCACGATATTGGAAAAACGAAATTGTCTCCATCAATACTTAAAAATGAAAGAAATTTAAAACCTCAGGAATTTAATATGTTTAAGGAATATCCTAAATTAAGTTATAATAATGTTATGCAGAATAGAGATATAAACGACCGTGTAAAAGAGGCTATTTTAACTCACCGTGAATATATTGACGGTTCTGGATTCCCTGAGGGGCTTAAAGACAATGAAATAAGCATATATGGAAAAATATTAGGAATATGTGATGCTTATGATACAAAAATATCTGTATATGGGCTTTGTCCTTTTGATGTAATTAAAAATTTTAAAAATGATTATATAGGTCTTTTTGACACAAAATATCTTTTAACATTTATAGAGTTTATTATGTATACGTATGTTGGTTCATATGTAACACTTTCAGATAATAAGACGGGACTTGTAATGTATATAAATCCTGAAAATCTTTCCCGTCCTATTATAAAAATTGGCGATAAAGCAATTGATTTGGCAAATGAAACTGATTTATATATTAAAAGCATGGCGTAATTTTATTTGCCGCTGCTTCCGAGACTGCCCTCTCCTCTTTGAGAGGGCAGTTTTTTTAATTCCTCAAATGTAATAACATCTCTTTTAATTTCATTATGAACGCTATGTACAATACCTTGAAAAAGAGCTTTATTATATGGATATATAATATAAGCGTTTTCAATTAAATTTTTTATTTCTTCACTTAATTCACTAAATTCAATTTTAGAAATAATAACCGGCTTATCATTCACATTTGATGTCGCCAAAAACCATTCTCCTCTATATGATGAGTCAATAACTCCGGCACTGTACTTTATACCCTTGCTTCCGCTTGAACCTCTTTCTTGTATCTGTATATAATACCCTTCAGTTATAGCACTTGCTATGCCTGTTGGAATAAGTCTCGTTTCATGCGGAGGTATTATAAAATAAGGCTCATCAAAACATGGATATATATCTATTCCAGCGTTATAATCTTCTCTATCCGGTATAACAGCACTATCTCTTACTTTAGCAAAATATATTTTATTCTCCATAAATAACCACCTTACCACTTTTAAGTGTTTTTTTTACATCAATAATTCTTTGATTTGAAGACCCTCTCCAATGAAGATTATTGTCTCTAAATTTTTCAATAAACTTTCCATCTACAACAACATCAACATACATTATAGTTTCAAGGTCTTTTATTTTTTCCCATGTATAACCTGTATAAAGCCATATATTTTTATTTGGATAAAATTCTTTAACCTTTTTAACCAATTTTGTAACTGTATTTCTATTTTTAGTATATAATGGGTCTCCTCCACTTAAAGTCAGTCCTTCTATGTAATCATTTTCAAGCTCTTTAAAGATTTCATTTTCGGCATACCTATCAAACTCAATTCCGCTTTCACAATCCCATGTAATAGGGTTTTGACATCCTTTACATTTATGTGAACAGCCTGAAACCCACAAAACAACTCTAAGCCCTGTTCCGTTTAACATATCATCATGCGTTATATTATGATACTTCATTTTTCGCTCCCTGCTACATACTTTTACGGTCATATATTTCAGCCATCTTAGCATCATTAAGACGAGTATCGCCATGAATCCTTGAATAACTGAGATAACCGTTCATCCTATCTATTTTAGTTAAATTTCTGCTGCCGCATTTTGGACATGTATCCATATCAAGTTCTTCATGTCCGCAATTGTCACAATATGAAAGAGATAAATTTACACCTTCATAAAATCCCATTTCCATAGCCCTTTCTATAAGCGCCTTTACAGCGTTAATATTATAAGAAATAGGATATTTTACATATTGTATTTTTCCTCCGTTTAACAAATTCCAAAATTCTTTTTCTATATTTTGCTTTTCAATAGGCGTAATATCTTCTGATACATGACAATGAAAAGAATTGCTTACATATTCTCTGTCTGATACATTTTCTATTATTCCATATTTTTTTCTAAACTGCTTTATTTGAAGTCCGCATAAATTTTCTGCCGGAGTGCCATAAATAGCGTATAAAATACCATCGGCCTTTTTATATTCTTCTGTTTTTTTATTTATATATCTCATTACCTCAAGTGCAAATCCTCTGTCTTCTACAAGAGATTTTTTATTGTAAAGCCTTTGAAGTTCATTTAAAGCTGTAATTCCAAATGAAGCTGTAACATATTTTAAAAGCGGTTTTATCTTCTCATTAGGTTTTAAATTGCCTTTATAAAATCCACCTTCACAATATGCTATTGGATTTGTAGAGGCTTTCATTTCTCCTAAATACTCAAAAGTTCTTATATGAAGTCTTCTTATCATTTCAAGATAATAATCAAGTGTATCATAAAAATCTTTGCTTTCTGACTTTGACTTTTGATAAATCATAGGAAGATTTAAAGATATAGCTCCGGCATTAAATCTTCCTACTGTAACAGGCTTATTGTCCTCGTCAAACCAAAGAGATAAAAACGCACGGCAGCCCATAGGACTTATAACAACCCCATACTTTTTATAACACTCTGCTACATAACTGTCTCCTGTTAAACTAAGCCAGTCAGGATACATTGTTTTAGCTGAACATCTTACACCTTCTTCAAATACATCATAAAGTTCACAGCCTTCTTTATGAAGGTTTTTGTCATATAAAAACACAATTTTAGGAAATAAAACAGGCTTTTTATTTTCCTCTTTTCCCTGTCCTTTTCTATGTACTTCTAATGCTGTTATTGACGCCATTTTTGCAAATCTTTCTTTTCCCAGTCCTAAAGTTATTGTTACAAAAGGGTAATCTCCTCTTGAAGAACCAACAGAATTTAATTTATACTCAAGACCTTGAAAACCTTGTTCAAATTCTCTTTTTACCTTACTTTCTGCACATGAATCAATATATTTTATATCGTTTTCATCAAGTGTCTCTCCTTTTATATCTTTTGCAAATTGAGTTAATTCCTCAATATACTTTTCATAGCTTTTTCGTGCATAAGGTTCAAGTATTTTATCTATCTCCGCAACTGTAAATCCTCCATATTGCTGAGACGCCGCCGACAATATTACATCTCCTATAACATCAAAAGCTACCGCAAGCGTTTTAGGCTCATTATACCATAAATTACCCATTTCAAATCCGCCTTTAAGAACATTAGCCATATCAAAAAGACAGCAATTCATAGTGTCCCTTCTTGATGCCATATCATGTATATAAATGTAGCCATCTTTGCATGCCTGTATTTCCTCTGTTGTAAGAAAAAACTTTTTATACAGCTCTTTATTAAGTTCATTATATATTAAACTTCTTTTTGTAGCTACTAACGCACTGTCAGTATTGCTGTTTTCCTTATCTCCTATATACATTATACTTTGTGCTTTTACATAAACTTCATCAAGCATATGCACAAAATCTGTTTTATAATTTCTATAATCTCGGTAGCTTTTCGCAACCTTTGGTTCAGTAATATCAAGCGCATTTTCAACTAAATTGTGCATTTGTGATATAGGCACATACTCCCAGCCATTTTTATTTATCTCATTTATTACGTTATCAGTTATATTATCAAGTTCTCCGTCTTTAAAACTGTACATTACTCTTTCGGCTGATTTTTTAACAGCAGCAACAATTTTACTTTTGTCAAAAGCCTCAAACGTGCCATCTTTTTTTATTACATATGCCAATAGTTTCACCTTCCCCTCAATCATTTTTTTATACATAAAAACTGCTTTCACATTTTTATTGTTCCTTCAACAAAATATTTTAATATTTATTTTATTTTACGTCAACAACGGTATTTTTGAAAATTACATATTATTAGTGCTTTTACACCTAAAAACTAAATAATACACAAAAAAATAACGGCGTTGTAAAATAAAAATTTTACAACGCCATATATAAATTAATATCTTCTTAAACTTATGTAGAAACTATTTATTAATAGTCAACTTCATTCTTATTCTGAAGTTTATCAAAACCAGCCATTACTGCATCATAAGTCTGCCCACAAATTCCCGGAAGCTCTCCGCCCCACATATCTCTTGCTTGTTTAAAACCTTTTTCTACTGCTGCTCTCATTTCAGCAAGTTTTTCTTGGTCGTCTCCAGCAATACCTACTGCAAAATCCAATATTCTCTGTGATGTTTGCTTAACACCCCAGTAACCATCTTCTGAAATTTCCTGCTGAGCAATTCTTGAAGTTTCAGGGTCAACTTTAAGATTAGCGAAATAATCTTTTAATTTTCCTTTTCCGCCTTTTGCCTGATATGATTTAGAAGTCTGTGACTTTATCATGCTTGTAATAAGCTTTCTGAAATTTTCAACTTTGTTTTGTTCAACTGCTTTAATAGTCTGCTGTATTGTAGCTTTATCATAAACTTCAGTATTGCCTTTTTCATATACAGCGCCGCTTGTTTCTTTTTTCTGATTATTTTCGTTAGCCTTTTCAGTAACAGCAGTTTCCTTACCTTTAACATTTTCGCTGTTAACTTCATATGTTTTGTAATTTTTACTTGTAGATACATTGCTTATCTCTGACATAAAAACCCCTCCTTAGATAATTGTAAATTCCTTTTAATGCCTTTCCTCACTATTTCTGTCTTATTATAAATATCGGCATTAAAATAAATTATTTAACTATATTTTAAGTCAATATTCATTTTTGTACAATTTTACCAAATAACATATGCAAATATAAGCATATTTATATATATTTACATTTATTCTTGCAATAAAATCAATTTTATCATATACTTAATATATAAAAAATTTTATAAAACATATTAATAAATTTAATGAAGGGAAAGAGGGGTTGTTATAATGAACCAAAAAATTTCAAATCCACGGGCCGCATTAATAATAGCAGCTATAACATCAGTTATTGCGGCAGCCGCAAGTATAGCTTTAATGATAATGCCTACGGCAAGTATTGTTCTGGGAGTTTTGATAATTATAGCTTCTTTAATAACAATTATAACATCAATTGTTTTTATAAGCAAATTTTCAAAATCTTTCAACGAGTCGGCATATACTACTTTAACAGAAAATATATTGGCTTTAAAAAACGGAAATTATTCTTCTGTTTCAAAAACAAATTCAGAAGATTTAATTGGTATGCTTGCTGACAATACTGAAGAAGTTTCAAAAGATATTCAATTTTTATTAAATGAGATTTCTTTGTTATTTGAAAAATTTGAAAAATTTGACTTTACTGGAAAAATAAATGATACTTCACTTCCGCAAGGTATAAAGAAATACACTGAAAAAATAAATTCTTCAATGGAAAAACTTAATAAAAGTGAAAATTCATTAACAAATGTTTTAGAAGAATACTCACAAGGAAATTTTACAGAAATTCCAGCAGACTTGCCTCCTGCAATTTCTAAAACATTAAACGGAATAAATACATGTTTAAAAAGTTTTATAGAAAAAACAAAGGAAATTTTTACAGCGGCATCTTCCGGTAATTTCAATTTAAAACATGATGTAAACAAATACAAAGGAAGTTTGTCAAATACAGCAGCCGAAATTAATATAATTGCTGATAAGCTTGAAAAACCAATTATTGAGTTTTCCGATGATTTAAGAAAAATAGCCGACGGAAGATTTGATGTATATGATACAAATAATTATTCCGGAATTTATGGAGAAATGAAAAATACATTGGTGCTTATGTGTGAAAGTTTCAAAAATAATATAAATGAACTTACAACAATTTTAAACAAAATAGCAGAAAAAGACCTTAATATATCAGTAAATCAAAATTACATAGGCTGTTTTTCAGAAATGGGAAACTCTGTTTCAAATGCTGTAAATAGTTTTAATGAGTTAATTAAAGATATTGTTGAATCATCAAATAAAATAAAACTTGAAAGTTCAGCAGCAGCAGATACAAATCGTATGCTTGAATCATCTACACTAAACTATACTCGTACAATTGATGAATTAGACAGGTCTTTGTCAGAACTTATAAAACATTCTTCGCAAAATCTTAAAAACACAAAAGAAGCAAACGAACTTGCTATTATAACAAAAGAAAGTGCGTCTGCCGGAAACGAGCAAATGGGCAGCATGCTTTCAGCAATGAGCGAGATAAACGAAGCGTCAAACAGCATATCAAAGATTATAAAAGTTATAGACGATATAGCTTTCCAAACAAACATACTTGCACTTAACGCCGCTGTTGAGGCAGCACGTGCTGGTGAACATGGAAAAGGATTTGCTGTTGTTGCAGAGGAAGTTCGTAATCTTGCAGCAAGAAGCCAGCAAGCTGCTAAAGAAACAACTGCTTTAATAGAAAGTTCAATTGCAAAAATATCCGACGGTTCAGGAATAGCACATAATACAGCATCATCACTTACCGAAATTGTAACAAAAATAAACACAATTTCAGAAATAATTGAATCATGTACTAAAAATTCACATGAACAAGAAACTGAAATGAATAAAATAAATAACAGTATAAAAGATATAGCCTCTGTGGTACAAAATACATCACAGGCAAGCAAAAGTTCAGCTTTATCCTCACAAACCATTGTTAAATATGCTGAAAGTTTAAATCAGGCTGTATCAAGTTTCAAATTTAAAAATTCAAGTGCTCCTGTAAAAACAAATAATTATACACCAGTAAAGCAAAATCCAGCACCAACACCTCAGCCTCAGCAGACAAATATAGTTTATACAGCCGCTGTAAAAGAAAATAAAACAGATGAAAAAGCTTATAATCCACCAGTATCAAATATAAATTCAACTTCTGATTTTGGAAAATATGTATAAATAAATTTATTATTAAAAATAAAAACTGCTGTAAATACAATATTTACAGCAGTTTTTATTTATCTTGAAGTATTTATATCAGCTTTAAGCTTTCTTTTTCTTTCTCGTTTAGCTTTTCTTTTTTCAACTCCTCCGCAATACATACAATAAATAACTGGTACAAAAATAAGCGTTACAAGAGTTGAGAGCATAAGACCAAATACAACAACTGTCGCAAGTCCTCTCATTGTTTCCGAACCCGTAGCCGTACTTATCATCATAGGCAAAAGTCCCAAAACAGTCGTAAGAGTTGACATAAGAATAGGTCTAAGTCTTGTTGGTCCAACAATTTTCATTGCCTGTAAAAATTCTAATCCTCTTTCTCTCCTTAATAGATTAGAATAATCTACAAGAACAATAGCGTTATTTATAACAACACCGGCAAGCATGATAAGACCTAAAAATGAAGTAATTGAAATTGCCTCTCCATAAATAAATAAACCAAATAAACCTCCAGTAGCAGCTATTGGTATACTTCCCATAATTAAAAGAGGATAACTAAATGCCTCAAATTCCGCTGCCATAATCATATAAACAAGTACTATTGCAAGTATAAGCGCCTGCCCAAGACCTGAAAACGCTTCTTGCATATCTTCAGTTGTACCGCCCATTTCATAAGTATATCCTTGAGGCATAATATAACTGCTAAGTGTTTCCGTAATTTTAGCGTTCATAGTACCTATATCAATATTTTCTATATTACAGCTTACTGTAACATACTTTTCTTGATTTTTTCTTGTAATAGTAACAGGTATATCATCTGTAACAATATCTGCTATCTCGTATAAAGGTATATTTGTACCTAAATTTGTAGGAATAAGTATATTCTCAACATCATTTACATAATTAATTTTGCTGTTATCATGCATTATTCTTATGTCATACTCGTCTCCGCCAATTCTATATGTCGATGCAACAGAACCTGTAACGGCTGTTCTTATAAGAGACGCTACGCTTGAACTTGAAATACCGTAAGATGATGCTTTAGACCTGTTAATTTTAATAGTAGTTTGAGGAGCAGCATCTTCAATAGAAGTTTTAACATCACTTGTCTCTGGTATTTTCTTTATAAGATTAACAAAATCATTTGAAATATCACGTAATGTTTCTGTATCATCTCCCTTTATAACAACTTCTGCTCCTGAACTTCCATAAGAACCCATTGAATCAGATGAAGCCGCAGCCGTTATTTTAGCTCCTGGTATATCTTTTATTTTCTTTCTTATCTGTATTGCAAGTTCGTCTGAACTAAAATCTCTTTCCTCTTTATCAACAAGATTTAAAGTAATATTTGCCGTATCCTCTGCACCGCCTGTTAATGATGATGCTCCTGAGCCTCCTCCTATTTCAACTGCCATATCAACAAGCCCGGGAACTTCTCCCATTCTATCTACAACAGTCCAAGCTACTTTTTCAGTTTCCTCAACCTTTGTACCTGTTGGCATCTCAATAGATATTTTAACAATACCCTCATCAGAAGACGGCATAAACTCAAAGCCCATAGAAGGTATAACCATACCAGTAAAAACAACAAATGCAAATGTAATCAAAACTGTAATTTTTCTATATTTAAGCGCCTTCCCAAGAATTTTTTTGTAAATAACCTCAATTATAGAAATTCCATGCCCTATTACATCTAAAAATATAGTAAATATATTTCTCTTTTTATGCACATTTGCAGCAGCATCCGGACTTAACAAAACCGAACTTGCCATAGGAACAAATGTAATAGCCACAATAAGAGATGACATAAGTGAAAATACTATTGTCAAAGAAAGGTCATTAAACATTTTTCCCATTGTACCGCCAAAAAATGGTATAGGAAGAAAAACCGCAACAGTTGTAAGAGTAGAAGCTATAACAGAAGCTCCAACTTCTCTTGCCCCTTCAATTGCTGATGTAATTCTGTCATGTCCTTCCTCAATTTTTTTATAAATACTTTCAAGCACAACTATTGAGTTATCTACAAGCATACCTATACCCATTGTCAAACCGCCCAAACTCATAAGATTAAGCGTAATACCTGAAAAATACATAAGCGCAAATGTCGCTATAATAGAGATAGGCATTGCAGAACCTACTACAACAGTCGACCTAAAATTTCTAAGGAAAATATAAAGTATAATTACAGCAAGTATACCACCTTGTATAGCACTGTCAGCAACACTTTGAAGTGAATCGTTAATCATTTCTGCCGGGTCGTTTATAACTTTAAATTCTATATTAGGATTTTCTGCTTTAAGTTTTTCAAGTTCTTTAAGAACAACTTTTGACACATTAACAGTATTTGCCGTAGATTGTTTCTGCACAAACATATTTATACTTGATTTTCCGTTTGTATAAGCCATACTTGCCGAATCTTTATAAACCATACTTACATCGGCAATATCATTTAAAAATATTGTTCCTCCGTTGTTTGTTGAAATAGGAATATTTTTAATATCTTCAATACTTTCAAACTCTCCTCTTACTCTAAGAGTCAAATTTTTAGTGCCATGTTCTATACTTCCCAAAGGTGTATTTGAGTTTTCTGCTGAAAGTATACCTGCAAGCGATGATTCGGAAATTCCGTATCCTCTTAATTTATCCTCTTTAAGAACAACTCTTACCTCTCTGTCATTTCCTCCCATTACAGTAACGCTTGCAACGCCGTTTTGTCTCTCAAGCCTGTCAGACACATCGTTTTCAATAAATGTTTTAAGTTCGGATATGTCCATGCTTTCACTTACAGCGCTTATTTGTATTCCTGTCATTGAGTTTATATCTATTTTAATAACCATAGGGTCGTCGGCATCTTCTGGAAGTGTTCTTTTTATAAGGTCAATTTTTTCCCTCATATCAACAGCCGCCATATCAATATCTACATCATCTTCAAACTGTACTATAACAAAAGAACTTCCATTTGAAGTATTTGATGAAATTGTATCAATACCAGAAACAGTACCCATTGAAGATTCAATAGGTTCTGTTATAAGTTTTTCTATTTCTTCTGAGCCAACTCCTGTGTATGTAGTCATAACGCATGCAATAGGTATATTCATGTTTGGATAAAGATCCATTTTTAACCGGCTTATGGACAATGCACCAAAGGCAATAGCTATAAGCACGCACATAAAAGTAGCAACAGGTCTGTTTACCGCTGTTTTGGAAATATTCATTATTATTCCTCCTTGGAAGCAATTTCCTGACTTTCGGCATTTTTTTCTTCCCCATCTTCTGTTACAACCTTTACGCCTACTCCGTCATTAACGTAGTTTTGTCCCTTAACAATAATATTTTCTCCTACATTTACTCCTGATAAAATTTCTATTTCCGTTCCGTTTTCAACTCCTGTTGTAACCTCTTTTTTTACAGCTTTTCCATTTTCTACAACATAAACATAAGAAGAAGTTTGATTTGTAAGAACTGTATCTAAAGGTACAACAATGTTTCCGCTTGACTTATCAGAAATAAAACTCAACTCCGCTTTCATACCGCCTTTTATTTTACCTTCAGCATTTTGTATCTCTATTTTTACTGGATAAGTGCCTGTTGTATCAGCAGCCGGAGTAATATTGCTTATTTTTCCTTTTACCGGTTCCTGTGAGTATGCACTTATATTTACCATAACTTCGTCGCCTAAAGATATTGAATTAATAATATTTTCAGATACATTTACATTTACTTTCATAACAGAATCATCAACTATAACAAAAGGTACGCTTTGAGCGCTTACCATATTTGTTTCGTTTATATTCTTTTGACTTATAGTACCTGTTATAGGACTTACAACAGAAGTATCGTTAAGAGACTTTCTCGCTATATCAAGCTGAGTCATTACAGATTCTTTTGAAGCATACGCCGAATTTACTCCTGAAAGAGCTGTTTCCTCATTTTCTTTTGTTATTTTATTTTTAAATATATCCATGTTTTCCTGTGCCTGAGTAAGCTGTGTCTGTGCGTTTTGTACACTTAACTGCGCCTGCTCGTAAGCATTTTTTGCCTGTGTGTATGCAAGTTCAGTTGAGTCAAACTCATTTTTTGATATAACTCCGGCATCGTATAAACTTTTCTTATTTTCATAAGTAACCGTTATATCGTCTAAAGATGCTTTTGATGTAGTAACGGCAATCTGTGCATTTTCAAGCGCTGTTGATGCGTTTTTAACAGCATTTTCATATTGAAGAAGCTGCGCTTGTGTCTGTCCCCCGTTTACATGCTCAAGACTAATCTGTGCACTTTTTATAGACGAATCGTAAACTTTAAGCTGAGATTCAAGCTGTCTTATCTGATCTTGTATATCGTCTTTGTCAAGTGTGAAAATAACATCGCCTTTTTTTACTTTGTCTCCTATATCATAATAAACTTTACTTACAATTCCAGACATTTTAGGTGTAACATTTACAGTCTCATTAGGCTCAACTGTTCCTGTATACGTTCTTTTTTTGCTTATTACTCCAGCCGCTGCCGGCTCTGCTACTACTGCTGTTAATTCCTCTTGTACTTCTTCCAAAACCTCATCATCTTTGCCGCACCCTGTTAAAACAAGTGAAGAAATTAAAACCGGTACAAATAATTTCTTAAAAATATTCATTATTTTAAATCCTCCTGTTTTTTATAAATTTTTATAATTACTAAATTTATCTAAACTTTAAAAACTTCAAGCAAACAATCAATTGCACTATTAAAATTCTGAACGCCTTCTTCGTCAAGTCTTTCAATAAAATTTATAAAAGCCTCTTTAGTTCTTGTATGAACCATATTCAGCATTTTTACGCCTTTGTTTGTAAGCTTTATAAAAACAGCACGACCATCATCATTGAATTTAGGATAACTTTTCTTTAAATAACCTGCTGTCACAAGTCTTGAAACCGTAATTGAAACCGTAGAACCGCTTGAATTTAAAAACTTCTCAAGTTTTGAAATTGTGTTATGCTCAAAATAATATATGCAATACATAATATAAAACTGATTTTTAGTTATAGGTTTTTCATCAGAATTCAAATCAAATATATTACGGCATAAATCTCTGCTTGCCTTAAAAAAAACTCCAACAAATATAGCCATTTTAATATTCATTTTCTCAAGTTCATTATCAGATTCAAGAATAGCTTGTATAATATCACTTTTCATAAATTTATCATTCATGTATTCTTCTCTAAATTCAACAACAGAAAATAGTTTATCTATACCTTCTTCAAGGAGTTTCTTTTCTCTCTCATCAAAAGAATTATAAAGAATACAAAAATTTTTAAAATTATTTTGTCTAAATTTATAAAGACAATTAATTCCTTCCTGTGAAAGAGAAAAAATCGTTTTTCTTTTATCCATTCCATCTTCTGGAATATTTTTCACTATATAACCTTTTTTAATCAGCTTTGATACTATAATAGAAAGAGTGCTTCTGCTTACATACATAATTTCCGCCATTTCAGATATACTGCTTTTTTTCATAATCATTAAAGCCATTAAGATTTCAAACTGTCTTTCGCTTAAATCTTTAAACGATTTCGTTTCAGTATTATTTTTTTTACAAGTTCTTTCATAAATAGGAATTTTTTGTGTAAGTTCTATAATCTTATCAGCCATTTTTTCATAATCCAAACCCACAGACAAGTTATCACCCCTCAAATAAATTTTATTGTAAAACTATTTTATTATCAATATATTTTATTGTCAACACATTTATTCATACATATTATATTTACGTGTACAAAAAATAATTTGTTTCACTTAAATAATAATAAATTTCTAATTGTAAAATAATAAATTACTTGCAAATTTAACTTTACAAATTATTTATATAATAAAACTTATTTTAAAT
Organism: uncultured Eubacteriaceae bacterium; assembly: GCA_947086655.1. GTDB lineage: Bacteria > Bacillota > Clostridia > Lachnospirales > CAG-274 > CAMTZM01. Next base: position 28,602 of record CAMTZM010000014.1, read on the forward strand.
TTTAATAAATTTTTATTAATAATATATAAATATTTTGGTAAAAATAACGAATTTAAAATTTATAATAATAAACAATTAATAAAAACTATTGACAAAAGACTGTATTAACTGTATTATTATATATAGTACAGTTGCTGTATAAATAATTTTTATTTTAACCGACGGTTATGAGTATTTTTGCAAAGCAAAAATTCGAATAGTCTTTGACGGAGGTGTTTTAATGATTAAAATTGATTTAAAAAGTTCAATTCCCATTTATGAACAAATATCAAGAGAAATTAAAAAAAATATTTTAAAAGGCTTTTTTAAAGAAAACGACCCTCTCCCATCTGTAAGAAAACTTGCCGCAAGCATAGGTGTAAACCCAAATACAATAGCAAAAGCTTATCAAGAACTTGAAAGAAATAATGTTATTTATACAGTTACAGGACGAGGGGCTTTTATAGCTGAAAATAATAATAAAACATTAAATAAAATACCGGAAAACCTTTTAAATACACTTAAAAATGTTGTAATTGAAATTATTTACTCAGGTGTTAATGAAAAAATTATAATAGAAGAAGTAAAAAAAATAAGTTCTGAGTTTAAAGGAAAGGACAGTGAGTAAAATGCTTAAAATTAACAAAATCACAAAAAAATTTGATGATGTAAAAGCCCTTGACAATGTAAGCGCATACATAAAAAAAGGTACAATACATGGACTTATAGGAGAAAACGGCGCCGGCAAAACAACATTGCTTCAAATTGTTTCCGGGATATATCGTCAAGACGACGGTAAAATTTTAATAAATAACGAACCTGTATACGAAAACAATAAAATAAAATCCAAAATAGGATATGTAACAGATAATAATCAGTTTTTTCCTTACTATAAAGTAAAAGAAATAGTTGCTTTTTTTGCCGGTATATATAAAACTTTTTCAAAAGATAAATTTAACGCTTTAAATAAAATACTTAATGTACCTGATAATAAAAGAATAAACCAGCTTTCAAAAGGAACTAAAATGAGACTTTCGCTTATGCTTAATATGAGCATAAACCCGGAGCTTTTACTTCTTGACGAGCCTACAAGCGGACTTGACCCAATAGCAAAAAAAGAAATAATAGATATGCTTATAGACGAAGTTGAGAAAAATAAATGTACAATATTGATTTCATCACATCATTTAAGTGAACTTGAAAAGCTTTGCGATGACATTACAATTTTAAATCATGGAAAAGTGACATATCAATCAAGTATTGAAAGTATAAAAAATAATGTAAAAAAACTTCAAGTATTGTTTGAGTTTGAACCTAATCTTTCCGATGTAAATGAAATATTAAAAGTTGAAAAACTTGGAAGTATATACTACATTATAACAAAAAAATATAATGAAGAAATAAAAGAAAAACTTATACAAAAAGGCGCTAAGCTTATAGAAGAAGTAGGTATAAGCCTTGAGGAAATATTTATATACACAAATTCCAAAAAAGGAAGTGAATATAATGCTGACTAATCCTTTATTTATACGACAATTAAAATATGCCCTAATAATAAGCGCTGTTATTTCTATAATTACATGCTCATATTCTTTAAACGAATCATATGACGCACGTATTATAACAAATGACTTAATAGAATATTTCGAGGGAAATACAAATGAAAATCTACACGGAATATCATATTATGTAAATAATGAGGGAAAAGAAATTCCTTATATAAATGATATGTTTGAATATAAAATGTTCTCAATTATATCTGCATCATCAATAATTATTTCAGTCGGAATAATGATATTTTTATTCATTTCATATAGAGATGAAAAATATAAAAACACAGCGTCGTTTTTATACAGCCTTCCTATGCCACGAGAATATTTTTATATATATAAAATATTATGTTTTTTTATTGTTGTAACAGTTCCAATTATATTAACGGCATTTATAACAAAAACGACTTTTAAACCTATTATAATCTCTATAAGTCCATACCTTAATTTATTGGAATATGTTTCGCCTGAGAATTTTTACTTTGAGTTGAAAAATGATATTATAAGTGAACTTAATTTATTTATTCCAAACTTATTTTTAATTTTTGCCATTCTTAACTTACTTATAGTAATAAGCGGGAGAATATATACAGCATATTGTATTTTTGCCGGAATGCCTTTGACAATATTGGCTTTTGCAAGCGGTATAGCTAATTTTATAGATTTGTATTTACAAAACTCTGATATAAGAATAAATATAATAAACAGGCAGTTTATATTCCCAACAATATACATTTCGTCAACGCAGTATATTGAAAAAAATGTTATATTTAACTTTATTATTTCATTTGTTTTAATTGTAATTGGATTTTTTTTATATAAAAAATCCAAACCGGAAAATTTAGGCAAACTTTTTACAATAAATTGCTTTAATTATATTTTGTATATTGCTGCCTTTCTTATGGGAGGGGTTATATTCTTTAGAATAATACTATTTAAAGTAGACTTAAATGGTTCTTCTATTTTTTCCGGTATTTTTATTATGCTTATAGGAAGTTTTTTAAGCCTTATTATTACTAAAACTTTAATATCAAAAATAATTAATATTGAATAAGACTGGAGGCGGCAAAATGAATAAGTATGTAACTCTTGTTAAGCATGAACTTAAATCAATAAAATTACTGATTTTTATTTTCGCTACTTTTATGTACTTTTCTGGAATTGAAACATATAAAGAAAGTATAAAAGAAATGATAATTACTTATTTGAATTATCCTTCGTTTGAAGTAATTGAAATACCTGTTATAAACCCATGTATAAACCTTATATGCTTTATATTTCCTATTTTTCTTGCAGAAATACAATTTGATTCAAAAAATAACAAAATTTTATTTGAACTTCCATTTACAAAAAATGAACTGTTTATTGTAAAAACTTTTATAGGTACAGTTTTAATAACTCTGATTTTTATTTTATATACATTAGCTGAACTTGTAATATTTAATAAAAATAAGTTAATTATACAAAGAATATTGTCGGTATGCAGCAAACAAATGCCTGAGTTTATTACAAACGGAAATTTAATTTTAGCAATTATATATTTATGGTTTATTTTTATACTAATTTATACTATTACCATTTTTTTCATGCTTTGTGTGAAAAATAGAAAACTCTCTGTTATATGTTTTTTTGGAACTGTTTTTTTACCTTACTCTATTGTTTATATTTTTGGCAGAATAAGCATGTATTTATTTGGGAAAATAAGCAATAACACCAATTTTTTAAATCCTATTAATATAATAAGTGCTAATTTTACAGTTTATAGACATTATGGGTATCATGAATATATGTATAATATAAAAACATACATAATTTATTTATCTATTTTATTTGTATTTTTTATAACCTTAGCTTATAAATTATATAAAAGATGGGAACAAGCAGAAAATGTTAATTTATTCACATTTAAATGGGCAGAATATATTTTTATATTTTGTTCAGGATTATACGGCATTATAATTTCATCGCTTTTCGTAATAAGCTTTTTCCATAGTGAGATACTTTTAATATCAGTTATAATAATAGGTTTTTTATTAGGAATAAAAATATCATACAAAATATGCGATATGAACGGAATACACTTAGATAAAGTATACCAAAGGAGGAAAATAAAATGATTAAATTTATATCAATGTTTTTCATAGTATCATTGTTTGCCTCTTCAATGATTTTATTATCGCCTTCATTGTCTGATGAAGTTTATGATAATTATTCTGATTACTATAATAATGATGAATACAATAATAATGCAGATGAAAAATTAAAAATTCATATTGATATTTCAAATATAATTAATTCCTCATTTGCTGAAACAAGGCATGACGAACCAAAAGACAACAAGGAAAAAATGAATAATATTATAGATAAAGACTTTATTCCTGTTGAAAATATAGAAATAATTCAAAAAAACGAAAGACAAGTTAAAATATACCAGCATAAAAAATACAAAGACTTGATTTTAATAAACGACAGTTCTTACTTTACTTTAACAGAGCCTTTCATTAATCTTCCTTACGAATATAATGATATTATTGAAAACGCTGAAAAACAAAATCTGCACTGTTTAGAAATATTAAAAAGCAATAATCAAGACTTACTTATTTTTTCAAACACCGAAGGCATATTTTTCACATCGCAGGCTCAAAATGGAATTATTTACTCAACTCAATATAAAGACGTTTCAATATTTTGTAAAAACACACCTATAATTTATATGCTTTATGCTGATAAATCTGGAATAAATAAAATAGACATAGTAAAATCAAACATTAAATACAAACCTTCTGAATTTACAGCCGAAAACATAAGCCAAACCGAAGGATTTTTAAAAAGCTTAGGTATAAAAGATTGTGATTTAATAATAAACAGCCTTATAAATAAAGACTTAGATAAAAATTATCAAAATAATTTAAACCTTACTTATAAAAAAGATTTAGCCGATACAGGACGTTACTCAAAAGATATATTATTTGTATCAATAAATTAAAAAAACCTCTTACATTAATATAAATATTTTTGTAAGAGGTTTCTTTTTAAGGAAATACCGCATAATTCAATAAAATGGTTTTCAGAAAGAATTTTTCAGTTCGAGGAAATGGAGCGCAAACATAGTCGGAGCCTATGTTAAGCGACATTGACAAAGAAATGGAAAATTCTTTCAAAAACCATAAAATCTTAATTGTGCGGTGTTTCCTTAATAATAAGGATTTGGTTTAAAGAGTAATACAATAAAATCAATGAAAACTCCTATTCCACAAATACCCATTGTTAAAAGATATATAATTCCAAGAAGAATTTTGCCTTCATAGAATTTATGTATTCCTAAACATCCAAAGAAAAAACACAAAATTAAAGCTACCCATTTATTTTTTGGATTTACATATCCGCCTGTATTATTATTGTTATTATTTGTGTTTGTATTTGTATTATTAATAATTATAGGCTGTGAAACAGAAGAACTAACTTTAAGTTCTTCAACTTGTCTTCCGCATGAAGTACATATAACAGCATCTTTTGGTATTTTAGAACCACAGAATTTGCAAAATCTTATATCAGACGTTTCAACATTCTTTTCTTTATCCTCTGGCAAAGGACCATTTGGTATAGGTACATTCATATCATCCATAAGCTTTACCTCCATATATAAATAATTTATTTAAGAAAATTTGCCAATTAAACTTAAAATTAGCTTTTCTTTAACAATATATACGCAGATAATAACTATTTAGTTTAATATTTATTAAAACTCAACATTTTGATTGCCTAAATTAAACACTTCAACCATTTCTCTAAACACTTCTGCTTGACTTGAAAGCTGCTGCGCCGTAGCTGCACATTTTTGGCTTTCGGCAGAATTGCTTTGAGTAACATCTACAATTCTTACTATTCCTTTATTAATTTCTTCAATACTGCTGTCTTGTGCTTTTGAATCAACAGCGCATTGACTTACCTTTATAACAATATCATCTATTTCATTAACCATTATATTAAGAGCTTCGGCAGTCATATTTGCTATATTAGAGCCTTCTTCAATTTTATTAATTGTATCTTTAATTAAAGTTGTAGTTTCATTAGCAGCATGAGAACTCCTTGCGGCTAAGTTTCTAACCTCATCTGCCACAACAGCAAAGCCTTTGCCCTGTTCTCCGGCTCGTGCAGCTTCAACTGCCGCATTAAGTGCAAGTATATTAGTCTGAAAAGCAATATCTTCTATTGTTTTAATAATATGACTTATATTATTTGAAACTTCATTTATTTCTTTCATTGACATAAGCATTTTATTCATTTGAGTACTACCTATTTTAGCATTTTCCTTTGCCGTATTTGCAATATCTCTTGCATTTTCAGCATTTTCTGTATTCGTCCTTGCTTTATTGAAAATTTCATTTACAGTAGTATTAAGCCTTTCAATAGTATCAGCCTGTTTATCTACTCCCGATGACAAGCCAACACTTGCTTCAGAAATAAGTCTTGCTCCATCAGCTACCTGCGAAGACGATGCTTTAATCTCTCCAATAAGCCTATTGAAATTTTTGCCTATAAGTAAAAGAGCTTCCTTAATCTTGCTGTAATCTCCTATATATTCTCTATTAATTTTTATATCAAGGTCTTGCTTAGCCATTTTTGAAAGTATATCGCTTATTTCATTTATATACTCTGATGTACGGGAAATAGAATTATTTACGCTGTTTTTAATAATTGCAAAATCACCTTTATAATTTCCCCTCATTTGAGTACTCATATCGCCCTCTGCCATATGTTTTAAAGTTTCTTCCATTTCAATAATAGGCGTATTAATAGATTTTATAAGATGATTAAGTTCGTCTATAAGCTTTGCCCAATCTCCGCTGAAATTTTCTTTATTAGCATAACAATCAAGCTTGCCCTCTGAGGCATTATAAACAAGTTCGGATATTTCACTATATACACCTTTAAGCTGGTTTCTAAGTGTTTCTATAAGTTCGTTGAAAACCTTTTTGTCACCTTCAAAATCATCTATTTTAGCCTCAAAATCGCCTTTTGTTATTTCATTTATACAATCAAGTGTTTTAGTTGTAGCCTTAATCTGCTTAGCACTTTCATCAACCATTGAATTTAAAAGTTCTGCCATTTCTTTAAATCTTCCTGAAAGTTCCGAAGTATCAATTAAAACATCATTTTTCCCTTCTTTTTGAGCATTAGCCATTAATGTCAAACCATCAATAAGCTTATTTAAAACTTCTGACATAGCCGCAAATGTTCGGCACAAACTTCCCATTTCATCTTTTCTTTTCATAAATTCCGGATTAGTATTTATATTTATATTGCCCTTTATTATCTCACCGCTTACATAAATAATATGATTTAAAGGTTTTGTAATAGCCCCTGCAAAAAGCAAAGCCGCCGCACCGCATATAACCATAAGAACAATACTTATAACTATAATTATACCTATTAAAACTTTATATGAATGTGACATTTCTTCTGTTCTCTCTGCAAGAACAACATCTATATCATCAACATAGTTTCCTGTACTTACAACCCAATTCCACGGCTTAAAAAGTTTTGAATATGACCTTTTTGGAGCTGGTTCTTCCTGCCCCGGCTTATCATAATAAAATTCGGAAAAACCTCCCTCATCATTATTAAGAGAAACATCCATTATTGTTTGTATAATTTTTATACCGTTTTTATCAGTCAAATCATATCTGTTATCTCCTTCTTGTTCCGGAAACATAGGATGTGCTACTAATATGTAATCTGTATCATCAATCCAAAAATATCCGTCATTATTATATCTAAGCGTCTTTACTAAATCAATTGCCAAAGATTTAGCTTCTCTTTCACTAAGCTCACCGCTTTCCTGTCTTTGATAAACTCCTTCCAAAAGAGTAATTACATTTTGAATCTGATATTTTACACTATTGTCATAACCAAGTCTTAAAGCATGTTCATAGTCTTCAACCGCCGATTTATTCCCCTTGTAAATACTAAACATAGCGCAGCCCGCTATTATAAGTATTGCAAAAAATACCATTCCAACATTAAGCAGCATAAGTAAATTTTTTAGTTTCCTCATCTAATCCATCCCCTCAATAAATTTGGCGTATCTGAAAACTATATGTATATTATCAAAATTTATCCCCCCTGTAAAAATGAAAAAAATCAAATTTTATTTATAACTTTTAGCACATATTTTATTTTCAGATATGACTTAATAAAATTTTTAATATAAAGCATTGTACAATTTTTAAGCAACAAATATAAAAATTCATACAAAACTATAAAATATTATGTAATTTTGTTTCAAGCAAATTGTACAATGTTTCTTTTTATATATATATTTAATTGTATAAAATATATAATTTATTTTTTATAAATAATTTTAAATAAGTAATAATATATAATATAATTTTATTACAATAAATTAAAAATGTCAATTTTATATCTATTCTGTTTATCATTTTCTTAATTTTAAAAATTAAAATAAAAAAAATAGAGTTAAACCTTTTAATATTAAAGTTTAACTCTATTTTTAAAAAAACAAAAACTTTTTAATGGAGGTGAGGGGAATCGAACCCCTGTCCGAAAACCCGTCAGCAAAGCTTTCTCCCATCAAAGCCTGTCGCTTAAAATTCCCGAAAATCTGCCGCGGCAGGCAGAAACAGAACTTCGGTAGCTTCATAAATCTTTTTTTATCTCAAAGCTTTGATAAAAAAGTGCCCTGCTAAGTCGACGCCGGTATCTTTATATGCAGGAATACAAAGACCGACGGCTGCCATTAATTAGGCAGCGTAAGATAAATTATTGTTATCGTTTATTTTTTATAATTTCGGCTTTATTACGCAGTTGCCGGCTGCGGATGGCTTACTCTGCCTTCAAAATCCCCGTCGAAACCATTGCACCCCCATAATGGAAAGTATTATAATATATATTAAAACCTAATGCAAGTAAATTAAATAAAATTTAATATATATGTAATATAATTTTATCCGATATTTAAGTTTATATTCAATTTTTATATACTTTATAAACTATTTGTATATAAAAATTGAATATAGTTTTTAGCAGTCAAAGACTATTCGCATTTTTGCTTTGCAAAAATACTGATAGCCGACGGAGTAAGCGTGAGCTTTTCCTCTCAATTACTCCGTCGGTTAAATAATTAAGGAGACAACTTTAATGTATAAATATAAATTAACCGAAAAAGATATAATACTTGCCATAGACGATAGCTTTGAGGGATTGCTTTGCGCTGTATTTTATTGTTTTAAAACAAAAACCATGCCTATAAATATAATAGAAAATGATAAACTTCAATTAAACATGGTTTTTGAATATAAAATTATAAAAACCGATTATGAAAAGGCTTATCGGGTGGCTAAATCAATAAAAAACAATATAAAAGGATATGTATACCAAAACGCATATAAAGCATTTTTAAATCCAGATGAAAACCGCCTTATAAAAATTTTAAAATATATATGCCTTGCCTTTAATGTAGGAAAAAATGTGGACAATTATAAAACTAAACCTTATGTATTGGACGTTCTTAAAATGAGCCGCCATGCTAAAGGAGAAGCCCACTTATTTTTAGGATTTATACGTTTTATAAAAACTAAAGAAAATATATATTATTGTAAAATCGAACCTGAATGCGATGTACTTGTTTTAATATCCCATCATTTTCAAGATAGACTTAAAAATGAAAAATGGATTATACACGATATGAAAAGAAAAAAAGCCGCCGTATATAATGGCAGCTCTTTTATAATAACTGATATAAACTTCAATATTAATATAGAAAAAGCCGACGATGAAAAATTTTATACAAATTTATGGAAAGAATTTTATAAAACAATATCGGTAGAAAATAGAGAAAACCCCAAACTTAAAAGAAATATGATGCCTAAAAAATACAGAAAATACATGACTGAGTTTGATAATATAGAAAACTATGATTAAACATAGTTTTCTATAAAGCCAATCTTGAAATTTACAATATATCATCAAATATAACTCTGTTATCTCTTGCCTATATACCTATTTTCGCTTTTGGAAATATATATTTTATTTGCAGTTATTTTTTTGTTTCTTAATTTACTATTATTTAATTATCTATTTTGTAAAAATTTTGATTTTAAGATGCACTATGGTAAAATCTATACAAATATATTGAATTGATATATAGGAAATGTTATACTTTATACAATAATTTATTGCATTTTTTTATAAAGGAGAGTGATTTTTTTTAAATATATACAATATTGTGTTTTTTTACCTATTTTATACTTAACATTATACTTTAAGGAAAGGAAGTTTTTACTATGTATAAAAAAATTTTAAGCTTGTTTCTCTCTATTATTTTTACATTTACTAATTTTTCTGTTTTTCATGTAAGCGCTTTTGAAATTGATTTAGATATGACAGAAAATGTAACTGATTATTCTATCAACAGAGAAAGTACTGAAGAAAATAATATTATTGAATATGCTGTCAGCGGAGGAAGTATTGAAGAAAATAATATTATTGAATATGCTGTTAGCGGAGGAAGTATTGAAGAAAATAATATTATTGAATATGCTGTTAGCGGAGGAAGTATCTATTTTGATAAATCTACCGGCGAAATTACTGATTGTGACCTTAGTGTTACAAGCGCTAATATCCCAAATAAAATAGAAGGGTTTAGCGTTACTTCTATTGGAAAGTCGGCATTTTATTTTTGTACCAGTTTAACCGAAATTTCAATCCCTAATAGCGTTTCTTATATTGGGGATTCTGCATTTCGTAATTGCAGCAGTTTAACCGAAATTTCAATCCCTAACAGTGTTACCTCTATTGGGAAGGGCGCATTTTCTGATTGTACCAGTTTGTCTGAAATAACAATTCCTGACAGCATTTCTTCTATTGGGGATCGGGCATTTGATAGTTGTAGCAATTTAACTCAAATTATAATTCCTGACAGTGTTACTTTTATTGAGGATATGGCATTTCGTAATTGCAGCAATTTAACTGAAATTTCAATCCCTAACAGCGTTTCTTCTATTGGGTATTCGGCATTTTGGGGTTGTACCAGTTTGTCTAAAATTTCAATCCCTAACAGCGTTTCTTCTATTGGGGGTGAGACATTTCGTAATTGCAACGATTTAACTGAAATTTCAATTCCCAACAGCGTTTCTTCTATTGGGTATTCGGCATTTTGGGGTTGTACCAGTTTGTCTAAAATTTCAATCCCTAACAGCGTTTCTTCTATTGGGCCTTCGGCATTTCGAGGTTGTATCAGTTTGTCTAAAATTTCAATCCCTAACAGCGTTTCTTCTATTGGGAGTTTGGCATTTGCAGATTGCAACAATTTAACTGAAATTTCAATCCCTAACAATATTACTTCTATTGGGAGTGGCGCATTTTCTGGTTGCAGCTTAAAAATAGTAAATTTTGCGGAAGATAATCCAAACTATTCTTTTAATGATGGAGCTTTATATAACAAAAATAAAACAATATTATTGGGTCTTTTAATTATACCAAATAGTCAAAAATTTATAATCCCTAACAGCGTTTCTTCTATTGGGGGTGAGACATTTCGTAATTGCAACGATTTAACTGAAATTTCAATTCCCAACAGCGTTTCTTCTATTGGGTATTCGGCATTTGAGGGTTGTACCAGTTTAACCAAAATTTCAATTCCCAACAGCGTTTCTTTTATTGATAGTTCGGCATTTTGGGGTTGTACCAGTTTAACCAAAATTTCAATTCCCAACAGTGTTTCTTCTATTGAAGATTCGGCATTTTGGGGTTGTACCAGTTTAACCAAAATTTCAATTCCCAACAGTGTTTCTTCTATTGAAGATTCGGCATTTTGGGGTTGTACCAGTTTAACCAAAATTTCAATTCCCAACAGCGTTTCTTCTATTGGGGATTCGACATTTCGTAATTGCAGCAGTTTAACCGAAATTTCAATCCCCGACAGTGTTTCTTCTATTGGGGATTGGGCATTTGAGGATTGTACCAGTTTAACCGAAATTTCAATCCCCAGCAGTGTTTCTTCTATTGGGAATGGCGCATTTTCTGATTGTACCAGTTTGTCTGAAATAACAATTCCTGACAGCGTTTCTTCTATTGGGGATTGGGCATTTGAGGGTTGTACCAGTTTGTCTGAAATAACAATTCCTGACAGCGTTTCTTCTATTGGGAATGGCGCATTTTCTGATTGTACCAACGCAGTGTTCAAAATATATAAAGATTCCTATACTGATGAATATCTTAAAAAAGAAGGTATTAATTTTTTAAGAATAGTTTATATAGATTATATTGTTGAGCATGTTGTCAGCGGAGGAAGCATTTATATTGATACTTATACAGGAACAATTGTTGATTGCGATAATATTGTTACAGGCTCAAGTATTACTATTCCTGACAAAATAAATGAAGTTGATGTTACAGCTATTAATAACATAGCATTTAAAAATTGTGATAATTTAGCGGAAATAACAATCCCTAACAGTGTTACTTATATTGGAAATACAGCATTTGATTATTTTAATAAATTAATATTTAAAATATATAAAAATTCTTATGCCGATAAATATTTAACTCAAAAAGGTATTAATTCTTCAAGAATAGTTTATATAGATGAAGAATATGAAAAAGAGCCAACATTAGGAGATATAGATGGAAATCCGGAATTTAATTTAAATGATGTTTCACTGCTTTTACAAAAAGTACTTAATCCAAATTTAAAACTTCCTATTGAGAAATTCGATAAATTTATGGATGTAATTGATGTTAATCATGACGGAGAATTAACAGCTCTTGATATTTCATTGATATTACAAAAATTATTAAACAGTGATTTTGTATTGCCTTTTGAAAAGTAACTTATGATTTTGTTATTATAACTTTAAAATTTACATAAAAGAGACGTTGATTAATTAAATAGTTTTGAAAGTTTATAATAAAAAATTTTTATTATAAACTATAAAATCAAATCAGCGTCTTCTTTACATTTTTAATAGAAATTTTATTACTTTTTCACTTTTTAATTATTTTATACTCAACTATACTTTAAGGAAAGGAAGTTTTTACTATGTATAAAAAAATTTTAAGCTTGTTTCTCTCTATTATTTTTACATTTACTAATTTTTCTGTTTTTCATGTAAGCGCTTTTGAAATTGATTTAGATATGACAGAAAATGTAACTGATTATTCTATCAACAGAGAAAGTACTGAAGAAAATAATATTATTGAATATGCTGTCAGCGGAGGAAGTATTGAAGAAAATAATATTATTGAATATGCTGTTAGCGGAGGAAGTATCTATTTTGATAAATCTACCGGCGAAATTACTGATTGTGACCTTAGTGTTACAAGCGCTAATATCCCAAATAAAATAGAAGGGTTTAGCGTTACTTCTATTGGGGATTATGCATTTGAGGGCTGCAGCAGTTTATCTGAAATTTCAATCCCTAACAGTGTTTCTTCTATTGAGGATTGGGCATTTGCAAGTTGTATCAGTTTAACCAAAATAGCAATTCCTAACAGCGTTTCTTCTATTGGTAATAGGACATTTGTAAATTGCAGCAGTTTAGTTAAAATTTCAATCCCTGACAGCGTTTCTTCTATTGGTGATGAGGCATTTGTGGGTTGTACCAGTTTATCTGAAATTTCAATCCCTAACAGTGTTACTTCTATTAGTTATATGGCATTTTTAGATTGTAGCAGTTTATCTGAAATTTCAATCCCTAACAGTGTTACTTCTATTGGATATGGAGCATTTATAAATTGCAGCAATTTAGCCAAAATTTCAATTCCTAACAGCGTTACTTCTATTGGAGATTGGGCATTTTATGGTTGTAACTTAAAAACAGTAAATTTTGCGGAAGATAATCCAAATTATTCTTTTTATGATGGTGCTTTATATAATAAAAATAGAACAACACTAATGCATCTTTTAATTATACCAAATAATCAAAAATTTGTAATCCCTAACAGCGTTACTTCTATTGAGGATAGGGCATTTTATGGTTGCAGCAGTTTATCTGAAATTACAATCCCTAACAGTGTTTCTTCTATTGGGGATAATGCATTTATTGGTTGTAATTTAAAAATAGTAAATTTTGCGGAAGATAATCCAAATTATTCTTTTTATGATGGTGCTTTATATAACAAAAATAGAACAACACTAATGCATCTTTTAATTATACCAAATAGTCAAAAATTTGTAATCCCTAATAGTGTTACTTCTATTGGTTATAGGGCATTTGATAGTTGTAGCAATTTAACTCAAATTATAATTCCTGACAGTGTTACTTTTATTGAGGATATGGCATTTCGTAATTGCAGCAATTTAGCTGAAATTTCAATCCCTAACAGCGTTTCTTCTATTGGAGATAAGGCATTTTCTGATTGCAGCAGTTTAGCTGAAATTTCAATCCCTAACAGCGTTTCTTTTATTGGGGATAGTATATTTTCTGGTTGCAGCAGTTTAACCAAAATTTCAATTTCCGACAACATTTCTTCTATTGGGGATAATACATTTTCTGGTTGCAGCAGTTTAACTAAAATAACAATTCCTAAAAATGTTTCTTCTATTGGGAATCATACATTTTCTGGTTGCAGCAGTTTGTCTGAAATAACAATCCCTAACAGCGTTTCTTCTATTGGGAATGGGACATTTGCGGATTGCAGCAGTTTAACCAAAATTTCAATCCCTAAAAATGTTTCTTCTATTGGAAAGTCGGCATTTGTGGGTTGTACCAGTTTATCTGAAATTTCAATCCCTAACAGTGTTTCTTCTATCGGAAATTATGCATTTGATGGTTGCAGCAATTTGGCTGAAATTTTAATCCCTAAAAATGTTACTTCTATTGGAGATTCTGCATTTTCTGGTTGTACTAACACAGTGTTTAAAATATATAAAAATTCCTATACTGATGAATATCTTAAAAAAGAAGGTATTAATTCTTCAAGAATAGTTTATATAGATGAAGAATATGAAAAAGAGCCAACATTAGGAGATATAGATGGAAATCCGGAATTTAATTTAAATGATGTTTCACTGCTTTTACAAAAAGTACTTAATCCAAATTTAAAACTTCCTATTGAGAAATTCGATAAATTTATGGATGTAATTGATGTTAATCATGACGGAGAATTAACAGCTCTTGATATTTCATTGATATTACAAAAATTATTAAACAGTGATTTTGTATTGCCTTTTGAAAAGTAACTTATGATTTTGTTATTATAATTTTAAAATTTACATAAAAAAGACGTTGATTAAGTCAAGACTACGAAAACATTTGCATTTATATTCAGTGAGAGCTTAAAATCTCACTGAATATAAGAGTAAGTATCCCCTTAAAATAGCGATGGACTTTCTTCGTCGGTTAAATAATTTTGAAATTTTATTTAGTTTTTAATTTCATAATATAAAAACTTGATTTTGTGCAAATTTTAATTTATATTTTAAAAATATAATTAACAGCATTATTAACAGAAAAAAAGTTCACCTATTTTGAGTATAAACCCATATTTTGTATATCCATATTTAAAAATCGTATATATCCTTACAGCTTTATTTTTATATAACAATTCTCCGTATTTTTTGACTGCTTTAATACTTTCGTTTTCAAAATCTTTAAAGCAGTCATAAAAACTTAAAGCTTGTCTATATGTTTTAAACATTCTGTCTTTAGCGTCAAAAATTCTTGAAAAACTACTTTTTCTTGCTCCTATTTGATTAAAATTATGTTGTCTGTAATAAATTGTAGGTTCGTCTAAAAAGACAATATGCCCAAACGCTGCCGCTGTAAGCGCAATCCACCAGTCATGTACAAGCATATCGCTATTTTTGCCTTTTACTGCTAATTCCAATAATTTTTTATTTATCATAACAGTACAGCCTGTTATACTATTTTGGCAAACAAGCCTTTTAATTGAAAATACCTTTTTATCAAGTCCCTGATACTTAAAAAATGAATTGCAAATTACTTCAAGTTTGCTGTTAGCTACCTTTAAATCAGTATGAACAAGAATAGGGGATAAGCTATAACTTTTTTCAGTTTCTTTCATTTTTTTAAGTGTATTTTCTATTTTATTTTCAAACCAAAAATCATCTTGATCACAAAACATAATATAATCGGCTGAAACATATTCTAAAAGACGCAAAAAATTTTTACATAAGCCAAGTCTTTTATCTTCATCCTTTATAAGTACTATATTTTTAGGATAAAGTTTAACATACTTTTCTATAATTTCTATTGTATTGTCATTTGAGCCGTCATCTCTTATAATAAGCCGCCAATCCTTAAAAGTTTGCTTTAAAATAGACTGTATTTGTTCTTCAATATACTTTCCGCCGTTATATGACGCAAGCAAAATATCAACCATTTATACTTTTTCCTTTATCAAAAATTTATGATTAAGTTTATTTTCATTAAGAAACTTCACATAATTTTCAGTAAGACCTGCATAATTTTTATAAAATTCATCATATACGCATAATTCAATTAAATCCTCAATACTTTTTATTTCACTTACTTTCTTTATATCCACACAAGGGAGATGGAGAGTATTAGTAAGCTCTGAAGTACGGCTGTCATGTACAAGCCAAAGAGCCGGTATTCCATTTCTAAGTGCACACATATTTCCATGAAAACGGCTTCCATATGCAAATGTAAATCCCTCGTCGCTTAAATATTTATTCCAATCATTAATTCTAAAAAACATACGTGCATTTTTATTCATAAACTTTTTAAGTTCCTGTCTTTCTACATTAATTTCAGGATATCTGTAATTTACCAAATAGTCGTCTCCTTCTTTATTCTCAAAAGCCATCTCAGGCAGTTCTGTCATCATCTGCATTATCCATATTGAGTCTTCACTCATTCCAAGTTTTAAAATATCAGTCTCCTCAGTACTTCCTGTTGTAACACTCATAAGCGTTTTTTCTGAAGATGGTTTTTTAATTGGTTTATATATTCCATCTAAATATTTATAAGCAGACGGACAGCCAATAATCCTATAATTATAAATACCCATTTCTTCAAGACACTGTGCTGTAAACTCTCCTCTTATTCCAATGCTTACAGCTCTTTCAGAAAGCATTTTAAAAAACCTTGTTTTTACAGGTCCAAGCGCTTTAACAAGCTTTTTGGGGGTAGGACATTTCTTTGATGACTGTGCTCCAAGCCCCGCCATAGTAACAGGGAAATCACTTTCATCAAGAAACTTTATGCACATGTTTATAAAATTGTCATTTCCCTCACGCATAAAATTTGACGCTGGTATTACGGCTGAAACATTTTTTATCTTTTTGCAGTCACTTGCCCGTATCCAAATTTCTTTTACATAATCAATCTGCTGTTTCATTGCTTCGGCAAAAACAATATTGCCTGTATTTCCACCTGTATTATTTACCTTTTCGCTAATACTTGCATCAATATTTCTTCCGGCGGCAATAATAGGATTTACAATAACCGTATTATAAAGCGTATCATTTTTATTTTTACTTTCATCAACTATTATATTAGGCACAAATTTTTTCTTTTCCTTTAAAATTCCCAATACTTTTCCTAAATCATAAAGTTTGTTAAAATCCATTTGACTGCCTTTCATATAATTAAAATAAAAATTTTTAACATTTTCATAGTGTTTTTTTATAGTTTCTTCATTTACATTGTAAAGCTTAGCTATTTCTTCAGCGGTCTGCTCATGTTCTATATAATAAATATCTTTATGATATGTCATAACACCTGTATTATTATAATGAAACCTAAAATAACTTTTCGTATCCGTAGTATAAGCTATTTTACCGCCCTTTAATAAATTAATATAAAAAACCCAATCACCGCATATACGCATATTAAGCCATTTTTCATCATTAATTATACTCAAATCGGCGTTTCTTCTAAATACAGCCCCTGATGCGTTTGGTATTGTATTTAAAATACCTAATGCGTTTATTACTTCGTCTTCTGAATTGTTTATATATGGTTTTTTCCATTTTTCTTCGCTTAATCTATAAACATAATTAAAAAATGCTTTCTCGTCTTCAAAACCATCAGGCTGTACAAAAACATATTTACAATAAGACAATAAAACCGATTTGTCAGAAAAAGCAGTAACTGTTTTTTCAAGAAAATTATAATCGCAATAATCATCACTTTCAGCAATCCAGCATAAATCCCCTTTTGCCTCTTTTATGCCTTTTGCCCATTGTTTAAAAACGCTTCCGGAGTTTTCTTTATTAAATATAGTTTTTGTTATGTCTTTATATTTATTTGCGTATTCTTCTAAAATACTCACACTTTCATCACTTGAGCAGTCATCAAGCAAATAAACTTCTATATTTTTATATGTCTGTTTATAAATGCTGTCAAGACGTTTTTTTAAATACTTCCCATGATTATAGCATGGAACAATAACAGAAACTTTTAAACTATTTGTATTTCTGTCAGAATTGCTTAAAAATATATTTTCTTCATTTATTTCATCAAGACAATCTCCGGCTTGATTTTTATCTTCAAATATATCCTTTTTTGAATAAACATCAACATATAAAGATGCAATATTTTTTATATCAAAAAATTCACTTTTTCTTATAGCATTTTCTTTAGCTTTTTCATAAAGTTCACCTTTGACGGCAAAACATGCCATTTTATCAGCAAGAGAATTTATATTGACTTTATCATTTTCAAGTTCAACAACCCCTCCGGCAAGTTCTCCATTACAATCCATCATATTTTTAACATCGCCTATATTTGTGGCAAGAAATGGTATTCCGCTCATAAACGCTTCTATTATACATACCGGAGCGCTTTCTGATTTATAATATGAAGGCAAAAGCCCCATATCAGATGCCTTAAAATAATCACATGGGTTATCTTTAAATCCTGTTAATACAACAAATCCAGGAATATTGTCTTTACTTTTAAGTTCGTCATAAACTTCTCCGGCTCCAACAATAATAAGCCATATATTAAGCCCTGTTTTCTTTCTTGCAATTTTAACCGCCTCAATACCTTCAATCCAGCCTTTTTGTTTAAGCGCCCTGCTTACAATACAAAATACAAACGCATCTTCGTCAATATTTAAGTCACTTCTTTTTACAGCATTAATAACAGGACGTTCCATAGCATTAGGTATTTTTATAAACTTTGAATCATCATATATATAAAACTTCTTAAACGGAATAATATTTTTATCAGCAACATAAGTCCAATAGTCAACCCCATCATTTACAGTATTAAATATTTCTTTTAATGTATTATCATCAAATATATCATACATTCCATGCGAAGTTCCTACATGATTTATAACACTTTTAAGAACATTGTCACTTTTTATAACATCAGAAAAAAAACTTTGAAGCGCCTGATGATGAGTATTTACAATTTTAACTCCTGTAAATTTTAAAATAGCCCTTGCATCTTCTTTTTCATCGGTTTTATATACTGGTATATCACTTCTAAGCATTTTTCTTACTTTGCGTTCATCTTCCTCAAGACAATAACAGTGTACACTTACACAATAACCTTCCTTTTTTAATTCATTTGCAAGCCTTATAGGCATTATTTCGCCTCCGCCGTGTGTAAATGAAATAATTGATATAATAATAGGCTCAAGCGGCTTTATAGAATATATTTTTTCTATACTAAATATTCCAGTAAACGAATCAATACTTTTTGCATATTTAGATAAATAAGCCGTTCTTTCATATTCATATAATTTTTTAATATCTTTTGAAGAAAACAAATAAATACGTCTTAAAACTTCTATAAATTTTCCGAAAATAAAAACGTGTTCATTATTTATATCAAAATTATTTTCAATAATGCCATAGCCTTCTTTTTCCCCTCCGGTAAATGCAATAAGCCCTCCGGCACAGAAATTAATTATAAATAACGTAAAAACAATATTATCCTTAAACATTCCATTTTCAAAATATGCCCCATCTCTTTTAGGCTGCCTAAACACAACATCTGAAATATTATAACAGTATTTTTCAAACAGTCCGCTTTTAATTTCTTCATAGATAGGAACAGTTTTATCTTTTCCAAAACAAACTGCCATTACAGCCTCATTTTGAAAAATTTCACATGCTTTAAAAATAAAATCACCATAATCTCTTATTTCTTTAACAACCCATATAAAATCGCAGTTTGCTCCATAAACTCCTCTGTCATACTCATTCTCTCCATAAAACCTGCATATTCTTGAATACTTTCCGCAAATATCTTTAAATTCATTTTCTTCCTCTTTTGTAGTCTTTCCAACAATTGTAATCTCAATATTATACAAATTTTGACTGCAAACCATTTCAATAATACTCTTATTGTAATTAAAATCATCATTAAGACAAATAATTGCGCCTATCTTCTTATGTTTTAAAAATTCATGTGTATCTCCTATTTTTTTATCTGTATAATCTTTCCATGTAAAAAAATATTCTTCACCTAATTTATTAGGCTTACGCCCCTCGTTTTTTCCAAACTTAACATAATGCTCAAAAGGATTAAGTCTTTTTAATTTAAACAAATCTGTATATTCTGACATATAAAATTTTGTGTTAAAATATGTGTTTGGATTACGTCCTTCATATATTCCATAAAAAGAATAATGTATTATTGGAGAAGTTAAAATACGTCCAATGTTTCTAAATAAGGCTTTATCTGAAAATCTAAGTCTGAAAAAACGGCTTTTTTTTAACATATTGTCAACATCTTTATTTTTAGCCATGTATCTTGAGCCGTCAAACTCTCTGCTTTTATAAATTGCATAAGCTGATATAACTGCTCTTATCTTCTTTAAAATACCAAACTTTTTCCCTTCAATATAACACCATATTTTGTACATATCAGCATCTTTATTTGGCCGTCTTCCTTCTCTTGCTCCATATTTAATAAAATGGTAAAGCCCATTCATATTTTTGTTTACAATATCATAATTATTTTCTTTATAATATTTATTATCAAGCCATTCGTTGGGGTTTCTCCACTCTTTATCACCGTTTAAAACATAATGCTTTAGTGGATTTATACCTAAACTTTTCACATCTTCATTTTCTTCTAAATAAAACTTTTCATCAAATAAACGGCTTTTTTTAATATAAAAATATAAAAAAATGCTTTTTAGCCTTTCAATAATGTTTTTCATTTTACATTACCTCTTATTTCCTCATTATACATACAAAGTCCTTCTTCAACATCCCCGTCAAATACTGCCTCTCCGTTATTTATATATATAACACGACTGCAAAATTGTCTTATAAGGCTGTCAGAATGAGAAGAAAATAAAATGGATTTTCCCGAATTAAAAAGTTCAATAGTTTTAGCTCTTGACTTCTCTTTAAATAACTTATCACCTACGGCAAAAACCTCATCTATAATAAGTATATCCGGAGCAGAAAATGCCGCCAAAGCAAAACCAAGCCTTGCCGCCATACCTGATGAATAGGTTCTTACAGGCATATCAAAATAATTATCAAGTTCAACAAAATCTATAATTTCATCAATGATTGAATCTATTTCTTCTGTTGACATACCAAGAAGCGCACCTTTATAATAAATATTTTTTCTTCCAGTATAGTCTGGATTAAATCCAGCGTTAAGATTTATAAAAGAACCAATTCTCCCATTGACTGTTACACTGCCGCTTGTAGGAAAAGTAATACCGGCAATAACTTTCATAAGCGTAGATTTTCCGGCGCCATTTTTGCCTATAACTCCAACCATTTCACCTTTTTTTACAGTTAATGAAACATTTTTAAGTACAGACTTTTCTGCTTTGTTCCCTTTTTTAGTAAAAAGCCATTTTATTATTTTATAATCTTTATCAAATAAATAATATTTTTTATATAAATTTTTAACCTCAATATAATTCATCTAAAAACCTCACATAAAATCAGCATAATATCTCCTAAGCCTATACTGCACAAAACAACCCATTAAACTTAGTAATACAAAAACAACCCAAAAATATATTGTATATGTTATGTCAGGCCATCCTCCTGTTACAAACGCCCTTCTAAAACCTTCTATCACATAAGCCATAGGGTTAATTCTTAAAATAAGTGACAAAGTCTTATATTCCTCTATATTAGCAAATGACCATATTATAGGAAGTGAAAACATCATAACTCTGACAACACACATATAAAGCTGCTGAAAATCACTTGAAACAGCCGTAAAAGCACAAATAATAAAATTAATTGCCCACATAAGCAAAAACATACATATAACATAATAAACAAACAAAAATGGATTAAAATTTTTTATATATCCATAATAAAAAACAACAAAAAAAATCATCAAAAATGTTAATATTCTTTTTAAAAAAATTGCCGTAACCTCAATTGTCGGTATAATAGAAATAGGAAACTTTATACTTTGTATAATAGCTTTATTTACCTTAATAGCATTTGAACCTATACCAAGCACTTCATTCATAAAAAACCACGGAATAAGTCCAATCATTAAATAAACAACAGCATTCATTCCCTCAATTTTTCCATTTCCAGCCATAAGCACTCTAAAAAGTATCATAACTGAAAAATATAAAATATCATGTATATAAACCCACCATACACCTAATGTGGTACGTATTGTCTGTTTGCTCATATTATTTTTCGCAAGCTTAAATATAAGAGCCTTATTATCAATATGTTCTCTTGCTACAAACCTTACGGATTCAAACATAAAAATCATCCTTTCGGCAAACTTGCTTTTAAAAAATTTCATTTATAGTCAATCAACTCAAAAAATGAACAAGTTCGGCGGCTAAAAATTATTTTCACTTTGTTATCGTCAGTCAGCATAGGCTACGGCTATGCTCTCCTTCCGCTGCCTTGTGAAAATAATTTTTATCTCGCCTCCTTTTGCTCTTTTTCAAGTTGATTGACTGTAATAAGAGTTTTCCTAATAATCAAAGACATTATAACAAAAATAATAAACATTTGCAATAATCAATAAGTTTTCATACAACTCCTAATAATATGTAATAACTTTTTAATTTTGAATAATAATAAATAGTAAACAATGATTAATTTAAAACCAAAAATAATTATTGATTTACTTTTTTTGTAAAATTATTTTTGATTATATTAAATCAGCGTTTACTATTTATTTTAACAAATTAAAAATCTAAACAGGAGGTAATAAAATGAAAAAAGCAATATGCCTTATTTCAGTTTCAATGCTGATATTTACAGGCTGCGGAAAGGACAATAATGAAAATAACAATATTAACAATAATACAGAGATGATTACAACAGAGATAACAACTCAACAAGAAACAAACAATAATAATTCCGGAGAGACTCTTACTGATTCATACACAATTACATCTCTTACAAACAATTCGGATGTAACGGCTGAAGATGGTTCTGTTATATTAAAGCTTGCATCTTCATATCCGGCTATTACCGAAAACGATTCTGAAATTGTATCAAACATAAACAAACAATTTGAAGAAAAGTCTAAAGAATTTATAGAAGAATCTAAAAACGGAGAAACCGCTAAAAACGCTCTTGCAGCATATAATGCAGCAAACGGAAATACATTTTCACCATTTACAATGCAGCAATCATATGAAGTGACATATAATAAAAACAATATTTTATCAGTTGTAAATAACTATATTGAGGAAACTGGAAACGATTTACCTGAATACTCAAAACAAGCGTTCACATATGATATGAAAACTGGAAATATGCTTGCTATTACAGATATATTAAATATCTCTGAGGAAGAAATAAACAATATTGTTACAGAAAACTTTACAAACATTATAAACGCATCTCCTGAAGCTTATTACGACGATGCCGTTACAACTTTATCAGATAATCTCGAATATCTTAATTATTATCTTACCGACAATGGAATTGTATTTTATTTTCAACCTTATATAATATCCCCTTATGAAACAAGCTATCCTCAATTCACTTTGACATATAACGATAATCCAGATATTTTTCAGCCTGTATATCATTAAAAAATAAATTATATAAATTTAAAGACGTTAGTAAGCACATACATTTTATATTGTAAAACTTACTAACGTCTTATAAAATAAATTTGTCAAATACTACGAGAAAGTATTCGCCTTTGTATTTAGTGAGAGCTTTTCCTCTTACTCTGTCGTTTAAATTTAACTATTTATCGTTAATTTTTCATTGAATACAAAACCTCATTATACGCAAACATAAGAGGCCCTAAACCTTTAGCATCATTTTCAGAAATTGTTGTTTGAGTGGTATAATATTCATAACTTCCATCTCTTCCGTTTCCAAGACCTGCAACAAGGCAAATTTGTCTCAATTCAATTTTTCCATCTGAATTTGTTGAAACATAATTATCAATTACACCATCAAACGCTTTTTTCCCATAATCAAAATAACTTTTATCAACATATCCAAGCCTTGATGCTTTCATCATTGAATAGCCTACTGCAAGAGTTCCGCTTGTTTCCTCAAAATTATTAATATCTTTCGGTCTGTCAACAACCTGGTACCACATTCCATTTTCTGACTGATACTTAATCATTGAATCGGCAAGTTCTTTATAAATATTTATTAAATCATTTTTTTCCTTTTCCATATCAGAAGGCATTTTTTCTATCGTATCTACAAGGCTCATAGCGTACCAGCCAATAGCCCTAAGCCAAAAACTTTGAATTAATCCTGTTTTTTCATCTGCCCAATCTTGTTTTTTCTCATCATCATACCCATGATAATAAAGACCTGTTGAATCATCTTTTAAATTATTGTACACATTCATAAATTGATTATATGAATCAATACACTCGTCTTTTGAATCTGAGTACTTAGAACCGTATTCCATATAAAAA
This sequence comes from uncultured Eubacteriaceae bacterium, assembly GCA_947086655.1. Taxonomy (GTDB): domain Bacteria; phylum Bacillota; class Clostridia; order Lachnospirales; family CAG-274; genus CAMTZM01. The sequence continues at coordinate 52,955 of CAMTZM010000014.1, forward strand.
GGCTGAGCCATATAAAGTCCATCAAGCCATATTTGATTGGGATATGTATACTTATGCCAAAAATTTCCCGCTGCATTTGTTTTAGTTTTAGGTTGATTTTCAAGCTGTGTCTCTAATAAATCAATGGCATTTTTATATTTTTGTTCGCCTGTTTTTTCATATAGATAAAACAAAGGCTTTCCAGAATTTATATCGTCAAGTAAATAACCTGTTGACTTTGTTGGATTGTATTTATAATTACTATTACTTGTGTTGTTTGAACTGTAATATATTATTTCACCATCATCATTTAAAAAGAAATCCATATGACTTTTAGCAAAATCATAATATTCTTGTTTTCCCGTAACTTCATATAAATCAAAAAATGCCTTTATCATACAGCCATTAGCATAATGCCACTTATTCTGTCCCTTTTTCTCCACATTCCATGTAACACCACTCCATGAAGGTTTATTATCATTCATAAGCTGTACTACCATTTTGTTCATCTTTTCAAGTCTTTCTATTTCTGCATAATCTGTTGTACTTTGCGTTGTTGTCTCTGTTGTGCTTTCTGTCGTATTTTCTGTTGTTGTCTCTGTTGTACTTTCTGTCGTACTTTCTGTTGTTGTCTCTAAACTGTACCCCTTGTCAAGGACATTTTGAGAAGAAGGTATAAAAAGTTCAT
>CAMTZM010000015.1 GCA_947086655.1 uncultured Eubacteriaceae bacterium
AACGATTCTTAGTAAAAAATAATATTACTGTATATAACTTCCATTCACTTCGCCACCCGTATGTCAAGCACACAATAAAAATTTTCTAAAATATTTTTTTAAATAAATCCCCTCACTTTCCACGCTATTTTGACTTTTTTATCAGGGCAAATAAAAACTTTGTCGATTAATAAATCACTTAAAGCCTGACTAAAACCATTCTCATTTAAAACAGCGTTTGAAATATTGACGAGCGTTGTTTCATTTTCTTTTTCTTTACATATCAATTCTGTTTGTAAAGTTATATCAGAAAGAATGTTTTTAAAATTATTTATTTTATCGTCATATTCCGATTTCAGCTTATTGTATGTTTCCAAATTAATTTCTTCAAGAAGCAGCTGTTCATACAAGCGGCGTTTATTTTTATAACACTCCTGTATTGAATTTTCACAGTTAATTTTCTTCTGAATATTTTCGTTGTAATTTTCTGTAACATTTACATTATCTTTATTCAAAAGTATATTTATCTGTTTTGAAATTATATCAAACAATAAATTGTGCAGTTCACTTTCCGATATTTCCAAACCATAACAAAGAGCGGTTTTATCAGCGGAAGAATGTTTACAAATAAAAGCTGTGTTCTTTTGTCTTATTCTATTCATTGTATGATTACAGCAGCCACATATAACTTTACTTTTTAATGGGTATAAGTGTATTTTCTTTTTCTCGCATTTAATAGTTTTTCGCATTTTTTGAGCTTTCTCAAAATCTTCTTTGCTTATAATCGCCGGATGATGGTCAGGTATTTTTATCCAGTCTTTTTCATCTCTCATTGTGTACCTATGCCCGCCGACCTCATTTAAAACAGTTTTTCTCATAATATATGTGCCGATATAACGTTCGTCCGTTATCATTCTTGTGATTGTCGATAAACTCCATATACCTCCGCTTCTTGAAATGTCATAACCTTTATTTCCTTTTTGGGTTTTGTATTCGCCGGGGGTAGGTATATTTTTCTCATATAAAACCTGAGCTATCTGTGGAATACTATTTCCCTCCAAGACCATTTTAAATATAAATCTGACAACTTCCGCTGCCTCCCCGTCAATTTCAAGACGGTTATTTTTTCCTTTTTTATAACCAAAACGGCATATTTTACTTTGATACTCTCCCGCTTTCATTTTTGCGTATTTAGCCGTTTTAGATTTTCTTGATAAGTCAATACTGTAATATTCATTTATCAAATTTTTAAAAGCAAATTCCATACCTCCGGTATCTCCATTATGGCCGACAGTATCAAAATTATCATTTATTGAGATAAAACGTACTTTAAACAATGGAAAAACCTGCTCTATAAAATAACCGACTTCTAAACTGTTTCTGCCAAATCTTGAAAAATCTTTGACAATTATGCAATTTATTTTAAAAGTTCTTACAAGTTCTAAAAGTTCCTGTACAGATGGTCTTTCAAAATTTGTACCAGAGTATCCGTTATCAACAAATTCCAAAATCTCATAATCATTTGTGTCAAGAAGTGTTTCAGCGTGTTTTCTGAGAGAAAGGCGCTGATTATGTATGCTAAGGCTTTCTGTTTTGGAATCCTCTATTGATAAACGGATATATAACGCAATCGTATATTTTTCACTCAATATTATCATCTTCCTTCTTTTTATCATCAAAATTAAAAAATACATCAACTCTCTTGTCAGAATAAACTAAAACTTTGTCAATTAATTTATCAGCCAATTCCGCTGTCAATATTTCTTTATTATGAATAAAAGCTATATGTTTTTCCGCATTATTGTAGTCTTTAATTTTTTTCCTTAAATCCTTTTGACTTTTTTCTATGCTTGAAATTTTACTGAGAGCGAAAGAAATTTTACTTTCGTATTCCTGTTTCATTTCAAAATACTCATCATCGGTAATTATTTTATTTACCAAACTTTCATACAGGCTTTTCAAAAACATTCTGTTTTTTTCTACACTTTGCTTTAATTTTAATATTTCGTAATCACATTCTGAATTATCAGTCTTTGACAAAATATTTTTTTTCAATTCCTGTTTTTTGGATAAAATTATATCCGAGTGATTCTGTATGTTTTTAAGAATATTTTCAATAATATATTTTTCGCTTATGTAGAAGTTCAAGCAAGTATTTTTAGCGATTCTTTCATTAGCAAGACAATGAAAAACATATTCACCTTTGTGATTTTTATTTCTGTTAAGATTTCTCCCGCAATGACCGCAGAATACTTTTCCTTTTAATATATTTTCATTATATCGCTCCACTGAAATATTTTTATATTTTTCAGCTATTTGTCTGCGTTTCTCATTAACAGCGTCAAACAATTCGTGACTTATAATAGGCTCGTGAGTATTTTTTACCCTTATCCACTGTTCTTTTGGAATATCAATTTTTTTGTGATTGATATATTGTGCTTTTCCCTGCACCATATCGCCTGTATAACACTCGTTTGATAAAATCGCCTGAATTGTCCTTGTCTGCCAGTATCCGCTGCCCATTAAAGTTTTATGATTTATAATTCCTTTACTTTGAGCATATCTATTCGGAGTCATAATATTCGTTTCATTCAGACGTTTTGCGATTTGATTATAGCTAATCCCGTCATACTTCCACTGAAATATCTGTTTAACAATCTTAGCCGGTTCCTCATCGACAATAAGTTTATGACAGTTATCGGGATCCTTTATATAGCCATAAGGCGGTCTTGCTCCAATATATTCGCCGGCTTTCATACTCTGATGTGCCTGTGCCTTAATTTTTCTTCCTATGTCAATAGAATACGCCTCATTAATCATATTTTTTAATGGAAGTATTATTCCGCTGTTTCCATTATCCTTATTTGTATCAAAATCATCATTAACTGAAATAAATCTAACATTGTACGACGGAAAATATTTCTCAATGTAAAATCCCGTGTCAATAGCGTTTCTTCCCAACCTTGACAAGTCTTTTACTATTACACAGTTAATTTTTTTATTTTCTATGTCGCTTATCATACGCTTAAACTGAGGTCTTTCAAAATTTGTACCTGTTGTTCCGTTGTCAATGTATGTATCAGCTTTTTTTATATCAGGATTTAAAGCGACAAAGTTTTGCAATATACTGGTTTGTGTTTCTATTGAGTTTCCTCGTTTTTTATTATCCTCAATCGAAAGACGTATATACAAAGCCGCACTGTAAACAGTATTTTTTTTATCGTTTTCATTAACCGCAATATTGGTATTTTTTCTGCTTTTTCTTGCCATATTAGAACACCCTCTCTTTTTGTTCTTCTAAAAACGATATTGCTTTCTCATATTCCGGCTGATAATTGAATTTTATCTGTATTCTATTTTTGCCGAATATCTTTATACTTTGAATCAGTTGTATTACCGCCGTTCTGTTTATTTCCTTTAAGTCTGAAAAACGTTTAAAATGCTCAATCCATTTAAAATTTTCACTGTTGTTACTCATAATATTTTCAAGTTCTTTTTGCAGCTCTGCCACTGCGTTTTCCAAACACTTTTGTTCCTCTGAATACATTTTTTTATACTCTGTGTATTCTTCTTTTGTGACAATACCGTTAATAAAATTCTCGTAAAGAGATGATTTATATTTCCTGACCGACTCAAAAAGTTTCTCATTTTCTTCTATCCGCATAATAGCTTTATTCATAAGTTCTTTATTAATTTTTTCAGAATTAACGCTGTTTAACAATTCCTCAAAAGAAATAACATTATTAATATGAGATTTTAAATTCTGTGAAACACAGTTAATTAAATCATTTTCTTTAATCATACCTGACAGTGTACAGCCATTCTTTTTGCCTGTCGGACAATGATAGTAATAATATTTATTTTCTTTGTATGGAACGCTTATTCTTGTCATACGGTTTCCGCAGCAGCCGCATATTAATATTCCCGAAAACAAGTAAACTTTATCTTTATTCGGCGAGGTTCTTGTATCTAATTTCATAATCTTCTGAACAAGGTCAAAATCCTGTTTTCTGATGATAGCCTCGTGAGTATTTTCTTTCCTCACCCATTCCGAAACAGGCTTATCAATTAATTTTTTTAATTTGTAGTTATAAGTGCTTTGCTTTCCCTGAATCAATATCCCCGTATATGTTTCGTCTTTTAATATACGGATAATTGTCGTTGCCGACCATTTAGCGTTATCCCTGTCAGCGTATCCTCCCGTTGGGTGCGGAAGTCCTTTATTCTTCTTATACTCAATAGGAGATAAAATTCCTAATCTGTTAATCTCATCGGCAATTTTTGAGGCACTCATACCCTCTATTTTCATTTTAAAAATATCCCTCACCACTTTTGCGGCGTATTCGTCAATTACAAGATGATTTTTATTCTCCTCATCTTTTTTATATCCATAGATAGTACAAGCGCCTACATAATCGCCGTTGTTTCTTTTCGCTTCAAGAGCGCTCCTTGTTTTTATAGAGATGTCCCTGCAATAGGAGTCGTTCATTATATTTTTTATTGATATTGTCAAATCGTCTGTATATGAATCTTTCGCCGTATCTATATTATCATTAACCGCAATAAATCTAACCCCATAAGCCGGAAAAATACGGCGTAAATAACGTCCTGTTTCTATATACTCCCTGCCTAAACGGGATAAATCCTTTACAATAACACAGTTGATTTTGCCGGACGCTATATCGTCCATCATTTCCTTAAACGCAGGACGGTCGAAAATAATTCCGCTATAACCATCGTCAATTTTTTCTGATACAATTTCAATATCAGCTTTATCTTTTACAAAATCATCAATAAGCCGGCTTTGGTTTATTATACTGTCGCTTTCTTTTTCTTTGTCATCGGTATAAGAGAGCCTGACGTATTTTGTCGCTTTATATTTTAAAATTTTACTGTCAGGCGGGTTTGCCGAATCACATTTTCGCATAAAAAAATCACTCCTTAAAATTAATGGACTCAGCCCTTTCAAGAGTGATAAAGTTATCTTTAAAAAACAAAAAACATTAATATATTTTTTAAATAAATTTTAGATACCACAATTAAAACAAATTTTCACAAAAACAAAAATATGTTTTAATTATTTAGGTATGTATAAAAATTATTTTTTAATCTATCAATATTTTTATATATTCAGTTCACTATTTTTTCCAAGATTAATTATAGCGCGCTCCTCTTGAAATGTCGAGGCCTAATTTTTATTTTTTTTATTTTATAACAATAATATACTTTTAAGACATTCTTCCATAGAAACTCCATTATCGGAAAAACTCGCTTTTACAATAAATTTTCCGCAGCGGTAGCAGTAAGGATTTTTAATTTGTTTTATATATTCCTCAATTCGCTTGTCTTTCGGCAAAGTTTTATCAACCGATATATCTTTTATGTCAACAAGGTTTTCAATATCAACATCGTTTATATCAACATCTTTCATACAATCAAAATTATACATATTTATATTCCCCCATTTCCGCAGAATTTTTTGTTTAATCCTATGCTTATGGCTAACGCTTTGTCAACTTTACGCATATAATAAGAATCAAGACAGCCTATGTACTCTCTTAATCTTATCCTGTCAATCGTTCTTATCTGTTCAAGAAGAATTATTGAATTTTCTTTTAAACAATTTTTTCCTTTGACTGTTACGTGAGTTGGAAGATTTGATTTTTTTCTGTTAGTTATTGCCGCAATAACAAGCGTAGGACTAAATTGATTTCCAATATCGTTTTGTATAATAAGAACAGGTCTTATATCTCCTCCTTGTTCAGAGCCTTTAACAGGATTTAAGTCAGCGTAATAAATATCTCCTCTTTGTGTCGAATACATAAATTTAATCCTCCTTTTGTCTGTTTTGTTTTAAAACAGACTGCCCTTATATAAATATAAAAGCAGTCCGTTTCTTTTTATAATTTGTTGTTTATCAGCCTATTTGCCACGCGCCCCGGCTAAAGGAATAATTCAGGTTACGGCCGGCTGCCGTATCATAGTTCCAAAGTACCGTTTAACGCATACCTCAGAAACTCCCCGTCAAGTCTGTGCGAGGTCGTGAGAAAGTATCATTATAACCTATATAAGTCATCGCATTTTGACTGCCAAATCAAATTTTATAACAGACGTTTATCGCTCCGGCTCCAATCTATCCTCCTTTATTGGAGTTATCATCTTCGCGCCGCTGTTAAAGCTGCTCGTTATATAGGCAACGTACCTAAATTATTGTGTATTAAATTTTCAAAGTGCGTACAGCAGTTCCAACCAGACCAAAGTATAATAAATTTAAAAAGCGACAATATTATTAATAAAATCACATTATCTATTTATTTACTTATAATGGAATTACTGTAAAAAAATCCTTTCACTTAACGCGCTGAAAAAGGGGTGTTGTAGGGGTATAAATTTAAAATTTCTCAAAAAATTTTTTTAATTTTCTTTTTGCCGAATCAACGCTTTCTTGTACAGATGTAAAATGTACTTTTTCTATTTCCGCAATTTTTCTCATAGAGAGATTTTTAAATACGTGCATTATAAATCTTCGTTTCTGAACTGCCGTTAAACTGCCGTCTTTTAAAAACTCTTTAAAAGCCAAAGAGATATACTGCTTGTCCAGCTTTTCTATGTAATTTTCCTCAATAGTTAAAGCCGTAGCGTCTTCTATCTGCTTTGTATTTTCCAAAGATAAAGTTTTTTGTGTTATTCTGTTTTCTGTCCTGTCCTGCTCTAAATAAATTTCATCTGACAGCGCTTTTAATTCCCTAAAATCCTGTTCTGTTTTATCAGGATTAGCTTTCAGATAATCAGCCAAACTTATTTCAATAATTTGATTTGCGGTTTTGTAAACAATACCCTCAGAATATTTATTAATGCCATAGTCGCTGCTCTTATAATTTCTCATTTTATTTACCTCCGATTTATTTTTTTGACGTGAAAACAAATCAGAGATTGGCGGCGACCTACAATGAAAATATTTGTTGTAAAAGGTTAGGTTTATGTCATAAAAATTAAATATGTATTGAATATTGATATGTTTTACAAAATGATATTGATAAAATAATAATTTTGTCGATAATAAAAGAGCCATAACCCTTAACAGGATTATGGCTCTTTTATGTATAAACAGCTTTATATATGTAAAATATCTTTTGTATTTTTCAGCATACACAATATTCCCACCTAAATTAAAGAAAATATAATATTTATCAATAATTTTCTCTAAATTACCTCTTAGATAAGCCTATAAGTATATAAACCTCAATCAAAATATAATTTTACCGTTATATTAACGTAATTCTATAAAAACTCCCCTAAATGTTTATCTAAAAATCAATTAATATAATCTTTTTTATATAATAATACAATATATATTTTAAAAAAAATGTCGTTTTTATAAGTGTTAAAAAAATTTGTATAAAAAAAATCCTGTTCTTTGTAAAAAACAGGACTGTACACATTAAAATAGCTGTTATAAATATTTAATTTTTAGCATTTATATTTTCGATTTTATATTTATAATTATTAAATGTTATCTTTTTTATCTCCCAATATTTTATGAACAGATTCAATTAGTAAATTAATTAAAGCTAATTCTTGTATTGAGTATTCAGATAAGTTTTTTTCTATGTTTATAAGAGTAAATTGGCTTGATATTTGCCTTTGAAAAAAAATTTCATCAACCGACATATTTAATTCTAAAGCAAGATTATAGAGAGTAGTCACTGACGGTAATTTTCTTCCTGTTTCAATGTGTCGTAGAAATGTAGGAGAAATATTAATTAATTCAGCTAAACTTTCTTGTGTAAGTCCTGCTTTTTCTCTTGCGTTTTTAATTGCCTTACCTATATCTTTTTTAAGTATCATAACTTTTAGACCTCCTAATATTATCTTATAGCTTATTAAATAATTTTAAAATTATCTGTTTGATACCAAAAACGTAACTTGTAGTAAATATAATCATTACTAAAATGATATAAAAATTAATATAAAATATTTAAACTTTTAACTATAATAAATATTGTGTCTTAAAGATAATATTATAGTAACTTTTAGATACGATTATGCTTGAATATAAATTCAAAATAATATATAATATATTTAACTGTTTTTACAAATTATTGATTTATAAATTTTAAAAACTTTGATAAATTAAAGGTGATGTTTATGTTTAAATTAATAAATTAATAAATTATAAAACACTTCGTAATCTCTCTGTATAGTGGTCATTTTCATAATTTGAAAACTATAAACTGCTATAAAAATTTAAACTAATAATAATTATGAATAAATATTTATTAACAAATAAACGGAGGCAAAAAATATGGGATTAATATATATAAATAATCATAATAAATTGGTTATAAATAAACCATTTACTAACGAAAAAAAGACAATCGCATTTACAGGAATGAGAAAACCATTTGAAAAAAATAACAAAAAAGAATCTATTTATTTCTCTAAACTAAAAGATATAATAAAAGAAACATTAGTTGCCCTTATTGAGAAAGAGTCTTTTACTCATTTTATAAATGGTTTAGCCATAGGTTCCGACCAGCTTTGCGCGTCAGTTGTAATAGAGTTGAAAAAATATTATAAGATAACATTAGAGGCCGCAATACCGTGTTTTAATCAAGATATGTATTGGAGCGATAAAAACAAAATTAATTATAAAAAAATTTTATCTTTATGTGATATAAAAAATTATATTACAGCCGGTAATTATACTAAAATCTGTATGCACATAAGAAATAAATATATGGTTGATAATTCAGACCTTATCATAGCAATATGGAACGGCAAATCAGGAGGTACTGAACAAACAATAAAATATGCAAAAACTAAAAAAAAGCCAATCATTATAATTAACCCAAATGGATATACTTAACGAAGATTTATTAATATAGGAAGGTAAAAAAAATGAACACTATTTCTGATAAAATTTATATTCTGTTACTTTGTTTTTTTATTATTGGATTCATATTTTTAATAATCCATACTTTGATTTATGATTGTATCTTACCAATTATAAAATATTTCTCCGATGATGGTTCTGATATAAAAAAAGAACTTATAAAAATAGGAGTAAGCAAAGCAGAACTTGCTCAGTTTAAAAGAATAAAAATATATAAAGGCATATATAAATCATCTATTCCGCTTACTGTTGATAAAGAAAGTAATGAAACATCACAATACTTTGAGCTTTGGGATATATACCCTCACTGCCGTATTATTTTTGTTCTATACACAGCAGATAAAAAAAGTTTCAAAAAAATTTATCATAAAATAACTACGAATAACCTTTTTAAAGATTAAAAAATACTATTTAATAAAACCGAAAGGAGAAATTAACATATTAAAAAGTAGTTAGTGTAAAGTGGATTTTATACTGATTTGAACACAAAATCGAGGGTTTGAAATTTTTTCTGTAAATTCAAATCTTCTATGATAAAGTTTATTTAAGATAAAGGAGAAATCATTTAAAGTCGTTCTCCTTTATTTTTATTATAAAGGACATTATAAAAATGTCAATAGTGCGTATTAGATTTTTGTTACAAACGCGATTATTGATATTTGCCGTGGATAATGCAAAGCTAGTTTTACTGACGGCAAGAAATTCAGAAGCAAACTTATTTTATGGTTTCGACATATTTCTTAATTTGACAGCCTATTAGGAAACATTATTGCCAGCTCACCTCTGATTTTGCCCCAATTTCTTATGGGCATACTCCACTTTTTTGTTGACTCAAATGTAGCAAGATATAAGGCTTTTAACAAAGATTTTCCACTTGGAAAAACGCTTCTTTGACGATTTAAACGCTTATATGAGGAATTAAGACTTTCTATGGCATTCGTTGTATAAAATGCTGTCCTAACTTCTGCCGAAAATTTGAATATCGGTGTAATAATATCCCAATTATCATACCATTTGTTCATTGCCGCTGGATAGTGAGTTTTCCACTTTTCTGTAACCTCGTCAAGTCTTTTAGCTCCTGTCTTTTCATCAGGTGCGGTATATATTGTCTTTAAATCCTTTGCAAAAGCTTTCATATCTTTATTTGATACATATTTTAATGTGTTGCGTACCATATGAACTATACAACGTTGATGTTCTGTATTTGGAAATGCTGCTTGTATCGCCTCTTTTAAGCCGTTAAGCCCGTCTGAGCAAAGAATAAGTATATCCTGTACTCCTCGGTTTTTAAGAGCATTAAGTATTCCCAGCCAATATTTGCTGCTCTCATTTTCTCCGATTTCTATATGCAGAACTTCCTTATATCCATCCTCGTTAATTCCCAATACAACATATGCGGCAAGTTTTTTTATGATATTATCATCTCTTACCGAAAAATAAACCGCATCAATAAATATAATGGGATAAACCGATGACAGCGGTCTATTTTGCCACTCTTCTATTCTTGGCAAAAGCTTGTCCGTTATATCCGAGACCATTCCTTCGCTTACCTCAAAACCATAAATATCTTCTATTGTTTCAGATATTTGAGTTGTTGTCATTCCTTTTGCGTACATTGAAATAATCTTTTCTTCAATACCCGAAATATCTTTTTTCCTTTTGGGTACTATTTGGGGTTCAAAACTGCTTTTTCTATCCTGTGGAACATTAACTTTGAATTCACCATATTTACTTCTTACAGTTTTTGGCTTTGTTCCATTACGATAATTATTTTCTTCTGAACGTTCATATTTGTCGTAACCTAAATGTTCATTCATTTCTGATTCCAACATATCCTGGATTGTGCCTGAAAGTAGGTCTCTTAGTGCATCTTGTATATCCTCTGCCGTTTCTATTTCATACTCTTTCAGTAATCCCTGTATAAGATTTCTTTTTCCTTCTGTCATTGGTTTTGCTTCGTAAACATTTCTTTTTTTATTTGCCATAATATAAAGCCTCCTATGATATTATTTTTATTTTATCATAGAAGACTTCTATTTTGTATTTTTTTATTTACAGAAATTTATTCATACTCTCACAAAATCCAATTATGGAAAAACTAAAAATCCTAAAAAACAAAAATCATTAAAAATACCTCTTTCTATCTTGGCAAGCAATGTTTATGGTTATCCATAAACAAAATTTCGCTCATTATTCCTACGGAAAATTACGCTCAATTTTTGCTTGTTGGGAAAGTTTCCCAAGCCCTCAAAAAGAACGCCGGAGCGTTCTTTTTTTAAGCCGCTGCGCGTCTGCTGAAAGACAAAAATCATCTGTTAAAATCTTTATTTTGAGGACTTTTTTCATCTTTGGGATAGGCAAGCAAACGGTCGGTATTCGCTTTTATAACTGTAAGTTTTTTAACTTCATCTTTAGTTTTTTTGTATTCGCTGTACAGTTTATTTTTCTCTGATTTTAATTCAGCGTATTCCGTTTTTAACGCTTTAATTGACGGCAATTTTTTTACTCCAAGAGCGTTAAACGCCTTTTTTGCGGATTCGTGCAATATGATTTTTTCCTCAAAACTTTCAAGAAAACTTTTATCATATCCCGACTTACGATACTGCGTATAAATCTCTTTTGTTTTGCCGTAATTGCCGATATGTTTTTGCAAATCCCTTATTTCATTAAGACGCTTTTCAATAGATTTTATCTTTTCCGATAAGCTGCTTTGCAGACTTTTTTTTTCGGAAATACTATTAGTTAATTTCTCGTATTCATTAATATTATTTTCTTGTAAATAAATGAGAGTCTGTGCCGCCTGTTTCAGATTAAAAACCTTTGCCCAGCGTTCATAACCAGGTGAGTTTTTCGCTTTTATACTGTTTTGAATATCAATAATTAAATTTATTTTTATAGGCTCAATATTTACATTATCATCTAAAAATTTTTCCTGCTTTTCGTCTATTTTTTTCTCAATACGTTCTTTTAAAATATCTTCCGTATAGTTTCCTTTTAATGAACTACAACGGATAGACCTGTTAAATTTTGAGTGACTGAAAGTTAAATTTTTTCCTTGTTTTATTGTATATCCTATCTCTTTCATTAAGTGTAAAAATTCCTCAAAATCTTTTGGATTTTCAGTTAAAATATTATCTATATCCTGTTTTAAAATATCTCTGTTAGATGGTTTCTTTTTATCTCCTAACCAACTGCCGTAATGCTTTTTATTTGGTTTTGGATTTTCAATAATTGATAAACCGTTTTCAATACAAATCTGGTCGCTTAATCTTCTGACGGCACGAGCCGAACCCCAAAAATTTTTAAACTTTTTTGTACAGTCAAGAGTAGTTGAGTTAAAATAAATATGAGAATGAATATGTTTTTTATCCTCGTGTGTAGCGACAATAAAAGCGTGTTTACCTTTTGTAAATCTCATAGCCAATTCATAGCCTATCTGATTCGCTTTTTCGGGAATAATTGTGTCAGGTTTAAAAGACTGTCTGATTTGATAAAACAAAATATCATTCTTTTTATTTTGACTTCTGCCCGTTGTATATTCATACTGTTTTTTTGATATTAAAAACTCATATTCCGCTGTCTGAGGGCTGCACTCATAAGAAGAAATAAATTCGCCGTCACGGGTTTTATCAGGATTTTTTCCATAGTCAAGAGATTCTTTTATTGAAGATAATATTGTTTTCCCATTTCCTATATGACAAGGCATTATTCTTGTTGCGGCCATAAAAAACACCTCCAAAATTTATTAAAGAAATATCAAACAATTTTAAAATAAAATCAGTATTTTTAACACTTAATTTATCAACGAAACACAAACTATAAATTCTTATTTTCATACATTGTTTATTTATAATATTTTTGATATAATTATAAAATAAACATAATGAAAGGATTGTTGTTTTATGGGAGCAAGCAATAAAATATGTCCTAACTGCGGTAAAAAAATGAAACAGCAGTTTATAGGTTTACAGCATTGTAAATGCGGTATGAGCTGGAAAAAGGATATTGGATATTTTGAGCGTACCAAAGATATGATTTTTGCTTTAGAACGCCGAAAAGTTGGCAAAAAAATTAAACAATGCCCTATAATAAGATATAAAAATATTTGATAATCATAAAAAAAGTCATTACAAATAATTTTGAAATTATTTGTAATGACTTTTTTTATTAACAGAGTAAATACTACCACTAAATAAGTGAGAAATGTTTACTCTTGTATTCAGTGAAAGCTTATACTCCCAATGGATACAAAAGCATTGTAAAACACAGTCAGTTACGAGAATTTTGATTTTTTAAAATTCTTCATAGTTAAAACTTGTACACTGATTTACTTATAATAATTTTTTAATTTTTTTCTTATTTTACCTATAGTTTTTGTAATGGCTTGTCTTGAAACATTATATTGTTTAGCAATTTCATTATCAGTATATTTCCAAATAAATTTCAATATGCAAATATTAAATTCTCTATCATTTAGTATTTGTTTTATATCTGACTTATATAGCTCGTCCTGCCATATAGACAAATTATTTTTATAAGTTATAGTTTCTAAAGTATATTCGCAATCTTCAAGTACTATATGCTTATAATTTTGTTGCCGCAATTTTTTTGATATTATTATGTAGGCATGATATACAATTTTTTTGATATATGATAATATGTAAGCATCGCTTAATAAAAAATTTTTACTGCTCAAGGGCATTTTTAATATTCCTTCTATAAAACATAATTGTAAATCATAATATGAGTCCTCATAATTTAGCTTGTATGCATATTTTTTTATAATTGGTGAAAATTTTTTACAAAGCTGCTCCATACTTTTAGAATTACCCATTTGACTCTTTTTTATCAAAATATATAATTCACTCATAAGGCTCACCTCATTTCTACAGAAAACTTAAATAATCTGTAAAGATAAAAACCTCATGAAAATAGCAACCTTTAATTGTAAAAAACTTATTTTTTGTTAAAATATAAAAATATTTTAATTTAATTAATTATTACATAATTTTCCATATTTTTTAACATAAACTTTATATTTTTAATTAATAGGTATTACATCATTACTAATAACTTTAATTAATCTATATAAATACTCCTTTATGTATTTTAATAATATTTATAAAATATGTGTTAATCAATTCTAAAATAGGCTTTATAAATAAAACTTACACATTATATAAATAACAATATAATTATATTTATATAAAGAATTACACACAATAGTTATTTATGAAAATTACTGAATAATCTTTCATTTAAGTTTTATTTTTTAGTTGCAAAATTAAATATTATTTTATCCATATATTATAAATACTAAAATTTAAAAATTTTCTTATACGATTTATAAGATAATAAGTTTTTATTTAAGTACCCACACACATGAAGTATTTTTTTGTATTTTTCAAATGTAGTTACTATTAATGATTTGCATAGAAATATTTTAAAACTGAAAATTTAGTTTAAAAATATTTTTAAATATATAGTCTTGTGCAAAACTCAAATTTATTTATAATATTATACAAAATATAGTAGGTAATCAGATTAATAACGCTATATATTGCTATTAATATTTACAAAGCCTAAGTTTTGCACATCTCTATTAAATATAAATAAAGGAGGGGAAACAGTTCTATTTGATAACTTAATTATACATATTTTTGATGAATAATTATACATTTAGTTTTGGGAGATAGGCTCCCTTATCAGCCTAAATATATTACACAAGAAGTGATTATATGGAAAAATTTTTTAACTCATTTTGCGTATTTTCAAGCTTTATTGGCGGAATATTTTTAAAACTTGTTGGCGGATGGGATATTTTAATTGCGGCATTACTTGTACTTATGTTTTTTGATTACATAACAGGAATTTTAAAAGGATTTTTCTTAAAAAACCTTAACAGCAAAATTGGCTTTTGGGGAATAATAAGTAAAATTATAATTTTAATAATCATATCAACATCATATATTATTAATAATACAATAAATCCATCTTTGCCATTAAGGGAAACGGTTATCTTATTTTTTATTTCTAATGAAGGTCTTAGTATTTTAGAAAATGCCGCTATATTCATACCAATCCCTGAACAATTAAAAGAAGCCATTTATCAGTTAAGAAATACTAAAGATAACCTAAAAAAATAATAATTGAAAAATCAAAATACCGGAGTTATAAGCAAGACAAGTTGTTTATAACTCCGGTATTTTTGACTTAAAGAGAATTAAAACTCTTTTAAAATAAATATTCTTATTCATTGCTTGCAGTATTGTCTTCCTCTATAATTTCTGCGGAACGAAGCAGCCAGCCCTGATACTCTAAATCAACAACATCATCTTTTTTAAGCTCCTTATATTTTTTCGGATTTCGTACCACTAAGTCTACACTATCTCCATTACTCAGCAAAAAAATAACATGATCAACCGCACCATATCCGGTTCCATTTGTTTTTACATATTTTTTTACAACTGTTGCTTTATCCGAATAAACAGGCTGTTCAAGAACATCTTTACGAAATATATAATTTGAGAAAGTTTTTGCTGTAATCGTCATTAAAATAAAAAAAATAATACATCTTACATTTAAATTTGATATATTGAAAATTTTAGGTATAATTACAAACGATAACAAAGCGGCTATGGATAAAACAAACATACATAATGGAACCAAAAACAAATCAGGCTTAAATGTGTACGTCAATAAACTGCATATAGCAGAAATAAGTGTAATCAATAATAAAAATAACGTCATTATATATTCCTCCTCCAAATTTATTTATTATTTTTTTCTTTTTTCGACATATACCCCATTAATATCTTTTTAGAAGAAAAATCCTCATTAAAAATCGGGTTCCCATCTTCATCTTTCTTTATGTAATGCAGTATCCAGCCTTGATATATTATATCAAATGTATACCCTTTTTTCAGCGCCTTATATTGTTTTTTTGATACTGTCATTTCAATTATGCTTTTATTATCAGGCAATAAAAAAATAACACAGTCTCCATATCCCTTAGATACTACTTTTGCTTTAGTTGACTGTATGGGATATTTCAAAGCGTATTTTGCGAATTTTTTCCCGGAATCGTACTCACCATTAAAAAAAGGAATTTTATCAGTATCTTTTTTTATACTATGAGCCAGCCATCCTTGGTACATCAAAGTAACATTATCATTTTTATTAAAGTTAAAGTAAAGGTATTGATGTAATGATATTCTTAATTTTATTTTACTCCCATCTGATAACAGAAAAACTCCATAATAAACAGCTCCGGTTTGAAACGTTGTTTTAATTAACTTTGCTTTAATACATTTTACAGGTTTCTTATTATTATCATATGAAATATCTGTGTATATCAAAAAAGGTAAAAAAATTAGAAAAACAATATATACGAGTATAAAATTGTATTCTTTGTCATATAAGTCTAATGCTATAAATATAGAGAATACCGTGAAATAAAAAAAATATATAATAAACTTTTCAAATTTTCTCATATAAATACCCTCTTTTATTTTATATATCATGGCAGTATTGTTATTTATTTTTCGACATATATCCCATTAATATCTTTTTAGAAGAAAAATCCTCATTAAAAATCGCTTTTTCATATTCATCTTTCTTTATGTAATGCAGTATCCAGCCTTGATATATTATATCAATCGTATCATTTTTTTTCAGCGCCTTATATTGTTTTTTCGATACTGTCATTTCAATTTTGCTCTTATAGGGCAATAAAAAAATAGCACTGTTTCCGTATGTTTTAGATAATACTTTTGCCTTAGCTGACTGTATAGGGTATTTCAAAGCATAGCTTGCGAATTTCTTTCCGGAGCAGTATTTTTCATTAAAAAACGGAATTTTATCTGTATCTTTTTTTACACTATGAGCATGACACCCCTGATACATCAAAGTAACATCATCATTTTTATTAAGATGACAGTATTGATTTTCTGATATTATTAATCTTAGTTTACTCCCATCTGATAACAGAAAAACACCTGTATATGTATAAGTTCTACTTGGAAATGGCTTTTTAATCAATTTTGCTTTAACACATTTCACAGGTTTTTTTTCATTATTATCATATTCTTTGTTATATAAAATAGGAGCGCATATTGATAATATAAAACCAATAATAGCCATAGGAATTAAGCTATATTCGTGTGAATATAAACCTGATATTATAATGTATATCATCACAGTCCAGGTAATCAACCACATAATAAATATTTCTAATTTAGACATTCTCATCTAAATCAATCCCCATTTATTATATCATTTTTGCCAATGAGATAGTATTGCTATTAATAAACCAAACCTTTAATTAATTATACCATATTTTAAATTATTATACTATAATAGATTAAATTTTATTATTTAGGAGTAATAGTAAATTTCATTAAGAAAGATGCAAAGTTAAAAACTCTGCATCTTTCTGTACTCTTTATAAACCTTTATTTTTAATTACAGTTCCTTCGTGGATCTCTTCTCAAAGACTTCTTTTTGCAGAAACTACAGCTGCATGTACACATACGTCTTCCTCTGCACTTACTGCGCCTTGAACCCGACTTCCTTGATTTATGATGAATTGAGTCAAATCTATTAAAGCCTGACCTTCTAAAATTTGAATCATTTGTGTTAAATTTATGAGAATTTGGTCCTGTATAATTATAATGCCTTGGTCCTAATCTACTGCTATTCGAGCCTCCTGAATTATGCCCTCCTGAATTATGCCATTTATGAATAGGACTTTTGGGATTATAATAAGTCGAATTAGATTTCTTATCAAGAAAATCTTTGGAACCATAATGTTTTGGGTTTGAATCTCTAAAACCAGAATTTCCGTAATCAAATCCGTTCCAATTTGAATTTTTATGATTAAATCCTCTTCGATTTAAACTTCTGGGATAGAATCCTCTTTGGCTTGATTCACTAAAATCCCTATATCTTGAACCTCTTCTTCTTGAACCACTATGGCTTGAGCTATGAGGATGAGAACAGTGCCCCCCTCTGTTATGTTTACAGCATCTGCAATTACACATACAGCCTATTCTGCTGGGATTTCTGCCGCTTCTTGTTGGTGGTTTAGATGGGCTTGATGGTTGCCTGTCTGGTTTCTCCTTTTTATTATTAGTTGGTATAGGCGGTGGTGTCACAGGTGCTGGTGTAGGTGCTGGTGTAGGTGCTGGTGTAGGTGCTGGTGCTGGCTTTGGTGCTGGCTTTGGTCGTGTTGATTGTTCTGGCAAAGATTGCAAAATATCAAGTAAGTATTCAACTAAATTTATATATTTATCATTAAGCTCAATATTAAATTTCTTCTTTAAAAAATCCTTTATAAAAGTATTTAAAAGACCTGATATTATACCTCTACGTATAGCAATTTTTATATCTTCATAAGACAAATCGCCATCTTCGGCAAGTGCTCCCATTAAATTTGATACGATTTCTTCAATACAACGATATAATACTTTTAAAAAGTTTTTCTTTATTTTTGATTTTTCAAACAATAAATCTACTGTCGCATTCCTTACTCCTGCAAAAATAACTCGTCCCCATTTAATATCATCAAAATCTATACCTTGTAAAAATATTTGATTGAAGACTTCTCGTACAGCTCCTATAGCAAAATTTTTTACTAATTTTTTTACTACCCATTTTGCCAGAGGTATTACCCAAAAAGGCATTTCTCCGCTGGAATCCACATAAGCAACAGGATTGTTAAGTGAATATCTGTACAAATTGGCGTCAGAGTAATCAGGATCCAAAGACATCATACGTCCGGTTCTTGCGTCATAAAATCTTTTTTGGGCATAGTATTTATCAATTATAGGGTCATAACTATGGTTTGTAAAACACATATTTATGCTGTCTGAATATGGAACAGTTAAATTACCCCATGGGTCAAACTGAATAGAATTTACTAAATTACTATTGGAATCTGACACAATTATAGGACTTCCCAAAATATCAGACTGCAAGAACGTTTTGCTTAAAATTTCCGAATTAGAAGCTGATTTTACAATTTGGCTCAGACGTTCATTTCCTCTTCCATATACAATAGAAGATACTTTCTGTCCTTTTTCGCTTATCATTATATCGTTAAAATCTTCGCTTGTATAATCCGTTACATAACTTAATTCTTTAGCAGTCAAAATATTTGAAGAATTTTTCAACTGCTGTTTAAGTCCTACTCTCACATCAAAAGCATTGTATGAGTAAACGCTATTTTCCCCGGTTTCAATATTATGCCCTTCAGTTAAATTACCGGCTGTGTCAAATACATATGATTTTATAACTGTGTCATTTAATTTTTCTGAAATTAAGTTGCCTCTATTGTCATAACTATAGCTATATTTTGTACTTCCGATTGATTTTGACAACAATTGATTTAAAGCATTGTATTCATATTTAATTTCCGTTTCATCATCTAAAACTTCTTTAATTCTGTTGCCGCTGCCGTCATAAACATATTCCGTTGTATTTCCGTTTTCGGAATACAAAATAAGCTGATTGATTTTATCATAACCGTAAGTCTTTGTTTTTGACAATAATGGATTATCGCTTGTCTGAACACACGATGTAATATTTCCCGCCTTATCATAACTGAAATTTTGCGATAATCTCAATTCTTCGTTCGACATAAATGAAATATTAGTTACATATCCCAAAGCATTATATATATATTTGGTTATGTTTCCATTTGATTGTGTAACTTTTGTAGTATTTCCATTTTTGTCATACTCAAATGCAGCAGTATTATTATTCCCATCAGCTACACCAATCAACATATTGTTTTTATTATAAGTATAATTTATCATATTTCCGTCAGGATACAACATAGACAGTTTATTTCCAACAGAGTCATATGTGTAAGACGTAACCTTTCCATTATGATCTGTAACTTTAGTAATACGTCCGAGTAAATCTCTGTTGAAAGATGTAGTTCCGTTCCAATCTTTAAATTCAATCAGATGACCGGCTTTACTGTATCTGAATGTTGCCTTTTTGCCATCAGAATATGATATAGATGATTTCTGGTCAAATAAATTATACTCATATGTTGTTATGTTATTTTCTTCATCTGTAAACGAAATAACATTTCCATTTCCATCATATTGATACGTTCTTTCCGCTTTTGTAGGTAGTATTTCTTTTATTTTTCTACCTTTTTTATCATATTGGAAGAGCGTAGGAGCAGTATTTGATGAGCTATACATTTTGATCATATTATTCAAAGCGTCATACTCATAATGATATACTTCTCCTTTAGCGTCAGTTGTCTGTATAAGATTAGAACAGCCGTCATATTTATAATAAGTTACATTGCCTTTTGGATCAGTTACAGAAGTAATCTGGTCTTTATAATTATACGTAAACTTTGTTTCACCTTTTGCTTCATCAATAAAAGAGGTTACTTGTCCAACAGCGTTATATTTATAACTTGTTGTATTGCCAAGAGAGTCAGTTTTTTCAGTTACCCAACCCATAGCGTTATAGGAATAACTCTCTGTATTGCCCTCAGGATCTGTAAACGTTTTGATATTTCCATTAGGAGTATATGAATATGTTGATATATTGCCTTTAGCGTCTTTGCATGATATTAAATTACCGACAGCGTCATAGCTTAATTCTGTAGAATTTCCCAAAGCGTCAGAAACTTTTACTATTCTGTCTTTAGAATCATATTCATAGCTTGTTGCGGCTTTATCTTGATCTACAATTTTAATAACATTACCTTTCTTATCATAGCTTGCCGTCACAATATTTCCGTTGCCGTCTGTAACACTGACGGGTCTATGAACGGCGTCATATGCGATAGTAAGTTTATTATTATTCGCGTCAATCCATTCTATTTGATTTCCGGCTTTATCATATTTAAATTGCTGAATATGTCCATTTTCATCTTCAATAGAGGAAACGTTGTTTAATTCATCATAAGTGTAAGTGGTAACGCCTCCAACGGCATTAATTTCTTTAATTACATTGCCGTTTCCATCATATTCAAAGAATGTTTCGCCTCCGTTAGCGTCTGTTATTGATGTAATTTCACATCTTTCGTTATAGCTTATTGACGTAACATAACCTAATGGGTCAGTCGCTTTTATAAGCAGATTATTAGCATTGTATGAATATAAATAAATATTGTCGTCTGCGTCTGTTATTTTTATAAGATTTCCGTTGTTATCATATTCACATTTAATGCTGCTGCCTAATGAATCTATTTTTTCAGATAAAAGTCCAGCTTCATTATAAATGTATCGGGTTATATTTCCTTCTTTGTCTGAACGGGATATAACATTTCCATCTGCGTCATAATTGGATTTTTCCGAATTATTATTTTCGTCTCTTACCTCCGTCAAACGTCCGGCTTTGTCATATACATAATTGATTATTCCCTGATCCGATTCGGCGCTCAACAAATTACTTTCATTATCATATGTGTATTTAATTACTGAGCCTTTCTGGTCTGTTTCCGTTAAAATATTTCCCAAACCATCATATGTGAATTTTATTGAATTTCCAAGAGCGTCAGTAATCGTTTCTATCATACCTCTTTTGTTATAAGTAAACTTTGTTGTATTATTATTAGGATCGATAGCGCTACTGATTTGTCCTTTTGTGTCATACTGAAACTTTATAGAACTATTATTGGGTATTTTAACCTCTATTAAATCGCTTGCACTGTTGTAAACATGCGTTGTAACATTTCCATTTTTATCAACCTGGCGAATTAAATTGCCCACAGCATCATAATCAAACGTTTCCTTATAGTTTAAAGGATCCGTAGTTTCTTTAACATATCCTCTGCTGTTATAAGCAAACAAGTATTTATTGCCCATAAAGTCTGTTTCAGATGTAAGATTTCCCATAGCGTCATATGTGAACGTACAGCTGTTGCCCATTTTGTCATACATACTGATACAATTTCCATTCTTATCATAACTATACGTTTCTGTTATGCCATTTTCTGTAATACTCACAATATTTCCGGAAGGCGAATATTTATAAGTTACAACGTTTCCTAAAGGAGACTCTGTACGAAGAAGCTGCCCTATACTGTCATAAATATACTTATAAGTATTTCCCAAAGGATCTGTATATGTTTTCAGCTGTCCAGTAGTATCATATGTGTAATTTGAAACATTGCCGTTTCTGTCTGTATATGACGTTAAGTTATCGTTTGAATCATAGTTATAATATTCTGATTTTCCAAGTTCGTCTGTTTCAGATAATAAATTACCATTATCATCATATGTGAATTTTACTTCTGTTTCATCTGTATTTGTTAATTTAATTGGCTTATTGAAGTCATTATAAGCAATTTTTTCAGAAAGACCGCCCGGATAAGTTATCTGTGTAAGACGCATATTATTGTCATAAGACATATTTGTAATTCTGTTCATTTCATCAATTTGCTGTGTAAGCTGTTTTTTAGAATTATATTTTTTGCTTATGATTCCTAATCCGTGTTCTATTTTTGTTACATTTTCATTAGCGTCAAAAGTGTATTTTATTTTGTTGCCATCTTCATCAGTAAAAATATTTATTTTGTTAGCCTTGTCATATTCAAACGTGGTCTTATTATCGACATTGTTTTTTTGTTCCATTATATGTCCGTCTGTATAAGAATTAACAATGTAAACATTTCCTGAAAAATCAGAAATTTTTGTTATGTTTCCGCTTGTATCGTATGAAAATAATAGCTTATTATTTTCCGAATTTGTAATTTTTACAAGATTATCCTGCTGATATTCAAAAGAAACTTTATTTCCGGCAGAATCAGAAACATTTGATATTTTATTTCCTGAATACTGTATATTAAATGCTGAACCATAGCGTCCGGTTATTTTAATTATCTGACCGGAGCTGTTTTTAGTAAAAGTTTCATTTACAATATTATTCTGACTGATTTCAGCCAAGCATCCACTGCTGTCAAATTTATATTTTCTGCCGTCAACATGCTTTACATAATAAATGTTATTCGTTTTTTCAAGAGTATATTCAGTCTGACCAGATTCGGACGTATATTTACCGGTGCTTTCATCATAAAGGAAATATATAGCTTCACCGTCAGGTAATGTAAAATATGCGTGGTCATTATACAATTCAAGCAAATAGTTATATGAATAAGACCATTTACTTCCCAATACACTGTCAATATCGCTTAATGAATTATAATTAACGGTAAACTCCATACTGTCTTTTGCGTAGATTCTGAGCAATGTATAATTCCAATAAAACGCACCGTTAATAACATCCACAGGATCGCCTGACGTTTGCCTTGTTTTTCCGTTATAATATCTGTTTCTGTATGAAGGTCCTTTTCCATATTTAGGTATACGTTTAGTCCATGCCGATTTGACGGCACTGTAAGAACTGCTTCCTCCGGAATTATTAGCCTTTACACTGAAAGTATACTCCGTATCGTCTTTAAGGTTAGTAAATGTTTTTGATGTAGACGTAGTATTATAAACAGTACTATTAAAATTAAAATCATAACTTGTTGCTCCGGGAACTGAACTACAACTTATAGTCATCTGATTCTGAGTAATTCCTGAAGCTTTTACATTAATCGGTACAGACGGAGGCGCCACTAAGGTTTTAATTGTTTTTTGAGTGGTGTAGCTGCTGTATCCTCCCGCATTTACCGCTCTTACTTTATAATAATAACTTGTATTGGCGTTAAGACCCGTAAAAGTATATGATGTTCTGGATGTATTAACAACAGTACCACTAAGGTAAACATCATAACTTGCCGCTCCAGGTACAGAATCCCAAGTTATAGTTACAGTATTATAAGTTGATGATGCGTTAACATTTGTCGGCACTATCGGCGCTTCTGGAAGTGTTGTAACAACATGCTCTGAACTAAATTTACCATATCCGCTTGAATTTTTTGCGCGAAGTTTATAAGTATATTTTGTGTTAGCCGCAAGATTTGATATACTATACGATCTTCTTGAAGCGGTACTGGCGCTGATATTATAAGTAGTGCCGTTAAAAACAAGTTCATAACCAGTTGCGTTTTCTAATCTGTTCCAGCTTATAGTTACTGAAGTAGTTTTAGCTAAATCGCTAATATTTTCCGGTACCGGCGGAAGCGTCAATACTGTTAAAGTATTGCTTGTGCCACTTTGGGTATATGAATTTTTTGCTTTGACATTACAAGTATATTTTGTATCGGCGCTAAGCCCTGTAAATGTTTTTGACGTACCTGAAACAGTGTATGTGACATTATTGAAAGTAACAACATAGTTTGTCGCACCTGTTACAGCGTCCCACTGTATCGTTGCCGTATTTTCCGTTACAGAAGAAACTCTCAGATTTAACGGAGTTGCAAGGAGAGTCGCCGTAGTATAATCGGAACTGAATTTACCATATCCGCCTGAATTTTTCGCACGAAGTTTATAAGTATATTTTGTATTGGCTGTAAGTCCTGATACAGTTTGTGATCTTCTGGCTGTTGTACTGGTGGTGACATTATAGGTTTTACCGTTAAAAACAAGCTCATAGCCTGTTGCGTTTTCTAATCTATCCCAGCTTACCGTTATTGAAGTAACAGCAGGTTTATCACTTATATTTTCTGGTATCGGAGGAAGAGTTGTTGCGGTTATTCTTGTTTCAGCGCTAACAGTATATGAGTTTTTCGCTTTTACAATACATGTATATTTTGTATCTGGTTCAAGACCTGTAAAAGTTTTTGAAGTAGTGGTAACATTATAATCAGTACCGTTAAAATTAATATTATAACTTGTAGCTCCCGTAACAGCACCCCATTGTATGGTCACTGAATTTTCCGTTACGGATGTAATTTTTAAATTTAACGGTGTTTCAAGAAGTGTTCTTATAGTACCACTTGTTGCTTCTCCATAACCGCCGGCATTTTTAGCGCGTATACTATACGAGTAATTTGTATTAGGTGTAAGTTTTGACAACGTATATGATGTTGTTCCGGAAGAAACATTATAGGTTTTACCGTTAAAAACAATTTCATAACCGCTTGCGTTTGTTAATTTGCTCCAACTTATAGTTACTGAATTAGAAGTTGCTTTTGCAGTTACATTTGAAAGTTTTGTAGGAAGCGTTGTAACAGTGCCTGATGCCTTTGCGCTGTTATTATAAGAGTTTTTTGCAACTATTCCGTAACTAAAACTTTTATTTGCTTCAAGACCTGTAAAAGTTTTTGAAGTAGTGGTAACATTATAGTCAGTGTTATTAAAAGTTATATCGTAATTTGTTGCTCCAGTTACACCATAACTTAATGACACCGAATTAGTAGTAGAAGTTTTGGTAACCGTTGGTGTAGGCAATAAAGTTCTTACTGTTGATGAGGCGCTGTAAGGGCCATTTCCTCCAGAATTATTGGTTCTAACTCTGTAAGAATAATTTGTATTTGGCGTTAATTTTGAAACTGTAACATACCAATATTTATAATTTCCGCTTCCTGAAGTTGTCGCCTTGTAAACAGTTCCATTAAACTCCACATCATATCCAGTTGCTCCAGAAACATTATCCCATCTTACAGTAACTGAAGAGGCTGAAAGTGACGTAATACGTATATTTGAAGGAGGATTCGCCAAAGTATATGTTGACCTTGAACTATAAGAACTATATTGTCCAGATGAGTTTTTAGATCTTATTTTGAAAGAATAGAGCTTGCCACTTTCAAGACCCGAATATTTTATTGACGTTCCAGTAATTATTTTAGTTGCGCCATTAAATGTTACTTCATAACCATTAGCCCCTGACACTGCACTCCATGTAAAAGTTATGCTATTTAATGTAGAAACTGATTTTAAGTTTGTTGGAGCCACAGGAGTCGTTGCATAAACGGTTGCTTTTGGAATAATATTATCTTTTTCGAGAATAATATCATCCGCATTGCTGTCGTTTTCAAAATGGTCAATTTCATCTAAACTATTAAAATTTACCGACTCATTAATGTTGTCAATTATATTTCCATCTTTGTCAACTGCCGAAATTATTACATTAAAAGATGTGTTTTCTTCTGATAATGATATAGTATAATTTGTGTCAGTAACATTTATTTCCGTATATATTTCTGCTAAATCTGAACTTACTATCTTTAAATTATATGATTCGGCTTTGGATACGGCGTTCCATAGTATCAAAATTTGATTTTCTGTTCTTTTTAATGATAACTTCATAATATAAATTAACTCCTTTCATAAATTATTTTTTAGGTATTGCGAAACATTAAAACTGTTAAGTTTTTTCATTTTCTATTTAATATTATTATCTCACAAGGTTTATGTTCTTAGCTTTGTGAGATAATGCGGAAATACATGTTTAACAAAATTTTTCGATTTCAGTAATTATTTTGCTTTTTAAATTACAAACCTATATTTCTTATGAAAATTGAATATTATCCGCATTAAATATGTTTTTATTTTTGCAATTACCTAATTGTTTCTTTAGATTAAGATTTTGCGATAACAATATGATTTATTTTTAAATCCAATCTCAGCCACAGATTAAAAATCTTGCAGCAAATCATTTCTATCTAAAGCATAACCTCCTTTATATCGAGAATATTACAAATAAACTAAACAACTATAGGCGCATTATTACATTATATTAGAATATTAATGTTTAGTTTATCTCTTTTATATTGCCCGATTTATATTTACTGTTTTTTAAAAACAATAGTTTTTAATTTTATTAAAAATTCTATTGCTTTATCAAGCAGTTAATATATAAAGAATAAAAAACTTAAATTTTGCAACCTATAAATAAAAAAAATTAAAATTTTTATTTTTTATATACAATTATAAAAATGTAATTTTATTTCCATAGATATTTAAATTATGATAGTTTTGATTAAAAAAATAATATTTTGCAAATGCTCTTTTATTCAGAATTTAATAAATACAAAAGAGGAAGTGTTAAAAAATCAAACACATCCTCTTTTGGTTAAAAATATATCAGGAATTGTATCCTATAATATATACTGATATATCAAATATACATATAATAAATTAACATATCAATATAAGTTTATTTTTTCTTTCGTCATGTTCCACAATCATACCACATTTTTCAAAATCTTTGAATCTTATATAATTTTCATTATAAATAAGCGCTGTATTTACATTTCTATCTTTACCGTTTACAGAAATTTGTATTTCCTCTGGTTTCTTTGCAAAACTCGCAACCTTATTCCTATTATTAAATCCTACATTATATCCTGCTTGTTTAAGACTTATCAATTCTACATAAATTCGGCCATTTTTATTTATTTGATTAATGTTTTCATATTCTTTGCCGTCTATATACATTGATTTGCATTCAATCATTTCATCTTCTCCTTCCAAAATCTTTTTAACATCTATCTTAAAACTAATCCAATCTTTTTCTGCATTTGGATTTCCACCATTAGGCGCCCAATATTTAGGACACGCCTTTTTAGTAACATCATAATGTCTGATTAGTGCAATTTCAGGAATCAAGTTATACCTTTTGCATATATCCGCACACAGTTTGACAAGACTGTCATAAGTTGTCTTATTAAAATGACCATCTTCTGTCGGATGACAATTTTCTATGGAAATCGTATATCCATTAGCTTGATTAGTACAATAGCTTATTTCATTTTCCGGTATCATCTGGATAATCTCACCATCAAGTCCTACTACATAATGACTACTTGCATAAACATAAGAATTGTTATCATATCTATATCCTTTTGAAACTGTATTAAACCATGAATAAACGCCTTCTGCTGTTCCACCTGCGCCACCTACATAATGTACTGCTATATGCGTAGGCTTCCCAGTTTGTAAAGTTAATCCTGGTCTGGCGTATTTGCTTATTGGTAAAAACTTTTTTATAATATTCAGTTTAATCATTTTTATTATCTCCTATTAATAAATCTTTTAACTTTATATACCGCAACTATATTAAGACTAAACTAAGAAACTGCCGACAAATTAAAAAATAAAAATAATTTTAGTGTGAGTATCGAACTATCACACTTTTGCAACACAAAAATTGGCTTTTAACTTCATCATATTTTTGCAACACATAATTGTTATTTTTTCTTATATTAAATGAGTAAATTTTATTTTTGTTATACAATTTATATAATAAAATCACAAAAACAAGTCTTGCTTTAATTCTAAAACAAACTAAAATCACTTATTTTTTGTGCAAATTTACTTTTTTGCTCATTTATAGTTATATTTTTTGATTTGCAAATCTGATATATAAAGATAAAATAATTTAAAAATTGCAACCTTAGAAAAAATATTTATTAGAATTTTTTAATGGAAATTATAATAAATATTTTTGTTTTTATACTAAATAATCAATAACCTGTGATAAACAAACCATTTCAAGAGATTGATGTTGTTTTATGCTTTTTATATTTTTAAAACCGCTTTAGTATTCTTTTGTTATTTTAATTAAGTTTTCATAATTTTTCCACAAGTCCTCTATAGGGTTTTTATAGACATTTTTTACAAGTATTGTTGCCTCATCGTCATTCAAATCTTTAATAATTGAGGGAATTTTTGTTATTCCTAACTGTTTACAGGCGAATTTTTTTATATCTGGATATAACTTCATAATTATTATCTTTAGGTCTGACAATTATTTGAGTAAGTACACCGTATTCTTTTATTCTTTTATTCTTTTATACTTTTAATCATATCAGCTATTTTTTCATTATTATTTACCTTAAAAGGGTGATTTTTAAAATCTATTAATGATGAAACAGATATTTCTGTAATAAAGAGATAAGAACTTTAACAGGTTTATCACAAAAAAAATTCGCAGACCAATACCATATAAATTTTCGTACATTGCAGCATTGGGATGCAAATCCAAATACACAATCATACAGAGAGTGTCCAGAATATTATCTGTTTCTTTTGGAAAGAGTTGTAAAAGAAGATTATAACATTAAATAAACAAAAAAATAAAAGTCTGCCGCAAAACGGGATTTTGTTAATCTCCGTAATGCGGGCAGCCTATTTTTATTTAATGTTTTACAATAACTCACTTTGCCATTAATAACACAAATATTATTGTTTTATAAAAAATCACTGTTCTTTTTTACTTATTTCGATAAGAGGAAGTATTCCGTCAGACTTCAAAAGTTCATAAATGAATAATCTTCCTGACTGAGTCCAATATGTGTGAACCTTTGAATGTGTATTTCCGTCCAAACCGTCATAAGTATGTGTTTTGGTACTTGTATAGCCGTTTTCCGCATATTTTTGGTACAAAAGCCATATATCGCTTTGCTTATATTGAACACCTTTTTCGTGAAGATAGCTGTTAAGCTTTGCAGCGCTCCAGCCAAAATCTTTTGCGATTGTACTTATGGGCAAAAGGTCTTTGCAGTTTAAGACAATATCATAATAACTTGCTTTTGGCTGCAATTCCGCAATCTGCTGCTGCTGAGCCGCATTTTCAATCATAAGCGTTTCAATATTGCCGTTTGCAATCTGTAAGGCTCTTTTCATAATCATTTCGGGAGAGTTCCACATTTCCTCAATGGCAATAAAATATTGTCTGAATTTTTTTCCTTTTTCATTACGCTGAATCATACAGACTTCTTTTGCCATAGAAATTGAAAACTTATGGTCTATTTGCGTTATTTTATTACCCTGAGCTGTTACTCTTTTTTGAGTAATAGCTTTAAAATCAATATTTTCAATAAAACCGTATTCACACATTCTTCTGAACCAATCATTATATCTTGTTTTTATTTCAAGCGCGGTATAAAGTTCTCTCCCCGAAACCATAGGTCTTTCATTGTCAAAATCAACTGTAATTAAATCATACATAAAATTTTCCTCCTTTTTTAATGAAAAAAAACACCTTTCGATTGAAAAGTGTTTGATTAATAGTTTATTTTTTTATTCTTAAATGCTGATTTTGTCTGCTGTCATATTTTCAAAAGCCTGTCTAAAATCGTTTTTGAAGTTTCCAGCAATTCATTATAATTTGTCTGTAACTCTTTTATATCGTCTTTATAAATATTATTTGATATATTTACCCTTTTAGCAATCTGATTAAGATTATTCGCCGCATTGCCAAGCAATACAATCATTTTTCGCAAATCGGAAAAATCTATATT
The DNA here is from genome assembly GCA_947086655.1 of uncultured Eubacteriaceae bacterium. GTDB lineage: Bacteria > Bacillota > Clostridia > Lachnospirales > CAG-274 > CAMTZM01. The sequence goes on from CAMTZM010000015.1 coordinate 29,982, forward strand.
TAATATATATCCGCATAACACCATTTTTCTGATGTATGTTTCACGATTTTGTATTTCGGCTAACTTCATTCTCTCTGAAATAATTTTTAATTCTTCTTCCGACACACGAAATAAAATTTGCCGTCCCCTTTTTCTATTTTCCAATCAATAACCTCGCTTTCAACATTAAAGTATAATATCAGGCTGTTTTCCAATATTATTTTTTTGTTTCTCAATAATTTGTTTTTTCTCTTTTATCGTTTGTAATATTGAGGGTTTAGCTTTTGCGTACTCCTCTTTGGCTATATTGTTATTTTCAAGACTGTTAGAATCTTTATTATCAAGATTTAACTGAGTGTCAAGAAACGCAAGCCGCTGAATTTTTTGATTTAATTCTTCCTCATACTGAAAGGGATTCTTTAATTCTTCCTCGGCGTTTTTTATCTGCGTATACAAATTTTCAAGTTCACTTTGTCTATCTTTTATTATATCAGGTATTTCTTTTAAAGCGTTATTAATGCGGGTAATATTTCCAGCTCCGTCAGAACCTAAATCAACTCTGTAACTCATATTTCCTTTAAGATTTATCTCAAAGCTATCACCAAATAAATCATACTTTATCTGCATTTCAAATCCTTTGTATTCCCCGATTTTAACAAAATCAGACGGTTTCAGTTTTTTACCCGTTTCAATAATAGCCGTTCCAGCCTCACCTCTGTTTGTATATGTCTTATTTCCAACAATCATAGGAGAAATACTCTCCTCCTGCAAATGAGTATTGTTTTCTATTCTTTTTATGTCATTTTTATATCCCTCAATGCTGTTTTTTATTTCTTTTATTCTTTGAGGAAAATATTTTAAAAGATTGTCCTCAAGTCTGTAACGCTGATTCTGGTAACTTGACTTCAAAAGTTTAAGACGGGAAACCTCTATATCTAAGTCCATTCGTTCCTTTATTAAAGGATTGCCTGCACATAAAGCCTTTATTTCAGCGTAAGAAAGGACGGACTCATCAACATCATCACAGGAACGGACAGGAGATTTACTGCTCATAATTTGACTTATAAACTTCTGTTTATTCTCTATTGTTTGATATAAATAGCTGTCAAACGTAGATTCTGTAACGTAACGATATATATGCACTTCCGAATTTTCGTTCCCCTGACGTAAAATTCTTCCAGCCCGCTGCTCCAGATCCCTTGGACGCCAGGGACAGTCTAAATCGTGCATAGCTATAAGTTTGTCCTGAATATTCGTGCCTGCACCTAATTTAAAAGTAGAACCAAACAATACTCTGACTTTTCCTTGCCGTACTTTCGCAAACAATTCCTTTTTTTGTATTTCTGTTGTACAGTCGTGTATAAACGCTATTTCATTTTTGGGTATTCCCTTTTTTATCAATTTTTCCTTTATATCATCATAAACATTGAATCTTCCGTCCTTATTTGGGGTTGAAAAGTCGCAGAACACTAACTGAGTTGATTTTTTTTCACTTGTTTCGTTCCATATTCTATATATATTTTTCATACAAGCGTTTACCTTACTATCCTCAAAATCAGGCAGACTATTATTAATCAGTCTTTGGTCAAGTCCTATTTTACGTCCATCCGAGGTAATTTTCAACATATTATCAATTTTTGGGTCAACACTTCCGTTTTGAATTTTAGCAGCTCTTTCTCCTAATTTCTCAACCATTTTTTCCTGTAATTCAGACGGTTTTACTACAACTGTTTCATAATTCGCCGCAGGACGCACAATTTCCGGCATCATATCAATAGTTTTAATATCAGCGACTTCTTTAAATATATTCATAAGTTCCGGCAGATTATAAAACTTTGAAAATCTTGTCTTGTAACGATAACCGCCGCCTTGCGGCGCTAACTCAATAGCGTTTACAGTTTCCCCGAATGTACTTGCCCATTGATCGAAATGTATCAATCCTTTTTTTTCAAGAGTATCATACTGCAAATATTTTTGCATAGTATATACTTCTGTCATACTATTTGATACAGGCGTTCCTGTGGCAAAAATGCAGCCTTTTGAGCCTGTTATCTCATCTAAATATCGGCATTTCATAAACAAATCGCTTGATTTTTGAGCCTCTGATTGACTAAGCCCCGCTACATTACGCATTTTAGTATATAAAAACAGATTTTTAAAAGAGTCGGCTTCATCAATAAAAATTTTGTCAACGCCTAATTGTTCAAAAGTGACAACATCATCTTTTCTTTTTTCATCATTCAGCTTTTTTAAACGTCCTTCTAAAGATTTTTTTGTTTTTTCAAGGCATTTAACAGAAAAATTTTCAGCTCTCGCTGATTTTAACTCTATTATACCATCAACCACCTCAGCAATTTGTTCCCGCAGCATTCTTTTTTGACGTTCTAAGGACACTGGTATTTTTTCAAGCTGAGTATGACCTATAATAACAGCGTCATATTCTCCGGTCGCTATTCTTGCGCAAAACCTTTTGCGGTTTTTGGTTTCAAAATCTTTTTTAGCAGCTACAAGAATATTCGCTCCGGGATATAAGGTTAAAAAATCTGACGCAAGCTGTTCCGTCAAATGGTTAGGAACGGCTATAAGGCTTTTCTGGCATAATCCAAGTCTTTTGCTTTCCATAGCTATCGCAATCATCTCAAAAGTTTTGCCCGCGCCCACTTCGTGAGCGAGAAGTGTATTTCCTCCATATAAAGCGTGAGCCACAGCGTTTCTTTGATGTGGACGCAATGTTATTTCAGGATTCATTCCGGCAAAATTTATATGACTGCCGTCAAATTCTCTCGGACGTATTGAGTTGAAAATTTCATTATAGAGTTCCACAAGTGTTTGACGGCGTTCGGCGTCTTTAAAAATCCAATCTTTAAAAGCCTGTTTTAATTGTTCTTGTTTCTGCTGCGCGGCGGCTGTTTCATTTTTATTTAATACATAAGAATACTTACCATCAGGGTTTTCTACTCTGTCATAAATTCTTACATCACGCAGATTTAAAGAGTCTTCCAATATCCCATAAGCATTTATACGGTTTGTTCCATAAGTTGTATAAGCTGTAACGTCTTGATGAGAAATCTGATTTTTACCTTGAATATGCCACTCTGATATATAACTGGAATAATCAACCTTTAAAACATCTCTCATATAATAAGGCGGTTTCAGTACATCGAAGATAAACTGTTCTATATATTCTTTGTCAATCCAGGTCGCTCCCAAACGGACAGATATTTCACTGGCCTCAAGGTCTTTCGGCTGTACTTTTTCAAGAGCCGAAACATTTATCTCAAACTCCGGATTTTTTTCAGCGTAAAATTCAGCCATTCTCAATTTTTCCCTTACGTTGCCGGATAAATACTCGTCAGCCGTTACCCACACTTCCGTCATAGGAATTTTAAAAATAACTCCTGTTAAATCAGAAATCAGTTTCTCTTTATCCATTCCGGTTAATTCACTCATATACTCAAAATCAACTTTCGCCTTTTCCGCTATCGACATAACCAGTGCCTCACTTGCCGTATCAACTGACGTTACAACGACCTTTTTATTTATAGTGCGTTTTGTAAATATATCGGCTTTTCGTTTAAAATTTCGATCCTCGTCTAATACCTCCAGTGAGGAAAGCAAATAGTATGACGAATCTTCCGAAAACGCTTTTTTATTGGCGCTGCTGTTGATTAAACCAAACTTACTTTTAAAACTGTCATAAACATTATTAAGTTCTTTTTGAGCCTGTTTTATTATATCCTCGTCATAATCCTCAAGCTGAAAATTAATGAGAGCGTTTACAGCGTTTCTAACCTTTACCATACCTTTTATACGTTCTTTTGTCATTTCGGGAAGTTGGACGAGATACATACTTGAATTTGTTCTGTAATATACAGCCTCGTCATCTGTTTTACCCTCAATTCCAAGCTGTGACGGTCTGAAAACAGCATAACTGAAATTTTTCACACTTGGGTCAGCCGGTATAGAATTATCAGCCGCTTTTTCAATATCATCAATATCCGGTATTGTAATCTGTCCCTTAATTTTTTCAATAGCGTTATCAAGCAAAACGCTTAAATCAGAATTTTCAAAAGGCACGCAAGCCGTTTCTTTTTTATTGCCGTACATTTTATCATCAAACACCATTGTACCTAAAATCATATCAGGATTATCAAGAAAATAATTGTTTATAGGCACACCATTTTCTGTTATGCCTAAATGTATCCAATCAGGAACAATGTCAAGTATTCTCTCTCTTTTTTGAAAAAACAAAATATCAGTTGTAACTTCCGTTCCGGCGTTTTTTAAAAAAGTGTTGTCAGGAAGTCTTACCGCTCCTATTAATTCCGCTCTTTGAGCTATATACTTACGCACATCGGGATTTTGCTTATCCATAGTTCCCTTTGAGGTTATAAAAGCGATTATTCCTCCTGCCCGCACTTTATCAATCGTTTTGGCAAAAAAATAGTCGTGGATAAAAAAGTTTTGTTTATCATACTTTTTATCCACGACTTTATATGAACCAAAAGGCACATTTCCTATGGCAATATCAAAAAAATTATCTTGAAAATCGGTATTCTCAAATCCTGTCACTTGAATATTAGCTTTAGGATATAACTGTTTTGCTATTCGTCCCGTTAAACTGTCAAGCTCAACACCGAATAGTTTTGATTTTTTCATTTCATTAGGCAGAAGTCCGAAAAAATTACCTACACCACAAGATGGTTCAAGAATATTTCCCGACTTAAAACCCATATTTGAAATAGCTTTATATATCGCTTTTATAACAAGAGGGGAAGTATAATGAGCGTTTAGAGTCGAGGCTCTCGCTGAATTATATTCCTCGTCATTAATCAAGGACTTTAATTCGGAATATTCTTTACTCCAATTTTGATTATTTTCATCAAAAGCCTGCGGTATTCCTCCCCAGCCGGTATAGCGTGATAAAATTTCCTGTTCTTCTTGTGTCGCTGAGCGATTTTCAAACTCAATAAGCTGTAATGTTTTTATTGCCTCAACATTATTTTTAAACCTTGTTTTCGCTCCGACTTCACCTAAGTTATCATCTTTTATAATAAAATTAACAGGCTTACTCGCTGTTGTTTCTTTGATTTCTTTAACTGAATTATTTTCTTCGGCTGATAGTTCAGAATTAACTGTTTCATTTATTGGCTTTTCAATTTCAGCGAACGGTTCAATTTCATTTATTTGTTTTTCAGTTTCAGAGGACGGCTCAACTTCATTTATTGGTTCTTCAGTTTCAGAGGACGGTTCAATTTCATTTGTTGGTTTTTCAATTTCAACAGTCGGCTCAATTTCATTTGATGGTTTTTCAGTTTCAATAAACTGAATTTCATCTGCCAATCTTTCGGTTTCCGTAATTGATATATCTTCTTTTTCCGGTGTAAAACTGCCGTTTTCTATAAGCTGACCTATTCTTAACTGGACTTTTTGCCAAGAAAGTTTTATCGGCTCCGCTCCGTCTTTTTCTACTACAAAACACGATAAATTTAAACCATACTCATTTTGTAAAAAAACGGCCGCCGCTCTTGAACGGCCGTTTTCTCTCATATATTCATAAACCTTATTTCTGCTTTCCGTATCTCCATTCCAATAAATTAGTGCGTTGTCAATATCTTCCTGACTTATTACTGTGGAAATAATTCTTTCTCTTTGTTCTTTTTCTGTTGGAAATAAAGGTATTATTACAATATCGTCTGATAATGAATTAATATCATCATTGCTGTCAGTTTCATCATCAGCGATATTTGTGTCCTGATTATCGTTTAAATGTATATCAGTTCCTTGAATATCACTTCTTCCGCTGCCGCTTTCAGTGAGTTCATATGAGCTGCCCAAGCCATTTGATTCAATTCCTTGTCCGGCGGCGGTAATTGTTTCGTCATTTCCTCTATCATCTGTTCCAGACGCTTGTTCGCTGTCTTGTCTATCTCCAAAAGGTGAGGATAAAGTTTCTCCTGAAGGAGCATTATCGTATATAATATTCCCCTCTGTTCTTTGAGGTATTTCTTCCTCATCATTCCGTATTTCCCTATATCCTCCGTCATTTCTTTCAGTGTTATATCCGGTATCAGATAATCCCCGTTCTGATGATAATTCATTTCCATAATTATCGCTCCTTTCAGATAACTTGTTTCTCTCATATTTTTTTACAGTTCTCTCAATATCTCTTAAAACTTGTTCGGACAATTCGCTTGTGGCTTTGCCAAGAGTGTATACGCTTGACGGGGAATTAAAATTTATAACAGACTTGAAGTCTTCTTTATTTATATAATCGTCAGCGTTTATATTACAGCGTGACATTACACAGTACGCTAAACTTGCCGAAAGGGTTTCTCTAAAGGTAAAACCGATATTATATTCGTCTAATTCCTCTAAAAAACTTCCCTCTGTGGAAAACAAAATATCCTGCTTGTTATCATTATAATAGCGCGCCGCAAGAGTTTTAGCAAGGCCTAAAATAACATTTTCCAAACTATCTTTTTCGTTTGTTTCAATTTCAAATTTTGATAAAGACCGCAGAACATCAGCATTGTGTTCATCTTCCATTTTCCAAAAATACGGCTTTTTAGCGTTTTTTCCTCCGGCCGTGTCATTGTAGTCAAAAACATATTTTAAATGCGGTCTTGTACCGGTATCGTCAATAAGAGCGATACCTTTAGAACCCCTTTTAACATACCGGTTCATTGGCTTATTCCATATTTCTATGGGAGCGCAGGCTGTAATACTGGGACGCTGAGCGTAAATTAAAACCTGCTCACTAAACGGATATTTATATATTCGTCCCGCTGTTTTCAAAAACTGAGTCCAGTTCTCATAGCTGTCTGTAAGCTGCCTTGACTGCCTGTCGGCAAGGTCTGAATAATACTCAAATTTGTTTGTCAATAATACATCACTCCTCGTAAAAGTCATAAAAGCTGTCGGCAATAAAAAAACCGATTTCGGAAAATTCCTCATCGGTTATCTTTTCTAATTTTTTTATTGTTGTTTTTATAATCTCAATCATTTCAGGCTCATAAACATCTTTAAGGCACAATTTTAAATCGCTTAAAAGCGTTTCTTTGCTGTTTGTGTCAAATATGCACATCAAGTTTATTTCTGGTACGGTAAAAATTTCTTTCATAAAATCCTCCTGTCCTGTTTTTTTATTTCTTTGTTTTCTTTGACTTTGCCGGATATTTCTTTTTTATTTTCTTTGATAGTTTCAAGAATAGAATTTCTTTTTGGTTTTTTATTTTCATTATAAAATTTTTTGTCGGCGTTTACGCTTTTATCAAGTGTTTCAGAATTATTTTTTTCGGATATTGATTTTTCCTTTTCCTGTTTCAAAAATTTACGAACATAGTCGATTGACTCCTCTCGTGTGATAGGAAAACCCGCTCTTTGCTGAAATGTTAAATCAATCATAGAAACACGACCGCTTATTTCGCTTATATCATCAATAAGAAATTGACGGTCGTTTATAATAACCGTTTTACCAATAAGGTCATTATTATTCTGTATAGAAACAGTTTCTGAAACTTCCTCTGATTTATCAGCGATTTTCGTTTCCTCTCTGATAATTAATTTATCAGGAGGCACAAAAGGTTCGCCGTCAAACTTAATTCCGTCAAAACCGTCTTTATAAGGTAAATCCTTTAAAACAGTTTTTTGCAGTCTGTCAAATTCCTCATAAACTTCTTTTTTATAATAACCGCTGTCAAGCATTTCCTGCTGAGAAATATTCCAACTATCATTATAAAGAAAATAATATATTTCTTTGTTGTCAGATATAAACATAATAGACTTATCAGAGTTATCATAATAACATATTTCTCCATAATGATAATTTTCACTTTTTCCGAGATAAACGTAATCATCGGAACCGACAAACGCCGTCATATCTTTATAATTGCTTATACAAGCGGAATCTATTTCAATTTCCTTTTTAGACGGAAAAGTTTCATTTCCTAAAAAAACAGGCAATTCTTTAAATCCCGTTCTGTCTACGTAGTACGATGATATTTCATTATCTTTTTCTATTACAACAACATCACTTATAGAAAGGCTGTGACCTCTAAAGTTATCAGGGCGTGCAGTATTAAATTCATTATAAATAGTATCAAGAGTATCGTTTTCTTTTAAATCGTCGGAATAAACAAATTCATAATTATTAACATCTATTTTTAAATCATTTTTCTTTAATTCCTCAAAAGAAACAAAACGATAAGAATGAAGTTCCCCGCCGTCTTTCATCTGATATATTAAATATTTATCTTTATTTTCAGACGGTGTTTCATTTTCAAGCTGTCTTTTAAGGTGTTTATATTCCTCTGACATTTCCCAATCTTCTTTTTCTATTCCAAAAATTACGTCTTTAGCGTTTAATATTTCATCACGCTCAAATACCATACCCTCAGTGTTATCGTAATAAAGTGTATATATAACATTATCGGAGTCAAAAAGTTCTAACGCTCTATTTTGAGTTAATGGCAGCATATTTTCATAATCATAGCCAAACTCATTTCGTTCATCAACAGAAATATCCTTATCCGGCATAATATAAGGCTCATATACATTTGCGGCGTATTCCTCAACCGTCATTTCGGCGCTTGCGGTTTCCTGAGTTATTTCCTCTTTGACTTGTTCCTTATATTCTTGAAATTCTGTATTAAAATCTTCAAGCTGAGGTATGGGAGGTAAACTATAATCTCCCTGATTAATTTTTTCACGGCACTTTAAAACATACTCTTGCGTTGCGGTGTGATAGTCAATTTCAGCGGAAGTCATATTTTCATTTTTTTGCAGTGCGGTTTTAGCTGTTTGTTCTATTTCAGAAAGATTACAATGCAATTTTAAATATGGAACAAATTCATTTAACATAAAACTTATTTCCGCTTTTTCAGCTTTCAGCACTTCCTCGCCTTCATTGAGTAAAATTTTGTTATACCATTCCTCGTTATTTTCATAATAAGCGTAAAATTTTTCGATATGCTCAATAAGTGAACCATCACCGTCGCCTAAATCCTGCCGTCCTTTATATTCTTGAAATTCTCCATTCATAATAAAGTTAATTTGGAATTTAGTTTTGTCATAACCGGGTATTCCAAAATTTTCCTCATCAAGTTTTTTTATAAGTGTATTAGCTTGAAAAAGGCTTATTGTTTCCCCATCGTGAAAATGTTCGTTTTCACTCCATATAATCGTAACAGTCGGTTCTAACGCAAGGTCAAATGTCGTTTCTATTTCATTCTCACTTTCAAGTTTATTTTCATTTTCACGATTTTTTTGAATTTCCGCTAAATACTCCTCAACATTATTAATAATATTGGCAGAGGTATTGCGAATTGTTTCAAGAGAATCTTTTAATTCTTTAAGTTCCTTTCCGCTGCTCCACGAGGTAATATAACCAAAACTGTTAGCGGAAGTTTCTATACCAAAGTGCTGACAAACAACATAAGAAACGCTTTCAGCCTCAACTTCTTCAGTTTTCAAATTTTTATTGTCAGGCTTTTCAAGTTTCACATCTTCTTTTTTATGCAAAATAGAATGCGCTATTTCGTGAATAATCGCTGATACTGTTTGAATTTCGCTCATACCCTCACGAATTTTTATTCTGTTTTCATTTCCGAATGTGCATAGACCATCAGTATCTTCCGGTAATTTCTCAAAAGCTATGGGAAAAGGCGATACATATTTAAGAGCGTCAATAAATGTTTCGTAATTCTCAACATTTCCGATAAGATTTTCAGCGATTGTCGGTAAAGGCTCTCCCTCTGTCTGCGATATGTCAAACACAGGAACAAGTTTAAAACGAAGTTCTTTGACATTTTTTATTTCAGTAACAATTTCTCCGTTTTCATCAAGAACAGGAAGTTTAGTTACAGGGTCTATTTTATCAACCTCTATATTCATATTTGATTTAACTTGTATCGGAGCAAAAATACGGATAGCTTTTTCTCCTTTTTTTACCTGACGGTTAAATTTTTCTTTCCACGCTTTATAGCTTGCTACCCTTTGAGAATGGGGCATTTGCATATGAATTAAAACAGTGTTATTAACGCTGTAATTATGAAATTTAGCCATTGTTTGCAGATAATTTTTGTATTTCTCACTCTCAAAGAGTTCTTTTATTCCCGTTTCAAGTCGGTCTGTAATATCTTTCATTTCCTGCTTGTAGTCTTTTTTGTCTTTTTTATAAGCCATTTATTCACTCCTTTTTTATAAAAAAGCCGATATTTTACACAATATCAGCTTTTTAAAATTTAATTTTATATTTTTGATTTTGAAAAATCCAGTCTGAAACTTACATATTTACCGCCGCTGTCATTCAGATAAATTGTTGCTGAATAAGTTTTTTTCATTTTTTCAGAATACAATTCGGGCATAAAAATACGCCCCTCTTTAAGGAGCGTTTCAACAATATTTCTTGTAACTTTAACTTTTTTTGAAACAAAAAAAACATTTTCTTTCCAGATACCAAACTCACAAGCTGTATTCTCACAAAAAAATCCTCTTTTACTTTCGTAAACCTTATTTCCGCAGCGAGGGCATATCCCGACTGGTTCTGCGTTAATCTGATTTGATGAAAACAAAGCCTTGTATTCTTGTTTCGGTATAGTGTTTTCAGCGATAATTTTAGAGATAAAATCACGTATGCCGTTTATAAATTCACTATCCGCTAATTCACCATATTCAACTTTTTTAAGTTTGTTTTCCCATTCAGCGGTAAGATAAGGCGATTTTAACATATCAGGCAGAATAGAAATAAGATTTACGCCTTTTTGTGTTGGCAATAACTTTCTGCCTTTACGCTCAATAAATTTTGATTTAACCAGTTTTTCTATTATTCCGGCACGAGTAGCCGGAGTTCCTATGCCTTTGCGCTCGGCGGTTTCTATTAACTCGTCTGTTCCGGCTTTTTCCATAGCTTTTAAAAGCGTATCCTCTGTGTAAGATTTTGGCGGTGACGTAACGCCCTCACGCATACCTACAGCGGCGTTATGAAGTATCTCACCCTCTGTAAAATTCGGCAAGACAATATTTTCGGAAGTATTTTCCTCTTGATGTTTATAATAATCCTTGAACGCTTTATCCGCTGATTTAAAGCCGTCATTTATAATCGTTCTGCCTTTAGCCGTAAAAATATTTCCGTCACACTCAATATTTATAATGGTTTCATCATATTCGCATTTATCACCAACGGCACAAATAAAACGTACACATATCATATACAATATATTTTTCTCTCCTATTGGCAAAGAGGATATATCAGCGTTTTTTATAGATATAGTGGGTATTATAGCGTGATGGTCTGTAACTTTGGAATTGTCAATAACCTGTTTGGCGTTTACGGCAAGTTTTATTGAGTTTAAAAAGGTTACAGACGAACAAATAATTTCAGCTAAAGGCTTTATGCCGTTTTCCATATCGCCTGTTAAATATCTGCTGTCTGTTCGTGGGTACGTTGTCAGTTTTTTCTCATAAAGAGATTGAACATAGTCGAGTGTCTGCTGTGCCGTATAGCCGAATATGCGGTTGGCCTCACACTGTAATGCTGTTAAATCAAAAAGTTTATAACAAGAAATAGTTTTTTTCTGTTTCTCAACCGATTTTATAACAATCGGCTTGCTGTCACAATCCGCAATAATTTTTTCAGCGTATTCTTTGTCTTTTGTTTTTTCTCCCTCCGCTGTAAAATTACCGCATTCAACTATCGGAACATAAAAAGGTTCTTTAATAAAGTTTGATATACCGCTCTCACGCTCAGCAATAAGGGCAAGTGTTGGTGACTGAACACGCCCTACATTAAGGGTATCATCATACAGAATTGAGAAAAGCCTTGTTGCGTTAATACCAACAATCCAATCAGCTTTTGCTCTGCATAACGCCGATTTATAAAGATTATCGTATTCTGTTCCTGACTTTAAATTGTTAAATCCCTCTGAAATCGCTTTTTCCTCCATTGAGGAAATCCAAAGACGTTTAACATCTTTATCACATTTGCAATAATCGTAGACAAGCCTAAATATGAGTTCGCCCTCACGTCCGGCGTCACAAGCGTTTATAACAACATAAATATCCGACCTGTTCATAAGTTTTGACAATAACTCAATCTGCTTTATCTTATCCTCTGAAACAGAATATTTCCAGTTATCAGGAATAATAGGCAAATCGGCATAACGCCATCTTGAAAAAGTTTTATCATAGCTTTCAGCCTTTGCCAATGTTATAAGATGTCCTATGCACCACGATACAATATATCCGTTTCCGATAAGAAAGCCGTCTTTTCTTTCTTTACTTCCAAGAACATCAGCGATAGTCTTAGCTACTGATGGTTTTTCGGCAATTACAAGTTTATAATTCATTTTTTATTCCTCCCATATATAATAATTTTCTTAAATTTAGGCATAAAAAAACCGATTTGCAAGATAATAATTACCTCGTAAATCGATTTTTTATAAACATATTATTATTCATATAGAATTTAATTTGTTTTAATCCGGCTGTTGTCCAATATGCGCTTTCCATTGGCAATCAGTAAACTTAATATCAGTAAAGACAGCTTTAAATGAGGAATCCTCTGGTGAACAGGCATAAATACCAAATTGAATTTTTTCATTACCTTTATACATATGGCAAATACGCATTTGACTAAAGTGTACGCCATCTTCGGAAGATTCAATGCAATAATCATCTTCTCTGCGGCTAAAGCGATACCACATAGATTTTATTGTAGCAGAAATAGAGGTAGTTGCCCAATCAGAATAGCCGTTATTTGTTACAACGCTGCCTAAATGCTGAAATTCTTTATTTTCATATTCAACAGAAGCTTTTAGCCAGTTTTCACTGTCTAAATACATAACAATACCACATTGGTCAAAGCGGTGGTGACTTTCGGTAAAATTTGTTTTTACTACAAAACTGAAAAATTTTTCATCAGTTTCCATCTGCAAAACCGGTGCATTATCATTTTGAAAATGGTAGTAGGTTCTCTGCCATAAGTCAGTATGAGGATTTGTGATAATTTCTATTCTATTGCTATCAATACAATAGCTTTTCGGTTGCCTTGTCCACTTAAAATTGGTTATATCCATAATATTCTCCTTTATAAATTCCAGTTTATAATTAAATTGATTATATCACTTTCACATAAAACATTCAACATCTTAAAATGAAACTTATAAAAATGAAAAGCCGCTTTTTCAAGCGACTTTTCATTTAGCATACTATATCAATATCCAGTTTTAGGAAGTTTACCGCCTACAGCGTAAATAGTAGTAAGCCAAGTGCTGTTACCGATAACCCATTCTCCTTGATATTTTCCTCCTATATCCGCTTTGTTTGCGAACTGATAGCCGTTAGGAAGATTTTTGAGTACAGTCATATAAACCTGCGGCTGTTCAACCTGTGCAAATCCCGCTTTAACAGTACCGAATACAAGACTGAAACTTGTTACATACTCGTCATTTGCGAGTCCCAATTCTGCGTTTGAGCAGCCTATAACATTGTTCTGAGTAGTTGACAGATTATCAGCTATAACTCTTGTGTTGCCTTTATTTGTTGTTATCATAACTTTGTATTTCAAAGCCTGATTGTACGTTCCTGTTACGATTTTAGCAAGTCTTGCGGCGTTTGCCGGCACAACATCTCTCCAATAAAAATCAGTAAGGGGAACGGTTGATGTGTTTTGCACCGCTTTAATATCATAAGGAATTGTATTTCCTGACATAGCCTGTGTATTTCCCGTTTTCTTGATATAAACACCGGTGTTAGCGCTGTAATTCAAAAATTCTTGTTTGATTATTTGTGTTGCGAACTCAATTTCTATATCAAGCTGTTTATCTGAAAGTCTGTAATTATCAGGCGCTTTTACTTCTTTTACGATATATCTTCCAAGAGGTATAGGATTTGATATTGCTTTACCGTCATTTCCTGATACAAAACGGTCAACCAAGTTACCTGATTTGTAAGAATAAACCTCAAAAATCGCTCCGGCAAGCGGTGTTCTTGCTGGTAAGCCGTTTACTTGATTATCGTCAGCGGATAATTTTGTTAATTGTATCTGTCCCATTTCCGGAGTGTTAGTCCAGATGATTTCCGTAACCTTTCCAGCTTTAAAATCTACTGTTTTTGGAACTTCATCAAGATAATATCCGTCTGCCGCTCTTGTTTCACGTATTGTATAACGTCCCTCCGGCAATTCTGACGGTAAATCAACAATACCGTTGTTGTCGGTGTAATACGTTCCGATAACCTTTTTGTTTGTGTCAAACACCATAAATTCCACACCCATAATAGGCTTTTTTGTTATGGAGTCAACTTTTACTATACGAATACCAGCTTTTGGAGTGTTTGTTAATTTTAATGTCGCTTGTTTGCCGTCTGTTACAGTAACACTGTGAACATCTGTATCAAGAATATATCCGTCTAACGCCTTTGTTTCAATAACGTGATATTCTCCGGGCGCTAAATTGTTAATTCTTATTCTTCCATTTTTGTCGGTCACATAAGAGCTGGATATATCCCCGTTAGCTGTTGTGTTTTTATTAGGACTGTTGTTTTCGGTGTTAGGCTGATTTTGGTCAAGAATACTTGATGTTACTCTTTCACCATTTGCCTTTTTAATATCAAAAACAACGCCCGCAAGTGGTTCTCCCGTATTAGCGTCCGTTTTTACGATTAAAAGACTTGAACAAGGTTTATTAAGAACTTCAAGTACAGTGGATTTTCCTGATTTTATCTCTACTGTTTTTGGCTCGCTGTCAAGGAAATAATCGTCCGCCGCTTTTGTTTCTGTCACATAGTAAACCCCATCTTCAAGATTAGGAAGATAAATCTGTCCGTTCCTGTCGGTAGTAAAGGTGTATCCATTTTTGTCGTTTACAACTTTTTCGCCGTTCATTTTGGAAATATTGAACTCAACTCCGGCGATTGGTTCTTTTGTCACCGAATTTAACTTGACTATTTTAAGTCCGGCTAACGGTTTATTAGTAAAAGTTACCACTGTTGGAGTATCTGTTTTAACCTGTACAGTTTTAGGTGTTTCGTCTAAAATATAATTTTCCGGCGCTTTAACTTCTTTAACGATATAATAATCAGGCGCAAGGTTAGGAATATTGATGAATCCCTGTGCGTCTGTAACAAAATCAGTACCGTTTTCGTTTGTATAGATTTTTTCGCCGTTTTGTTTTTCAACAGTAAATTTTGCTCCGGCAAGTGGTTTACCTGTTATTTCATCAATCTTTTTGATTTGAAGTCCGGCAAGTTTTTTATTCTCAAAAACAATTTTCAAGAACTGATTACCCGTCATTTCAACATCTTTTGGTGTTTCGTCAATCATATAACCGTCAGGTGCTTTTGTTTCAGCGATTTTATACCAGCCGTTTTCTAAATTATCAATAATTATAACTCCGTTTTTATCGGTTACATATTCTCCAATTACATCACCGGATTTTTTGTAAACGGTAAATTTAGCGCCAGCAAGAGGTTCGCCTGTTTTAGCGTCCGTTTTAATAATCTGAAAACCGCTTTTATATTTGTTTTTGAATGTTACAACAGTTGGTATATCTGTCTTAACCTCAACGGTTTTTGGTGTGTTGTCAAGCAAATAACCGTCAGGTGCTTTTATTTCTGTTACCACATAATGGTCAGGCTGTAAATTCGGTACATTTGCAAAACCGGATTCATCTGTAATATAAGTGTCACCGATTTTTTCGCCGTTCTGTTTTGTAACTGTAAATTCCGCTCCGGCTAATGCCTTTCCTGTTGTTTCATCAATTTTCTTGATTTGTATTCCTGTCAGTTTTTTATTCTCAAAAACAATTTTCAAGAATTGATTACCAGTCATTTCAACATCTTTTGGTGTTTCGTCAATCATATATCCGTCAGGAGCTTTAGTTTCAGCAATTTTATACCAGCCGTTCTCTAAACCGTCAATAATTATAACTCCGTTTTTATCGGTTACATATTCTCCGATTACATCACCGGATTTTTTGTAAACGGTAAATTTAGCACCAGCAAGAGGTTCGCCTGTTTTAGCGTCCGTTTTAATAATCTGAAAACCGCTTTTATATTTGTTTTTGAATGTTACAACAGTTGGTATATCTGTCTTAACCTCAACGGTTTTTGGTGTGTTGTCAAGCAAATAACCGTCAGGTGCTTTTATTTCTGTTACCACATAATGGTCAGGCTGTAAATTCGGTACATTTGCAAAACCGGATTCATCTGTAATATAAGTGTCACCGATTTTTTCGCCGTTCTGTTTTGTAACTGTAAATTCCGCTCCGGCTAATGCCTTTCCTGTTGTTTCATCAATTTTCTTGATTTGTATTCCTGTTAGTTTTTTATTCTCAAAAACAATTTTCAAGAACTGATTACCAGTCATTTCAACATCTTTTGGTGTTTCGTCAATCATATAACCGTCAGGTGCTTTTGTTTCAGCGATTTTATACCAGCCGTTCTCTAAACTGTCAATAATTATAACGCCATTTTTATCGGTTACATATTCTCCGATAACATCACCGGATTTTTTGTAAACGGTAAATTTAGCGCCAGCAAGAGGCTCACCTGTTTTAGCGTCTGTTTTGATTATCTGAAAACCGCTTTTATATTTGTTTTTAAATGTTACAATAGTAGGCGTGTCTGTTTTAACCTCTACGGTTTTAGGTGTATTATCAAGCAAATAACCGTCCGGCGCTTTTATTTCTGTTACCACATAATGGTCAGGCTGCAAGTTTGGAACATTCGCAAAACCTGATTCATCTGTAATATAAGTGTCACCGATTTTTTCGCCGTTCTGCTTTGTAACCGTAAATTCCGCACCAGCTAAAGCCTTTCCTGTTGTTTCATCAATTTTCTTGATTTGTATTCCTGTCAATTTTTTGTTTGTAAACGTCGTGAGAGTAGGAACATCTGTTTTAACCTCAACAGTTTTAGGCGTTTCATCAAGAAGATAACCGTCAGGCGCTTTTGTTTCTCTCACAACATACCAGTCAGGACTAAGAGTCGAAATATTTATCAAGCCGTCTTTATCTGTTGAATATTCGCCTACAATCTGTCCATCTTGTTTTTCAACCTTGAATTTAGCGTCCGCAAGCGGTTCGCCTGTTTTGTCATTTACTTTTTTGATAATAAGACTTGTTAATTTTTCATTAGGAAATTCAAGTGTTACTGTTTTTGTATGAGTAACCTCAAAATCCTTTGCGTTTTCAACAAGTTTATAACCATTAGGCGCTTTTACCTCAACAGCTGAATACCAGCCTGTTGGCAAATTATCAATCTGAATTAAGCCGTTATCATTGGTTTTGTATTCTCCAACTACATCACCGGATTTTTTTGTCACCTTGAATATTGCTCCGGCAAGTGGTTTCTTTGTGTTTGTGTCATATTTTTTAATAACAACGCTTGACATAGGGTTATTCTCAAAAGTAACTTTTACAAACTGATTATTTGTGATTTCAATGTCTTTAGGCGTTTCATCAAGAAGATAACCGTTCGGCGCTTTTGTTTCAACAATTTTTATCCAGCCGGGGTCAAGATTGTCAATAATAATTACACCGTCTTTGTCTGTTTCATATTTGCCGATTTCCTCGCCGGATTTTTTGTAAACAGTAAATTCTGCGTGTTTTAAAGGCTGTTTTGTGTTACTGTCAATTTTTATAATCTGTAAACCGCTCTTTTTATTATTAAAAAATTCAAGAGTATGAGTTTTGCCATACTCAATGTTAATAGTTTCAGATTTATTTTCAAGAATATATCCTTTAGGCGCTTTTGTTTCTTTTACAATATAACTTCCTTTAGGCAGGTTTGGTATTGTAATCAAACCTGTTTCATTGGTAGTAAAAATACCTTTATTCGCTCCAACAACATCACCGTTTGATGTCGTAACCTTAAATTCAGCGTTAGCAAGCGGCTCTTTTGTTACAGCGTCAAGTTTTTTGATTACAAGTGTTCCATAGTGGTAATTATCAAAAGTTATTTTATTTGCTTTTCCGTCAGGCTTAACTTCAATAGTTTTAGGTGTATCGTTCAAAGCGTAATTATCCGGTGCTTGTATTTCTGTTATCACATAACTTCCGGGTACGATATTGTTTATCAAAATTTCACCCTTGCTGTTTGTTATATATTCGCCGTTAGAATTGCCAATAACTTTACCATTATTATCTGTTACCTTAAATTTAGCGTTCGCTAAAGGCTCTTTTGTTACTCCATCAACTTTTGTAATGAGAATAGCACCGTAAGGATAGTTGTCAAAAGATAATTTTTGTGTTTTACCGTCCAGCTTAACCTCAACAGTTTTAGGTGTGTCATTCAAAGCGTAATTATCAGGCGCTTGAATTTCAGTAATAACATAACTTCCGGGTACGATATTGTTTATCAAAATTTCACCCTTGCTGTTTGTTGTATATTCACCGTTAGAATTGCCAATAACTTTACTGTTATTATCAGTAACCTTAAATTTAGCGTTCGCCAAAGGTTCTTTAGTTACACCGTCAACTTTTGTGATGAGGATAGCACCGTAAGGGTAATTGTCAAAAGATAGTTTTTGAGTTTTTCCGTCTGGCTTGACCTCAATAGTTTTAGGTGTGTCGTTTAAGGCGTAATTCTCAGGTGCTTGAATTTCTGTAATAACATAACTTCCGGGTACAATATTGTTTATCAAAATTTCACCTTTGCTATTTGTGGTATATTCGCCGTTGGAGTTTCCAACAGGTTTATTAGAAGTGTCTGTTATTTTAAATTTAGCATTTGCAAGCGGTTCCTTTGTTACTCCGTCAATCTTTGTGATTAGAATAGCACCGTATGGGTAATTGTCAAAAGATAATTTTTGTGTTTTACCGTCTGACTTAACTTCAATAGTTTTAGG
>CAMTZM010000016.1 GCA_947086655.1 uncultured Eubacteriaceae bacterium
CTGAAGTTTTATTGAGCATTCTTTTTGGTGCAAAAAAGTAAATGCTGTTTCCGTGCAAGATATATAATAATTGATTGACGATTCTTAAAAAAAGAAGTATAATAGTATTATTACACTAATAAATTGTCAGAAAATTCATAATCAAAAAGATATACTTATTTTATAAAAACTTTATAAGCATATTTTTTTGACGATATGAGAGGAGGTCTATAATGGCGGCAAACGATACTTCTGAAATTTCCGCATTAAATTATGAAATTGAACAATTAGCAAACCTTTGTTATAAAAACAACTCAATTGAACCCAGACTTTACACAAAATATAAAGTAAAAAGAGGACTTAGAGATATAGACGGAAGCGGGGTCTTAACTGGACTTACCGAAATTTCTGAAATAAAAGCATTTGAGTACGTTCATGAAAACAAAGTTCCATGTAAAGGAAAACTATTTTATAGAGGCTATGATATAGAAGATTTAGTTAAAGGTTTTGCTAACGAAAAACGTTTTGGATTTGAAGAAATAATATATTTACTTTTATTCGGAAATCTTCCGGCAAAAAATGATTTAGATAACTTTAAAAATATTATTTCAAAATATATGGAATCTTTACCTACAAGTTTTGTCAGAGATATAATTTTAAAAGCTCCAAGTAAGGATATGATGAATACACTTGCGAGAAGTGTGTTGACACTTTACTCTTATGACAAAAACGCTGATGACATTTCTATACCTAATGTATTAAGACAATGTATACAGCTTATTGCACTTTTTCCACTCCTTTGTGTATATGGTTATCAGGCATACAAGCATTATCATGACGGTGAAAGTTTATTTATACACAGTCCGCAACCAAACCTATCTATTGCTGAAAATATATTATATATACTTCGTGCCGACAGTAAATATACGCCTCTTGAGGCTCGTATACTTGATATAGCGCTTGTACTTCACGCTGAACATGGCGGCGGAAACAATTCAACATTTACAACTCATGTAGTATCTTCATCAGGAACTGACACATACTCCACAATTGCAGCGTCATTAGGTTCTCTTAAAGGACCGAAACATGGAGGCGCTAATATAAAAGTCGTACAAATGTTTGAGGATATAAAAAATAATATATCTGATTGGAATGACGAAGAAGAAATTTCAAATTATTTAAAAGCTATAATTGATAAAAAAGCATTTGACAAATCAGGACTTATATATGGTATGGGACATGCGATATATTCACGTTCCGACCCACGAGCGTCAATATTTAAAAGATTCGTTAAAAATCTTTCCACTGAAAAAGGTATGACAAAAGAATTTGAACTTTATGAAAATGTCGAAAGACTCGCATCAAAAATAATATCAAAAAATCGTAAAATATATAAAGGAGTAAACGCTAACATAGACTTTTACAGCGGTTTTGTATATTCAATGTTAAATCTTCCCCTTGAATTATATACCCCTATTTTCGCAGTATCACGTATAGCCGGATGGAGTGCACATAGAATTGAAGAACTTATAAACGCCGGAAAAATAATCCGACCTGCTTATAAACATGTTTCTGGACGCAAAAGTTATATAAATCTTGAACATAGGTAATAAATACCAAAAATAATTTTTCTATATTTACATTATTTACATTACATATATAATAAATATTAATATATAAAAAAAATCAGCATATTCTTACGCTGATTTTTTTTGTGCATATTTTAATTTTTACAAAGTTCATTCAATATTTTCCTTAAATAGTTATTCTAAAAATTCTTGTAATTTTAGTCTTATTTTGGTATAATTAAATAAAATATTTATTCACAGAGGAGGAAATAAATATGTTGAAAAAAATGACAATCAAATCTAAGCTGCTTGTTATATCTATAATTTCTATTGTCATAGCTTTAATAATAAGCATATTCGCAATAATAGGACCTATTTCCATAAAAGAAAGGTACAACAATATGATGGAAACAGCCGACACTCGTCTTACTTATTCAAACAGCCTTATAAACTACTTTGACAATATGAGAATTAATGTTAATCTCATGATAAACGACAATTTTATGGCTAATGGAAAATCTGAGTTTGATAATTATTATAACAAGTATTACGAAAATAGTAACTTAATGAAAGAAGTTTTTAGCAAATATCGTAAAAACCTTGCTGATGACAAAAGCGTTACCGATGAAAACAGAGCAAGATTAAACGGTGATGTTGATAGGCTTGAGGATATAGTATTAAATCAATGCAATCCTACAATTGATACTATTTATGCTGCTCTTTCCGATAATGACCTTGATAAAGCTTACACAACAATGCTTGACTTTATGAAAGAAAGTGATGAAATTCTGCCTATTATAGACGATATGGTAGTTGCGGCAAATGATAAATGGAATACTATGACAAATGAAAATACTATTTTTATAGATAAACTCATCGCTGTAATAATAGCTATTATGCTTATTTCAATTATATTCCTTCTTGTAGCTGCAATGAAAATTACAACAAGTATTATTAAACCTGTAAATAGGCTCATTGACGTATCTGAAAAACTTTCAAGCGGTGATTTTGACATTAATATACGCTCTAACGGAAGTGACGAAATATCAAGACTTGCAAATCATTTTGCTTATGTAGCCGATACTGTAAACAATATTGTTTATGATGTACAAAATACTGTAAATAAATTTAATGAAGGTGAAATTGAGGAAAGACTTGATTCTTCAAAATATAAAGGAAATTATAAAAACCTTGCTGAAAGCATTAATAATATGATATTGGAAAACTCAGAACTTATTTATAACATTATTGATAGTGTACAGGCATATAGTGAAGGTAACTTTGACTTTACTACTCACCGTTTTAAAGGTAAAAAAGCTATTCTTCATGAGTCTATGGATTTACTTAAGTCTAATCTTTCTGCTGTAAATTCAGCGCTTAATCAAAGTATTTTAGAAATTACAAACGGTAATTTTAATAATACTATTGATACTTCTAATTTCAGCGGAGGATGGTTAAAGCTTATAGAATCACTTAACAGTCTTACATTAGTTATATATGCTCCTATTAAAGATACTGTTAATGTTCTTAATGCTATATCAGCGTCTGATTTTTCAAAACGTATTGACGAAAGAAAATATAAAGGCGCTTATAAAGAAATAGCAAACTCAATTAACATTACATCTGAAATTCTTTCAGAACATATAAACGATATTTCAGGTATTTTACTTCGCCTTGCGAATCAAGACCTTAATATAGTTCTTAAAGGTACATATCAGGGTGAATTTGTAAGCATAAAAGATTCCCTTGAATCTGTTATTAAAAACTTTAATATGCTTATAAAAGAAATAGCATCTTCTTCAGAGCAAATTGCCATAGGCTCAAGAAGCATAGCTGATTCAGGCACAAATCTTGCGCAAGGTGCATCTGAACAGTCAAGCGCCGTTGAGGAACTTAATGCTACTGTTGAAAGCGTTGCCGAAAGAACTGCTGAAAATGTTCAAAAATCAAATATGACAAGTAATCTTGCAATGGAAGCTCAAAATAACGCTAAAACTATTAACGAGGAAATGCTTAATATGCTTGACGCTATGGCTGAAATTAATCAGGCGTCAAATAATATATCAACAATTATAAAAGCTATTGACGATATAGCATTCCAAACAAACATACTTGCACTTAACGCAGCAGTTGAAGCGGCAAGAGCCGGTGAACACGGAAAAGGTTTTGCCGTAGTTGCTGAAGAAGTTAGAAATCTTGCCTCAAGAAGTCAGAAATCAGCAAAAGAAACTTCAGAACTTATAGCTATTTCTCTTGATAAAGCTGAACATGGAAGTAATATAGCAAATAAAACTGCTGAGGCTCTTAAACAAATTACAGAACAAATTGAGGAAATATCCAAAATCTCAACTGAAGTAGCAGAAGCATCAGAAAAACAAAATGTTGCTATTAAAGAAATAAATATAGGACTTAACCAAATTGCTACTGTTGTTTCAAATAATACTGTTGCATCTGAGGAAAGTGCTACGGCATCTGAAGAACTTGCAAGCCAATCAGCAGTATTTACCGAAATACTTACAAGATTCAAATTAAAAGACTAACTTAAATTCTAAGGAGACATTAATTAATTTAATGTTTCCTTAGAATTTTCTATATTACGGAAAAATTTATATAAATAAGCTTTAACAAATTGGAAATTAAAATCAAACCTTGTAAAAATGATGTATTTTAAAAATCATAATATTATTGTATAATAAACATGCATTGCTTTATAAAATTTTCAAAAAATATTATAAGCATTTCACTACACCTCAAATAAAAGAAGGAGTTGTTTATGTATTTCATAAAGATTTAATTGTAAATGTCAAAGATTTATAAAAATTTCCTCTAAATGTTCTTTTTAAAATTTTTATTTATAATTTAAACGGAATTTATTATTAAAACAAAACATATTACTTGTAAGAAAGGCGGATTTATTATGAATAGACTGGAACATGAAATATTTGACAGAGCATATCAATCTTATTTATGCGGCTCAGACCAATACAGTTATAAATTTAAAAGTTTAAGTGAAAACATGCTTAAAAAATATAAACAAGCATTAAAAAATCTTTCTGATAATGAATTAATTGAAGTTGTATTAATATCTGAAAATAAGGCAAAATTAACTATAACGGAAAAAGGAATTAATTATGGAAATAATATTATTTAATACTAATATATTTTAAGAAAGGAATTTTAAAAAAATGACACCTGACAAAGATATAATAAACCAACATCGTATATTTGGAATAATCTCACACCCAGATGCCGGAAAAACAACCCTTACAGAAAAACTCCTTTTACATGGAGGTGCAATACGTGAAGCCGGAACAGTAAAAGCAAGAAGAAATAATAAATTTGCTACATCGGATTGGATGGAAATTGAAAAACAGCGTGGAATATCTGTAACCAGTTCCGTAATGCAGTTTAAATACAAAGATAAAGTAGTTTCTATTATGGATACTCCCGGGCATAATGACTTTGGCGAAGATACATATCGTATATTAACGTCTGTCGACAGCGCCGTTATGGTAATAGATGCTGCAAAAGGGGTCGAAGCTCAAACAAAAAAGCTTTTTAAAGTATGCAGTATGAGACATATACCAATATTTACATTTATAAATAAACTTGATAGACAAGCTGAAGAACCTCTAAGCCTTATGGAAGAACTTGAAGAAGCTTTAGGGCTCCCTTCAACAGCTGTTACATGGCCTATTGGAAGCGGTCAGTTATTTGAAGGAATATATGACAGACTAAAAAATACTCTATACATTTATAAAGATAAAAAAATAATTGAACTTGGAGAAGATGGCATAAACAATAATATAGCCAAACAATATTTGTCGGCTGATGGATTAAAAAACTTAAAAGATGACCTTGAGCTTTTAGATGGAGCCGGAAATGAATTTAATATTGATAAAATTTTAAAAGGTGAGCTTACGCCTGTTTTCTTTGGAACTGCGTTAGCTGATTTCGGAGTAACTGAATTTTTGGAACACTTTCTTGTTATGTCTCCTCCTCCCGGAAAAAGAATGACAACAACAGGTTACGTCTCTCCAACTGATGAATTTTTCAGCGGCTTTATATTTAAAATACAAGCAAATATGAATCCAGCTCATAGAGACAGACTTGCTTTTATGAGAATATGCTCAGGTACATTTGAAAGAGGAATGAGTGTAACACTATCAAGAACCGGAAAGACAATAAAAATAAATCAATCTACAATGCTTATGGCAAATGAAAGAGAAAATGTTGAAACAGCATACGCCGGAGACATAATAGGAATTTACGATTCTGGAAACTATCAAATAGGAGACAGCTTAACAAACAGCAAAGAAAAAATATTTTTTGAACCTTTACCTACTTTTCCTCCGGAACTTTTTATGCGTGTACGTCCTATAAACTCAATGAAAGCAAAACATTTTCAAAAAGGTGTCAATCAGCTTGCTCAAGAAGGAGCAATACAGGTATATAAAAATGAATATAACGACGTAGTTTTAGGAGCAGTAGGCTCATTACAATTTGAAGTTTTTGAATACAGAATAAAAAACGAATATAACTGCGATATACGTATGGAACCTATGAATTTTAGCGTTGCTCGCTGGGTGAATACAGAGGATACAGATTCTTTAAAGGATTTTGAAAACTCAAGGTGTACTCTTGTTTTTGACCATTATGAAAGACCTGTAATGCTTTTTGCCAACCAATATACTCTTGATAATTTTATTGAGAGAAACAAAGACCTTGAACTTTTAGAATCTCTTGATATTAGAGAAACAACAATTTAAATTGGTTTTATAAAGTTTTATAAACATTTTATATAAATAAATGGAACAAACTTTATATGAAAGACGTCTAATTAATATACAAATAAAAAATAAACAAATAAGGAAGGTGTTATCATGAATTTTAAAAAATTAATTGCCGCTGCAATGTCATTGTGCATAACCTCAGCGGTGTCAGTACCTTATATGTCTTTTGCAGATGACAAAACAGGTACAAAAATGGCAGACTCAATAGTATATGCTAAAAGTGTTTTTGAAATACCGTCAAGTTATTCTGAATTTGATTCAAACACATCGTCAAAAACATTAAAAAATGGAAATGTCATTAATATATATGAAATGTCATGGACTGATGAAAAAAACAATAGTTCAATAAGTATAACTGTTGACGATAATAATAATATTATTGAATATTCAAATTATAAAAGAAGTAATGATGAAAAAAATCAAGCCTTTTCAGATTATTCAAACGATGATATGCTTAAAACAGCGTCAGAATTTATGAATAAAGTTATGCCTAAATATACGTTTAAATCAGCCGAAAATACAGATAATGGCTATGGTAATTATAAATCATTTGAATTTTTATTATATGAAAACAACTTACCTGTTACTAATATTGGCGCTGATGTAGAAATAAATATATACACTAATGAGGTAGTTTCTTATTATTTAAGAAATTATGAATTTGTTTCATCAGATTTTCCTCCTACTGAAAATATAATAAGCTTAGACGATGCTAAAAAAGCATATATTGAAAAAATCCCTTTTGAACCTGAATATAAAAGTTATTATAATTACAAAGATAAAAAATTAAGCATATTTGCAGCTTACGAAAAGTCATTTTCAAACCGTAAAGCAATTGATGCTTTTACAGGAAACATAAAAGAATATGAACCAAACGGAGGATACGATTTTAGAAACGCAAAAGCTTACGACGTAAAAGAATCAATGGCAGATACCGGCTCTGGTGATTCACTTAAACAACTTACTCCTGAGGAATTAAATTCTGTTGAAAAATTGTCAAATATGATTTCAAATAATGATGCACTTAATATAATAATAAAATATTGTGATTTATCCTCAAATAACACAAAAATGTCTTCATCAAGAATATATAAAGATACTATTGATACTGATAAATACATATGGGATATATCATTTGATGGAGATAATACAAGCGGAAACGGCAGAGTAAATGCTAAAACAGGCGAATTAATTTCTTTTTATAGAAATAATAGAAATATAATTATATCTTCAATAACTACAAACGATACTGATACTGAAAATGAAAAAAATAATAAAAATAATTATGAGGAAAAAGCAGCTAAATTTTTAAACGAGGTCGTTTCTGATAAATTTAAAAACACAAAAGCCGATTTTGACGATTCCAATGATAATTCATACTCTCGAAATTATACTTATACAAGAATTGTAAATGGAATTAAATTTAGAAATAATTACTTAAATGTTAATTTTGACGAAAACGGAGACTTAGTTCGTTTTGAATCAAGATGGTATGACACAGCTAAATTTCCTTCAATTGATAATATAAAAACAGGAGAGGAAATATTTAATATAGCTTGCGAACAAAATAATTTTGGACCTATGTATTTAATAAGCAGCGAAACCCCTATACTTATTTATGATTTCAGAAACACTGAAAATATGATGTGGGATGCTAAAACAGGCAAAAAAATTAAATATGACGGAACTGAATACAAAAAAATAAACTCTAATCCTCAATATATTGATATAGAAGGGCATGAATGCGCTGAAAGTGTAACAAAACTTTTAAGCAAAGGACTTTTTATAAATGATGGTACAAACGAGTTTAAACCTGATAAAGAAATAACTATTGAAGAATTTTTCCAATACTGCCTTAATAAAAACAGTATTGAATCAGACGAGTTAAAAGAATATTTAATTGAGAATAAATTTATAAATCCAACAGATAAAATGGATAGTATAATAACATTCCAGCAAGCTGCAAGATTTATTATAAGAGCAAACAATTATACAAAAATGGAAAACTTTGAAATATTTAAGTCAGCTAATTATAATGATACAGTAGATAATAACTTTTTAGCTGCAATTGTTATATGCGATGAACTTGGGCTTATAGAACCTGACAGTAATAACAACATTAATGCTGATAAAAAAATGACAAGAAGTGATGCCGCTCAATTTATATACAAAGCGCTTTTAAAAGATATGCTTTAAAAATAAAAATATGTAGCAAAATTTTATCTTTTATAATATAATAATATTGTAGCATTTATAAAAACAAATCATTTTAATATTATTTAGTAAAAATTATAAAAGTGTGCTTAAAAAATTATTACGCTGTTTAAAGTTTTTTTAACTTTAAACAGCGTTTTTCTAATTCAAGCTATTAATTTTTTCATTCAAATCATTAAGATAAGCCCATCTGTCTATGGCATCATTTAGTTTTTTTTCAAGTTCTTCCTTTTTTCCTGTTAGTTCCTGAAGTTTTACATAATTACTTGACTGCTTTATTAATTCCGTTTCAACTTCACTTATCTCGTTTTCAAGTTCTGAAATAACCATATCTATATTTTCAAAATCTTTCATTTCCTGATAAGTCATTTTTAATTTTTTAGGTCCTTTTTTCCAAACCTTGCTGTCTGTCTCTTTTTCAACTGATTTACGATTATCTAAATTATTCTCTCTTTTTTCAATATAATCGCTGTAACAACCTTCATATCTTTTTATACAACCTGACTCAAACGAAAAAATTCTGTCAACACATTTATCAAGGAAATATCTGTCATGTGATACAGTAATAACTGCTCCGTTAAACGTATCTAAATATTCCTCAAAAATAGAAATTGTTTGTATATCTAAATCGTTAGTAGGCTCATCAAGAAAAAGAACATTTGGAGATTCCATTATAACTTTTAAAAGATAAAGCCTTCTTTTCTCACCGCCTGAAAGTTTTGAAATAGGTGAAAACTGCATATCAGCGTTAAAAAGAAATTTCTCAAGCATTTTAGAAGATGATATTTTTCCATCTTCCGTATTAATAAACTCTGCCGTATCATTTATATAATCAATAACCCTTTTTGACTCGTCATAAAAAATATTTTCCTGACTGAAAAAACCTATTTTTACCGTTTCACCTATATCAACTTTGCCTTTATCTGGATTAATTTTCTTGCTTAATATATTTAAAAGCGTTGTTTTGCCGCTTCCGTTTTTTCCTATTATACCTATTCTATCATGCTTTTGAACAATATAGCTGAAATTATCAATAATTACTTTATCTCCAAAAGATATACTAATATTTTCTGCCTCTATTATCTTCTTTCCTAATCTTTTTGAAACGGATAATATTTCTGCATCTTTATCCTCATAAAAAGGTTTTATTTCAGAAATCTTCTCAAAACGCTCAAGCCTTGCCTTTTGTTTTGTACCTCTTGCTTTTACTCCGCTTCTTACCCATTCAAGTTCAGATTTTAAAAAACTTTGCCTTTTTCTTTCCTCTGTTTTAAGCTGCTCTCTGCGTTCTTCCTTTTTTTTAATAAAATCGCTGTAATTTCCGGTATACGTATACAAATGTGCATTATCAAGCTCAACTATTTTATTAACCGTTCTGTCAAGAAAATATCTGTCATGAGTAACCATTATAATTGCTCCTGTATACCTTTTTATATAATTTTCAAGCCATGATATAGTTTGTGTATCAAGGTGGTTAGTAGGCTCATCTAATATAAGAATATCCGATTGATTAACTAACGCCGCTGCAAGTGCTATTCTTTTCTTTTCTCCTCCTGAGAGAACATTTGTTTTTTTATCAAAATCATTAATATCAAGTCTTGTTAAAACACTCTTAATACGGCTTTCAATATCCCATGCCTGCTTTTTATCCATCAAAACCGCAAGTTCAGGGCTTTTTGTTTTTTCATATTCTCCAACAAGATTTAACAGCTCGTTCCCGTTTTTGAATATACAATCCATTATCGTATCACAAGAATCAAAAACAGGAAGCTGAGAAAGATAAGAAATAGTCAAACCATTTTTCTTTGATATTCTGCCTTCGTCACACTCACAAATTCCGGCTATAATTTTAAGAAAAGTTGACTTTCCCATTCCGTTTATACCTATTACACCAATTTTATCACTTTCCTCAACCCCAAAGTATAATCCGTCAAAAAGTTTTTTTTCACCGTAACTTTTTTTTAAATTTTCAACAGTTAATATATTCATACGTTACCTCATTACTATATCTAATATTTCACTTGGATTTGAAATTATAATATCGGCATTGTTTTCTTCAAGTTCATTTCTGTCCCTAAAACCCCATAATACACCAACAGTGAACATACCAGCGCTTTTTCCTGTAATCATATCTGTATTTGTATCTCCAAAATAAGCACATTCTTCAGGCTTAACTTTAAATAAATCAGCAATATATAATGCTCCTTGAGGGTCTGGTTTTCTTTTGAATTTGCCGCTTACTCCCTCAACTATATCAAACAAATCATCTCCAAACAAACCTTTTACAACATCAACAGCTCTATCATGCGGTTTATTTGACAATACGGAAAGCTTTATATTTTTTTCTTTAAGCTTATTTAAAACCGATTCTATGCCGTCATAGGGTTTAACTTCATACATACATTCTTTTTCAAATATAATTTTATATTCATTAAATGCCTCTTCAAAATAAAAAAGATTTTTATCTCCAGCATCTATAAGACTTCTTTTAATCATTTCTTCAGCCCCGTCTCCTGCATATTTATTATAATTTTGAATAGGATTAGGGTTAAAACCAAACTTACCTATTGCCTTATTAGCTGAATTTGCAATAGAAACAAGGCTATTGGCAATTGTTCCATCTAAATCAAAAATACATGCTTTAAACATAAACTTAACCTCTTTAATATTATTATAAAAAAAATAATTACCATTTTTATAATAAACACATTTTTATTTAAAGTCAAGCGTATCATTTTTTCATAATAAACAACTTGTAATATTTCTCTATATATATAGACTAATCACTTTTGTTTTGTTAAAATAAAAAAAAACATATAGGAAGGTGTATTATATGCTTAATTTTAACTATTGCAACAAAGCAAATATAATATTTGGAAAAAAAGAAGAAGAAAACACAGGCAAATATACAGCGCAGTTTGGAAAAAGAGTACTTTTGCATTATGGTATGAACTCAATTAAAAAAACAGGACTTTATGATAAAATAATAAAATCATTAAATGACTATAACCTTGAAATTACTGAACTTAGCGGAGTAAAACCAAATCCTGTTTTATCAATGGTAAATAAAGGCATAGACATATGCCGCAAAAAAAATATTGATATAATTTTAGCTGTCGGAGGAGGAAGCGTTATTGATTCAGCAAAAGCAATAGCCGTTGGGGCAGCACTTCCCGAAAAAGAAAATATATGGGAATATTTTATGGACAAGAGTAAAAAAATAAATAACGCCATTAATATAGGAGTTGTATTAACAATACCGGCAACAGGTTCAGAAAGTTCAACAAGCTGCGTTATTACAAATGAAGATGGATACTATAAAAGAAGTATAGGAACATCAGCTTTTATACCTAAATTTTCTATATTAAATCCTGAAATTACATATACACTTCCAGCATATCAAACGGCATGCGGCTGCTCGGATATAATATCTCATCTTATGGAAAGATATTTCACACAAGTTAAAAATGTTGACTTAACAGACAGGCTTATTGAAGCATCAATTAAAACCGTACTTATAAACGGTATGTATGCGCTTAAAAACCCTACTGATTATAATTCCCGTGCTGAAATTATGTGGGCTGGAACACTTGCTCATAACGGTCTTTTAAATACAGGCAGAATAGGCGACTGGGCAAGCCATTACATTGAGCATGAACTAAGCGGAATTTATGATATAGCACATGGTGCCGGACTTTCAATTATAACTTTAGCATGGATTAAATATGTATATAAAGAAAATATAGATAAATTCCTGCAATTTGCTCAAAGAGTATTTAGTATAGACATAATTGAAGACAAAGAAAAAGCAGTATTTGAAATGATTTGCTCACTTGAAAATTGGTATAATAAAATGGGTCTTCCAACTCGTTTAAGTCATGTAAATATAGATAACAGCCGCTTTGAAGAAATGGCTAAAAAAGCTATGGTTGCAAGAGAACATGTTGGAAACTTTAAAAAACTTTATTTTGATGATATTATAAAAATATTAGAATTAGCGCTATAAAAATATTTAAAATTTAATTTTAAAAGGTGTTTAGTATTACTTTAATATTTTTTATTTTCATACTAAACACCGATTAAAAATATTTATAACCGACGGTGTTTAGTATCAAATATAATTTTAAAAAATTTAATAAACATTTTTTTCTGTTATATATTTTTTATATATAACACTTTTGCTTACACCTCTGTCTTTTGAAACTTGTTTCATTGCATCTTTTTCGCTCATTCCTTTATCTATATAAGAATTTACATGTTCAAAAACAGTTATTTTATCAAAAGCCTTTCTTTCTTCCTCTATAACAAACTCACGGCTTATACCTTCAATAATTATTACAATTTCACCTTTTGGTTCATTATCCGTAAAATAATTAATAACTTCCTGTATATTTCCTCTTATAACAGATTCATGTTTTTTAGTAATTTCTCTTACAACAGCTATATTACGATTTCCTATATTATCATATAAACATTTTAAAGTATTAATAAGATGGTGGGGAGCTTCATAAAAAATTGTTGTTCTTGTTTCGGTTTTCAGTCTCTTAATAACTTCTTCACGGCTTTTTTTATTTGCTGGAAGAAATCCTTCAAAACAATAACTTCTTGCACTTATAGACGAAAGTACAAGTGCTGTAACCTCGGCAGTAGCCCCGGGTACAGCCGTTACATTTATATCATTTTCATAACAAAGCCTTATTAAATCTTCTCCTGGGTCGGAAATTGCCGGCATACCGGCATCACTTACAAGCGCTATATTTTTTCCGTCTTTAAGCATTTGTATAATCTTTTTTCCTTTTTCAAACTTATTATGTTCATGATAGCTTGTAAGCGGAGTTTTTATATTATAAAAATTTAAAAGTTTAATCGTATTTCTTGTATCTTCTGCAGCTATAATATCAACGCTTTTAAATGTATTAAGCGCTCTTATTGTAATATCCTCTAAGTTTCCCAATGGCGTAGCGCAAATGAAAAGCATACCGCTCATAAATTACACCTCATCCATAATAAATATTGTAAATCTCATCAGTATAACTGCCTTCTTTACTATAAATAATAAGAGGAGACAGTATTTTAAGCATTGGTTTAGCGCTTCTTATTCCTTCAATAAGCACCATATTTGGTTCTTTATCAGCATATGGATGGACAAACCTTATTGTTTTTGGCTCAAGTTTATAAAATCTTAATAAACTAAATATGTCCACAAGCCTATGCGGTCTGTGAACCATATAAAATCTTCCTCCAAATTTTAATAATTTTGATGCAGCTGACACAACGTCCTCAAGGCTTAATAATATCTCGTGACGAGCTATTGCTTTTGGACTATAATTATTTATAATACCTCCTCCTTCGTTCATATATGGAGGATTGGCAGTTACTACATCAAAATATGAGTTTTTAAAAAAATCAGCCGCACACTTTACATCTAAAGTCTTTATATCAATTTTTCCTTCAAGCCCGTTAAGTTTTACACTTCTTTTTGCCATCTCAACACAGTCTTCTTGTATATCAATTCCTATAAAACATGAGCCTTCTGTTTTAGCCTCTAAAAGAATTGGAACAATTCCTGTTCCTGTACACAAATCAATAACATTTTCTCCCTGCTTAACTTTAGCAAAATTAGAGAGTAAAACCGCATCAGCTCCAAAACAAAAATACTTAGGATTCTGTATAATTAAATATCCGTTTCTATGAAGGTCATCTATACGTTCCTCGTCTTTTACATAAACATTATTAACATTACTAATTTTCATCATAATCTTCCCTGAATTTTCTTTTTATAATTTCTATCTCATTAACAGAATAGTAAGAAATAGTAGGCGCATCCTGAGGTTTTTTTCTTACAGCCGCTTTAACCGTCTGTCTCAATACATTTACAGATAATATCTCACCTTCTCCATCTGGTGTTTTTATAATATCACCTTCACAATGACGATTTTTATTTAATTCCTCGTATGTTTCTTCCTCATATTTTAAACAGCACATAAGACGACCGCATATTCCTGATATTTTTGTAGGATTAAGAGACAAATTTTGGTCTTTTGCCATTTTTATAGATACAGGAGTAAAATCTCCTAAAAACGTAGCACAACATAATGTTCTGCCGCATATACCTATTCCGTTAAGCATTTTAGCTTCATCTCTGACTCCAATTTGTCTTAGTTCAATTCGTGTTCTGAAAATTGATGCAAGTTCTTTTACAAGTTCTCTAAAATCAACTCTTTCATCAGATGTAAAATAAAAAATAATTTTATTTAAGTCAAAAGTCAATTCAACCTCTATAAGCTTCATATTAAGACCATGTTTTTTAATTTTCTCAACGCATATATCAAAAGCCTCTTTTTCTCTTTCTTTATTTTTGCTTTCCTGTAAATCGTCTTCTTCTGTTGCTATTCTTATTATCTTTTTTAAAGGCTGTATAACTTCCTCATCACTAACCATTCTGTTTTTTATTTCAATAACGCCATATTCTAATCCCCTTGACGTTTCTACAATTACATGTGTTCCTCTTTCAATAACATTCCCGTCAGGGTCAAAATAATAAATTTTACCAACTTTTTTAAATCTTACACCAACTACTTCAACCATACTGTTTCTCCTTTAAATTTAAAAGCATTACTTCTGCTGCCATTTGAAAATTAGCATTCTGCTTTAATTTAACTTTTGTATCCAATACAATATCAGCCTTTTTAATTAGAGATTTTAAAGATTTATTTACTGCTATTTCATATATGCTCTCTATTTTGTCTTTTTGTATACAATATTTACTTTCACCATTCATCGCTTTAAAAACGGCTGCATCTCTGTAAAACAAAAAAGCGATATCTAATGCTTTTTGAATATTTTCTTTATAAATTAAAAGCTTATCAACAAGCTTAAACATATCTGTAAAACCTTTTTCATCTAATTTACAAAGCAAATCCAAAATATCATTTCTCATATTTGAAAAATCCTCTGATGAAGAAATTTCAATAGCTTGTCCTATATTTCCCTGAGAAAATTCAGCATATAACTCCGCTTTATCATAATCAAAACCTTTTTTTTCAATTAAATATTTTTTAACTTCATCATTTTTTACAGTTTCCATTCTAATAAGCATACATCTTGAAAGAATTGTAGGCAAAAAGTTAGATATATTATTTGAAATAATTAAAAAAACACCATATTCCGGCGGTTCTTCTATGGTTTTAAGCAGAGCGTTCTGAGCTTGAATTGTCATTTTTTCTGCTCCTGTTATAATAAATATTTTATACGGATAAAGATATGGTTTCAATTCTATATTTTTTCCTATTTTATCTCGTATTTCTTCAACACCTATACTTTTTTTATCAGAATAATCAAGAAGAATAATATCTGGATTATTTCCGCTGTCAAATGTAACACAAGATATACATTTTCCGCATATATGTTTAGATTTATCCTGACATAAAATCGATTTGGCAAAAGTTTCAGCCAAAAGCTTTTTTCCTAAACCTTTTTGCCCATATATAATATAAGCGTGAGATATTGTTTTATTTAATACAGACGCTTTTAAACTTTTTTTAATAAAATCATTACCTTTAATATCATCAAACGTATAAATAAAAAAACCTCCCTAAATACATAAGCGTAAGAAAAACTTTATCCTTGCGCTGCGCCTGCAAAATACACATACCGCAAGGATAATTAAAATAAGTGTTTTATATTAAAATATCAAGAAGCAATCCTTGTATCTCATCTGTTTTATCCAATATAGCTATATGGTCTTTTTCTTTTTTCAAAAGTTCCTGAGCTAAATCGTCAAGGTCTTTATTTATAAGTTTAACGATTCCATAAACACGATGGCGTCCTCTCCTGTCAAGAAAGTTTTCACGTGAAAATTTATGAGAATTGGTTACAACCTCGTTTATAAAATCAGTAATCATACTTCTATATTGTTTCATATCTCTTATATCCATATGGTCGGCAAGCTTTTTCCCCTGTATGGATATATCGCTCATCATTTTATGAAGCCGCTCCATAAGATTATCATCGGAGACTTTGTTTAAAGTAAAACTAAATTCAGGCTGGTCAGTTTTTTCAGTTGTCTTTTGAACCTCCGTAAGATTCTCAATTTTTATATCATTTATTTTTAAGTCCATTTTATTTTTTCAACTCCTTTTTTCATTTGATAACTTTTTATATAATATTTAAAAACTCCTCCCGTTAATAAGCGAATTTACATTTTCAACTATTATTTTATGAATTTCATTTTCTGACAAAGATGCGTCTATGACTTTAATACGCTGTGAATTTTTTGACGCAATTTTTTTATACCCATAAAAAACTTTTTTATGAAAATATAAGTTTTCGCCTTCTATTCTGTCAAGTTTTGATTGTTGTCTTTTTCTCTCAATGCCTTTTTCAAAATCAAGTTCAAGCAAAAAAGTAATATCCGGCAATAAATTCCCAACTGCGTATTTATTAACCGATTTCACCTCTTTTTCTCCTATTTCCCGTGCTATGCCTTGATAAACAATACTTGAGTCAACAAACCTATCGCTTATAACAATACCTCCGCCATTCATCTTTGGAATGATTACTTCTTTAACAAGCTGAGCTCTTGCCGCTGAATATAAAAACATTTCAGTAATATCATTCATATTTTTGTTTTCAGCATCTATTAAAATATTTCTTATTTTTTCGCCTATTTTAGTTCCTCCCGGCTCTCTTGTACAAACTACGTCATATCCGGCTTTTTCAAGATAATCTGAAAGAAGCTTAATTTGTGTAGTTTTTCCTGAGCCATCGGTACCTTCCATTGTAATAAATAATCCTGACATAAAATAACCTCAAAGTTTTTTCCTTTATTATAGCATACTTAAACTTACTGTTCAAATTATTTTAAGCTTTTATCACAGTCTTCGTCATTTTCAGAAATATTCTTTAATATAAGGAATTTTTCTCCCGGATATATTAAATCGGGATTTTCAATATCATTTACCCTAACAATATCATCAACACTTGTATTATATCTTTTAGCTATTTTCCATAAAGTATCACCCGGCTGTACAACATATATAGTCATGCTTGCAAAATCATCAAGTATACATTTGTCTAAATCGTCAAAGCAAATATTCCCTATAAGTTCAGCCTGTTTCTGACATGTAACACATACACTAAAATTAAGCACAAACTTTAATTCTATTTCCCTATTTGAGAGCATGCTAAAACTTATCCTGTCAATACATGACTTTATGCTAATCCACATATCAGGACTTTGCATAACACCCTTAGCCTCTATTATTTGCTTATAAGGTACAACTGCGCTGTAACAGTATAAAGGAACTTCATCGTTTTCAGCAACATACAAAATATCAGCGTTTATTATCCCCTCGGCTATTATTTTATCCGGAATTACTTTAACTTCATCAAGCGCTACATTTCCAGTAACTTTAAATACCTGCAAAATGTTAGGGCAATCCTCTGTTGTCTGCACCACCTCTTTAACAGGAAACTGATTTTTATTACGGCATACAAAAGAAGGATATTTTATAATATTTGATTCTTTTTCAGTTTTTTTATTTATACAATACGCATCTTCTAAAACCTCAATACTGTCTTCACAGCTTACCTCAATGTATATATCGGCATATATCTCAATTTCAATTACACGATTTTCACCGTCATCATCCTGTTTAATCTTAAAACTTTTATTATGAATTTTTACATCAATATCTGAAAACATTCCGTCTTTAACTCCGTTTATATCAAAACTTCCGTTAAACGGTATTTCATGGTCCATAAACTCCGCAACGCTGTCATCTGTCTCACCTTTGTAAAGAGTATCAACAACAAGTTCTCCGCTTACATTTACTTTATTGTCCATACACTTAATATCTTTATTAACAACTGTAACACCCATTTGTAAAACCTCAATTATGTTAGGTTTTCCTGATGGTACTGAAATTTCATCTTTAATACTTATTTTTTCTTTTCTCTTATCCGCTGTTTTATTAAATAAAATTCTTTTTTTAATAACCTGACTTTCCGGTATGCCTTCTATTCCAACAACAGTTTCATATTTATCACATGCCGTTACTTTACCTGTTACATCAACAACAGCTCTAAAACTTATTTTTCTGTCATTTATAATTTTGTAATCCATATTAGTAATATTAGCCGATATATCAGCCCACATATCTTTGTCAATGCCGTCCATGCTTATAAAATCATTTATAGGCACATTATAATTAATATTATGTACAGGTTTTTCACCGCTTCTTGCAAGATAAATTATGTTTATTTCCATATTTCCTTTAAAACTTATTCTTTCGTTTACAATATCATAGCTGTCTATACATATATCAGACGACTTTTGCAAAAGTGCTTCTATATCCGGTTTTGTATCCGGTACTATTATTTCTCCTTCTAAAAGTATTTGAGATGTCTCTTTGCCTATATTTCTATCAATTGCAATATTGTTTTTAATGGTCTCCATAAAGCCAAAAACCTCCTAATATATTTAATATAATTATATTAAATATATTAGGAGGTTTATTCCTTTTATATAATTTTATTTTAAACTTTTATCTCATTTATTATATTATCAAATACGTTTATTATATCCACGCTAATTCCATTAAAGCCTTCTTCAGCAATACGCCCTACCTCTTGCACCATAGGAAGTTCACCTAAAAGCTTTACATTATTTTCATCTAAAAACTTTTGCATATTTTTATTGTCATGTATGCGTATTTTCTCATTGCAATGAGGACATATAATATAACTCATATTTTCAACAATTCCATAAACTTGTATATCCATTTTTTTAGCCATATTAATAGACTTTGAGACAATCATTGATATCATATCCTGAGGAACAGCTACCATAACCATACCATTTATAGGTATTGACTGCATTACTGTAAGAGTTACATCTCCTGTTCCCGGAGGCATGTCAATAATAAGATAATCAAGTTCTTCCCATAAAACATCTGACCAGAATTGTTTTACACAATTTGAAAGAAGTGCACCTCTCCATATTACAGGCTGATTTTCTTCCTCAATCAAAAAATTAAGACTCATTACCTTTATACCGTCTTCAGTTTCCACCGGAAAAATAACATCTTCATTTCCCATAGCCCTTTTATCGTTAATTCCAAAAAGTCTTGCCGTACTTGGCCCTGTAATATCGGCATCAAGCACTCCAACTTTTAAACCCTTTTCTCTAAGCCTTTTAGCTAACATTACAGATACAGTCGATTTGCCTACTCCGCCTTTTCCGCTCATAACTCCTATAACATTTTTAATTTTATTATTAGGGTTAGTATCCGCAATCATACAAGTATCGGCGCTTTTGCCACAATTTTCTTTTGATGGACACGAATTGCAATCTCCCAAAATATCATCTCCTTTGTTTTTTAAAAAACTCAAAAGTATTTTACCCCTTTTTCAGACATATGTCAATAACATATTTGATATTATAACTATTTAGGCGTCATTTTAAAACAAAAATTCTCGTAACCAACGACGAAAGTATTCTCATTTGTATTCAGTGAAGCTTTATCTCTCACTGAATACAAAAGTAAGTTAAACTAATTCCGCAAGTCTCTCAATAGAAACATATACCCTTGAAATTTCATACCATGTCGGAAAATCTACAATTCCTGACTGAGGCATATTAAATATATTTTGAAATTCCCTTACAGCTTCCGCCGTATTTTCTCCATAAACACCATCAACAGCAAGTTTATTTATAGCAGTATATCTGTTTGAAATAGAATTTAACTGTTCTTGAATAGTTCTTACTGCATTCCCCTGAGAACCTATTGTAAGATTTTCACCCGGAAATGATGAAGGCACTCCTACAACATTTTCAGCCTGTTCAAGATATATATTGTTTCCGTAATAGTTTCTCAAAATCTGAATAGTAGTATACCCTTGGTCAGCCAACTCCTTGCTTCCCCACTGAGACAGCCATTCCGGACAATAAACCCTTGAGCCGTCGCAATATTGTGTAAACAAAGGCTGCCTTATTCCCGGTCTTGTAATATAAGTGTTAAACATTTCATCTACAATAATTGAAATTTCCTCATAAATTGTTCTTCCATATGAAAAAGCTTGGTCATATCTTGTAGAACTTGTAATTGTAAAATTTTTTCCTCTGCTTCTGTACCATTCAGTAAACACTCTGTTTAAAGTAAAAGATATAATACACAATACATTTGCTCTTATAGCAGCATCCGGCCATGTAGAATATATTTCACAGCATGCCACATTTTTAATATAATCTGTAAATCTTACATAATAATTAGGTGCGCTGCTGTCATTAGGGTCTCCGTCATGAACAACTACAAATTCTGGTATTACAGGATAATCCAATACAACAAATCCTGTTTCTTCTTTTATATCTTTTTCTTCATCTTCTGGTATTTTTTCCGGAAAATCACCCCATAAAGTAGGATAATCAATTTCAATAGTCTCTTTTTGTTCTCGTGGATTTAAGTAAACATTCTGTATAGCAAGCATATCCGGAAAAACCTGTACGCCATATATATTTATAGTTTCAAATCCCTCGGAGGTAACTGTAATGTTATATTCTTTAAATGGCTGATTTCCCTCAGGTGTTAAAGAGTTCGCTACCGGAGGTGCTGGCAAACTTATAGTTTCCGTT
The DNA here is from genome assembly GCA_947086655.1 of uncultured Eubacteriaceae bacterium. Taxonomy (GTDB): domain Bacteria; phylum Bacillota; class Clostridia; order Lachnospirales; family CAG-274; genus CAMTZM01. The sequence goes on from CAMTZM010000016.1 coordinate 21,189, forward strand.
CTTCCCGAATTATCCGTTGTAAGTTCAATTCTAAAATTATTATTCTCATCTTCCGGGTCAGTAATAATAACCGTCGCATTTTGAACAGGTACAGCTACACTTATATTAAATACGCATACTTGCAAAGTGCCGGTATCATTTTGCATTATTTCCAAAAAAACCCCCACCTAACTACAATATTTATTTATATATATTTTTATTTTTATACTAATATTCCATATTACAGCGTATTTAAAAACTATACATTTATTATTAAAACTGCAGAATTTAAAAAAAACGGCAATTTCATATAATACTAAACATCATTTAATTTATATTTAGTATTATATAAAAAATCACCGTCTTTTTTTAACTACATTTTCATATGTTTTTCCAATAAACGTGAAACTTCTCTAATATCAATAGGTTTAGAAACATGCGCATTCATTCCGCCGTCAATACATTTTTTAATATCTTCTGAAAATGCATCCGCCGTCATTGCTATAATAGGAATATTTGAATCTGAACGATTCATTTGTCTTATTGCTGTTGTTGCCTCATATCCATTCATTACAGGCATACGAAGATCCATAAGAATAGCATCATAAAATCCTTCCTCAGAATTTTCAAATTTTTCTACACATATTTTTCCATTTTCTGCCCATTCAAGTTCCAAACCCAAATCAGAAAGTAACTCTTCAGCTATTTCCCAATTCAAATCATTATCTTCAGCTAAAAGTATATGTTTTCCGTTAAAATTAATCTCTCTTTTAGATTCATGTTCTGCAACTTCACTAATATTATCTGCATACTGCTTTAAGCCGTAAAACAAAGTAGACTTAAACAAAGGCTTTGATATAAATCCGCTTATTCCGGCGGCCCTTGCTTCGTCTTCAATTTCACTCCAGTCATAAGCTGATATTAAAAGAATAGGAACATTGTTTCCCATTTCTTTTCTAATTCTTTTAGCAGTTTCAATACCGTTAATACCCGGAAGTTTCCAGTCCATTAAAATAATATGATAATCATCATGCTTTTTATGACGAGTACATACCATTTCCAAAGCAGTTTCACCGTCAAGAGTCCATTCAGCATTTACACCTATTGATTTCAAAGATGCTATTGTAGACTCACAAAGTTGCCTGTCATCATCAACTATAAGCATATTCCAATTAGGCAAAATCATATCTACTTCTTTAATTTCTGCACGTTCTAAATCAAGAATCACATGAAATTCAGTTCCTTCTCCAATCTTGCTTTTTACATCAATAGAACCGCCCATAGCATCAACAATATATTTTGTAATAGCCATTCCAAGACCAGTACCTTCGGTTTTTCGAACACGTGTGTTATCTTCACGGGTAAAAGACTCAAAAATTTTCTTTTGAAATTCCGGAGTCATTCCAATTCCATCATCTTTTATATTAATATGAATACGTACAAAATTTTCACCTTTATCCGAATTTTCTTCATACAAAGCTACATGTATATTTCCCTCTTCAGGAGTGAATTTAACAGCGTTCGACAAAAAATTTAAAAGCACTTGATTTAACCTAACGCTATCACAATAAACATTTTCAGTTGTAATATCGTGTATAAATACATCAAATGTCTGTCTCTTAGCCTTTACTTGCGGCTGTACAATACTTACAATACTTTCCATAACCTCTCTTAAAGAAATCTGGTCCATATTTAAAGTCATTTTACCGCTTTCAATTTTAGACATATCTAATACATCATTAATAAGTCCCAAAAGATGTTTGCTTGAAAGTCCAATTTTTTTAAGACAATTTTGAACCTGCTGTTTATTTTCAATATTAGCCGTAGCAATAGCTGTCATACCAACAATAGCATTCATAGGCGTTCGTATATCATGGCTCATATTTGATAAAAATTCACTTTTAGCCTTATTGGCATATATAGCTTCTTCTCTTGCCATTTCTAACTCATGTATTTGCAGCTTAGTCATTTTAAAATATTTTATAAAAATCAAAAGCAGAGACAATAAAACAACTACGCAGCTTCCCATAGCCATAAAAAGCCATTGATTTCCCAAACCGTCAATATACTTATCCAATGCTCCATAAGGAAGAACGGTTATTAAAAACCATTCCGAATCTGAAAGAGATGTACAATACAAATGCCTTCTGTCATCATTTTCATGAAAAATATTACTATAATCCTTACGGCTAAGCATAGCATCAGATAATTCTTTTATATAAGTTTCAGCCATTTCTCCATAAGTTTTTCTTATATGATCAAAATAATTTTCATAATAATCTCCGGCGCTTTGTATTACAAAACTTCCATCTTTTCTTATTATATGAGAATATGTAAGAGAATTTTCATTATCAAGTATAAGCAATTCACTTACATAACTTACAGGCACAGCCGCAACCAAAGCCGTACAAACTTCACCGTTTTCCATAATATAATTGCATGGAACTCCAAACAAAACTAAATCCTCATTTTTCGGTCCTTTTCCTACTGCAATTTTCATCTCTCTATTATGAATAGAGTTTAAAAACGGACTTGGGTCTGTAACTTTCATATCCCCTCCATAAATTGATTTAAAACTTCCATCGTCAAAATAAAATGCTAAATATGAAAAGTCACGTGCCTTAGCTGTATAAGTAAGCATTTCTTCTAATTGCTTATTATCGGAATAATTTTGAGGATTAATCGTTTCAACTATTGCTTCTACTTGAAGCAAACGTGAAGTGATTGTCGTTTCAAAGTGCATTGAAATACGTTCACTCATACCAGACATATATATAGCACCAACATTATCAATAGTACTAATGCTTTTCTTATTCATCTGCACCGCCATAAATAAGAAAATAGACACATATAAAACAATTACAAAAATAAGGCTTATTATAAGAAAACGAGTTATTTTATTTTTCATTTAAACCACCTCATTTTGCCGCTGATACTCTTTTATTGCCGTCAATGTTTGCTTATATTCTTCCTTAGTTCTTTCAACAAGTATAGGGACTTCCGGAGTAAAACCATTTCTAAGTGCCTCGCAAAGCTGCCCGCTTATTTCATAAAGCCTTGTAATACTTAAATTTTGACATATTCCTTTAATAGTATGAGCGGCACGAAAAGCCTCTTCATAATTTTCATCTTTCATAGAGCTACAAAGCAGTTCATAACTTGAATCATTTAAAAATTTAAGCACAAATTTTTTTACAATCTTTTCACTGTGAAAACGTGAAACAACATCATCATAATTTCCGCCTATAACAGCATAACATTCTTTTAAAGTCATTTACTTTTTCCCCTTTCATATTATAAATTTGTATTATTGTCTTTAATTACATCAATTGGAGAAAGTTCAGAAGATATATCGGACATTGTATCGTTATAAACCATATATTTTCCGCCGCCTGTCTTTTTCGCAACTGAAAGTGCCTGATTAGCAGCACTAAATAATTTATCGTAATCAGCCCCTACTATATCTGTTTCAGCCAAACCTACACTTAATGAAATAACAAATTCCTCATATTTTCCCGAAACTCGTGACATAATTCTTTCAATGGCAGCACTAATTCCATCTTTATATTCCATAAAAATTAAAAACTCATCTCCGCCTATACGTGCTGCTATATCATCACTTCTAATATTTTGTTTTAATTTATTAGCTGTTTCTTTTAAAATTTTGTTTCCAAACAAATGCCCATGTGTATAATTAGCATTTCTAAATGTGTCTAAATCCATAATTACAATTGCAAATTTACTATCAGGTCTTTTTTTTATTCTATCTAAAATCTCACGTTTAGCATAATTATGATTAAAAAGCCCTGTCAGCCAATCATGTGCTGCCATATGCTCTAAATTATTTCTTTGTATACGGGCATCATGTATATCTACAACCTTTCCAATTGCTCCTGTATATTGCGGTTGTTCATCATTAGACCACATAGCTCTGCATATAAAACGCATCCATCTGTCTTCACCATTTAATTTTATCGTACAGTCATATTGTACAACAGGTTTTTCAGGTGTTGTATTTCTTAACATTTTTATAAGACTATTCATGTTTTCTGTATCCATCATATTAACAATCTTTTCGTTTTTCATAGGCTCAACAATAATCTCTGAAAGTCCAAGCTTTTTAGCGCTCCATTCAGATAAATTAACCATAGACGGAACAGAAGTATACTCGAATTGTATTTCCTCTGACATTTCTGCAAAAAAGCTATACTTCATTCTTTCATGTTCAAGCAGTCTATGAGTTATTTCTGATGATGAAAGGTCTTCATATTTAAGCATTTCCACTACAACTTTACGCATTTCTCTTTGATTTGAACTATCAGCAAAATTATTGCCTAATTCATCACGAATATGGTCTGATAACTCTGATAAACATTTAAGCAATAATGGATTAAATGTTCCGCATTCTCCATTTAAAATCATTTGAACAGCTTTTTCATGAGAAAAAGCTTTTTTATAACATCTCTCACTTGTTAAAGCGTCATAAACGTCAGCTAAGGCTACAATCTGCGCTGAGATAGGTATATCGTCTCCCTTTAATCCATCCGGATAACCTCTCCCGTCGTATCTTTCATGATGCCATCTGCAAATATCATGTGCTATTTGCACTAAAGGTTCTTCTTGATGTATAGGAAGTTCTTTAAGCATTTGCGCACCTACTGCCGAATGGGTTTTCATCTGAGCAAATTCCTCATCTGTAAGTCTTCCCGGTTTATTTAATATTTCAGCCGGAATGGCAATCTTTCCTATATCATGGAGAGCAGACGCAACGCCAATCATAGCTATATCTTCTTCAGAAAGCTTATATTGGTCTGTAATACGAACTAAATAATGTAAAAGCATTTCCGTAAGAGTACGCACATGCAAAACATGCAAACCGCTTTCTCCGTTTCTAAATTCTACAATATGGCTTAATATATCAATCATCAAACTGCTTCGTACTTCTTTTTCATATATTTGTTCCTCAACTATGGACATAAGACGTTTTTGCTTAGCATAAAGCAAAATAGTATTTACTACTCTTTTATGTACAATTAATGCGTCAAAAGGACGGCTTATAAAATCAGTAACTCCCATTTTATATGCCTTTTCCACATGAGATGCTCCGCTTTCAGCGGAAATCATAATAACAGGTATATCCTCAATCCAACGTTTCTGCTCCATAATTTTCAAAACACCAAAACCATCTATTTTTGGCATAACAATATCTAATAAAATTAATGAAATCTCTGTCTCATGTTTCTGAATCATTTCTATTGCCCGTTCACCGTCTTCCGCCTCAATAATATCATATTCATCTTCAAGCATTTCCAAAAGAATAGCACGATTCATTTCCGAGTCATCCACAATAAGGATCTTATGTTTTTTCTTTTCCACTTTGCTTTACCTCCTTTTTGATGTAAAAAAAGGCAGACTTATAAAATTTGCCTGTCTAATTATGTTTATATCAGTCAAAATTTTTAATCCCCCTTTTTTTACAAAAATTTCAGAATATACATATTTTATTATACAGTAAAAGCATTTTAAAATCAATTGCTATAATACAGAAATCGTTTTTATTTTCATGTATTTACTGCTTACTTGTTAATTTATTTATATTATGTTAAAATTATGTTTAAATAATATTTCATAATTCAATAATATAGAAAAGAGGTATAAAATGGAGACACAAATTAATGAAATACTTTCCAATATAAATAATTTTTTATGGGGAGTTCCACTTATAACTTTAATTCTTTCTGTTGGTATATTTCTTACATTTAAACTTAAATTTTTACAGCTTTTTAAACTTCCTACGGCTTTAAAATTTATGTTGAAAAACGAGGAAGGTGGAGATGGAGAAGTTACAAGCTTTGGCGCTTTGTGTACGGCTCTTTCTGCTACAATAGGAACAGGAAATATAGTAGGTGTGGCTACTGCTATATCTGAGGGCGGTCCCGGAGCTTTATTTTGGATGTGGATAGCGGCATTTTTTGGAATGGCTACAAAATATGCCGAAGGTGTACTTGCTATTAAATACAGAGTTATATCAAAAGACAATCATGCACTTGGAGGTCCTTTTTATTACATAGAAAATGGAATGGGAAGAAATTTCAAATGGCTTGCTAAAATATTCGCTTTTTTCTGTTTATGCGTAGGTTTATTTGGAATAGGAACATTTACTCAAATAAATGGAATTTCAAGCGCTGTAAATAATTTTTTTGACCCTCAAAACTTATGGACTGTAAATATATTTGAAAAAGAATATTCATGGACTATAATAATAGCCGGACTTTTAGTAACAATATGTGCTGCTCTTGTCATAATAGGCGGAATTAAAAGAATAGCAAATGTATCTCAAATAGTAATACCTTTTATGGCAATAACTTACTTTTTAGCATGTATTATAATTTTAATAAAAAATGCAAATGTTATACCATCGGCATTTCAAGCAATTTTTGAAAGCGCTTTTGGTTTAAAAGCAGCAGCCGGAGGAGCAATGGGTACAATTTTAATAGCAATGCAAAAAGGTATAGCAAGAGGAATTTTTTCAAATGAAGCTGGTCTTGGAAGTGCTCCAATAGCTGCAGCAGCCGCAAAAACAAAAAATTCGGCTCGACAGGGACTTGTTTCAATGACTGGAACATTTATAGATACAATAATAATATGCACAATGACTGGTTTATGTATAATTGTAACAAATTCATGGAATATAGGACTTGAAGGTGTTAATATAACAACAAATGCTTTTATAAACGGACTTCCTTTCGATAGCGTTATAAGTTCGTTTATACTTATGTTATGTCTTGTATTTTTTGCTTTTACAACAATATTAGGCTGGAATTATTACAGCGAACGCTGTCTTGAATATATGACCGGAAACAGTAAAAAAATAAAAAAAATATTAACTGCATACAGATGGCTTTATATACTTGCTATATTAATAGGTCCATTTATGACAATTTCCGCAGTATGGACAATAGCAGATATATTTAATGCATTAATGGCGATTCCAAATCTTATAGCAATAATATTTTTAAGTAAAACTGTTGCTGATGAAACAAAAAAATTTCTTTAAATAAAATTCATAAAATAGACAAAATTTATATAAATTTTCAAAAAAATATGATAAAATAATTTTTAAACAGCAAATAAAACATTTTATTTGCTGTTTAAACGGGGAGATATGGGAAAATATATAATTATAAATTCGTGTTAATGCGGTTTTTATACTAATATATAAATTAACTGATATAAGCTTAATATATTTAATATTAGACCTATAAAAATAAAATAAATCTTTTTTAAAGACTGATTCTATAAAACTTAATTACAAAGAAGGTAAAATAAATGAAAAAATCAGTAAAAAAAACAGCATTAATCGTAATTATAATATTGTTATTAATTTTATGTTTAATTTATGCGCTTTACAAATATAAAGGTATTGCCGATTGCTTTCTTCCATCAGATATTTCGCCTGTACAAACAGAACTTTCCATAAAATCTCTTGATGCTGATTTTTATTTTTTTAATAAAAAAATAGAGTTCTCAAATAAACCTTATATTAAAACAGGGCGAATTTATATACCGCTATATGAAACATCCGAAACTATGGGCGCTAAAGTTACTGAAGATAATAATTATTATAATTTAATATTTGAAACAGGTATATCGCATATATACAAACAAAACGATAATTTATATCCAAAAAGAATTATAAATACGGAGGGAGTAATTTATGTTTCTTTTTTTGAATTTTTAAAAAATTCAGGTTATACACCTGTTTTCGATTCAACTAAAAACAGAGTTGATATATTTTTATCTCAAAAATATATCACAACAAACGATGTTCCTTTTTCTCTAAAAGAAACATCTTCGGCTTACCTTAGACTTGAAGATATTATGGCTGACGGAATCGACCCAAAAGGATATTACAATGATGTCGGTCTTGAAAAACTAAGAGCTGTGGCAAGCTATTTATATCAAAACAATCAAAAGTTTTATATAGCATGGATTCCTCTATATAAAAACCCAATGGAAAATATAGAAAACGATTTGACAAAAGATTTTAATTTATATAACGCAAGTTTTCTTTATACATTAGATTATCTTGTAAGCCATGGCGGTAAAATAGGGCTTCATGGATTAACCCATCAATATAATAATGAAAAAAGTGCAGACGGATATGAATTTGGAAAAGATACTCCTTATTCAGAAATGGAATGCGCCGAAAGAATGCTGCATGCAAAAGAAATAGCAAGAGACTTAGGTTATGAAGTTTATTTCTTTGAATTTCCTCATTATGCAGCTACATCAACTCATTTAAGATACGCTGAAAAATATTATAATGTTATTTATCAGCAAGATACATCAACTGATAAAAGGGGAACTATTGTTAATTTTACACGTGCAGACAACAGAAATATAAAATACGTTCCTACTCCGGCTGACTATATATCAAACATATATGACATAGATGGAATTAATTCAAGAATAGACGATTCCATAAAAAATGGTTATATAATAAGTCTCTTTTATCATCCTAAAATTGATTTTGAGGTTATGATAACTAAAACTGAAAATAATATAAGAATATGTAATGTTCCTGAAAATTCAGCTATTTACAGAGTTATTGAAAAGATTTTTTCAGAAAAACTAACATTTGACTATTTTGATAATATATAAAGATTAATTTAACTGTTGGTTATGAGTATTTTTGCAAAGTGAAAATGCAAATAATCTTTGACAATAAAATTCAAATTTATTCAGTATAAAATCCCATAACGCAAAGTTTTTTTATTTTTCTCATATTTTATTTGCTCAAATAAAAGTGTATCTTTATTTTAAAATAAGGATACACTTTTATAAAAAATATTATAAATACTGTTTCTTTAAAAGAGTAAAAAATTCCTCCTCTGGCATAGGTTTAGCATAATAATAGCCTTGTACTTGGTCACAGCCTATACTTCTTAACAATTCTATCTGGTCTTTTGTCTCTACACCTTCAGCAAGAAGTCCTAATTCAAGTTTGTTCGCCATTAAAACCATCTGTTCAAGTATAAGTTTTCCTTTATTTGACACCATCATATTTTCCATAAACTTTTTATCAAGTTTTATAACATCAAAAGGTGTCTCAAGAAGAATATTTAAAGACGAATAACCGCTTCCAAAATCATCCATAAGAAGAACAAAGCCTTCTTCTTTAAGCTGTAACGCTTTTATACTTACTTGCTGGTCATCAGCCGTTTCCGTTATTTCTAATTCTAAAAGAGTTTTAGGAATACCATTTCTTTCTACCATATCAGTAAGAACTTCTATGCATTCATTATCTCTTAAATGAATCCTCGATACATTAATTGAAATAGGACAAAACCTAATTCCTATATCTGTACATCTTCTAATAAAACGACAAGCCTCTTCCCATATGTAATAATCTACCTTTTTTATAAAACCATTTTCCTCAATAATCGGTATAAACTGATTTGGATAAATCATTCCCCGCTCAGGGTGACGCCATCTTACAAGTGCCTCAGCCCCTATTATTTCATTTTTAGCAATACTGTATTTTGGCTGAAGATACATTAAAAATTGTCTTTCTGTAATAGCTGTCTGCATATTTTCCTCAATAAATTTTTTGTTGTAAAGAGACGTTTTAAACTGTTCTTTATAAAATAAAATATTAGTTAATATATTTTTCTTTGCAGTCTTTCTTGCCATAGCAGACCTGTCTTCCATTTGCCGCAATTCCATTTGCTTATCCTCTACTGTATAAACTCCGTATACCATTTGAAGTTTTACATTTTTAAAACAACTTATTTCCATATCTAATTTATGTATAAAATCAACTAAATCTTCTTCTTTATCATATTCAGTAACTACCATAAACACATCGCTTCGAAGATTTATAAAAAACTGTTCTTTACTGCAATTTTCACTTAAACGTCTTATAATAAAATCTAAAATTTCATCCCCAAACTTTTCTCCATATAAATCATTTATAATTTTAAATTTACGTATATCAAACTGTATAAACCCTATATCTTTTGATGAAGAAAATAAAAGATTATTTACATTCCTCCTAAAACTAAGAAGTCTATTTACATTTTTTAAAACACTTTGCATTTCATCATTTTTAGGTATATCCTCTAAATTTATATTACTCTCTGTTATGTTTTTTAAATGTTCTTTAAGCATTTCTTCTAATATTTCTATACTTATATTAATTGCTTTAGGACATTTTTGCAAAATCAAACCTTCTTTACGTATAATTGCCATATCTGTTGGCTTTGTTATATCTTTTCCCAAAATATCACGGCAATTTACTACTCCACCCATTCTCTCAGTAAAAATCCGTATAAATTCTTCTGTTTTTTTATTTCCATATACTTCAAGTTCTTTATCCTGAGAATCATAAAACCCTAAAGTCATACCTAAAACAAGCAGCGATGCTGTAATACAGCCGCATGTTTCCCCTTGTCTCATACCTGCACCAAAGCATGTACTGATTTTAAAAGCAGTTTTTAAATCCAATCCAACATCATCTGCGAACGCTCCAAATAATGCTTGTGAACAGTGATATTGCTGCTGCAAAAGCTGTTCAGCTTTTTCCTTATGCGTCATATTATACCCCATTTCTGTAACCGGCATAGCTGATTACTTTATTAATCCTTAAATATACCATTAATACTAAACATCGTTTTGTATATAAAAATTTAAAAGCGACCTTTTATGGAAAATTTTCAGCGTTGTAAATGATTTATTTATAAAAACATCTTAGCGTTTAAAAAATTTGAGTAAATAAATTTTTATAAATCCTTTTAATGATTGTTTAGTATAAATCTATTTTCTGCACCTGCATATATGTCGTTTCGCATTATAAAATATAGTCTATAATAATATTTTAACAAATAAAAGAATAATTTTCAAATTATATTTTCATATACACTTTAAATAATACACTTGAATTTTATTGAATTTTATCATAAAATTATTATATTAAATTCTACTTATCAAAATTTTATAAGACAAGGAGGTGTTTTTTATGAAAATTCTTGTAACAGGAGGAGTCGGATATTTAGGCAGTATGATTTGCTATGCTTTGTCAGATAATGGACATACCCCTATTATATTAGACATGGCAAAATCAATTATTCCGGAATTTAATCAGAAAAATACATTTTACAAAGGTGATATATCGGATAAAAAAATATTAGAAACAATATTTAATGAACATCCTGATATAAAAATAGTTATTCATTGCGCTGAAAAGGGCGCTACATGGGCATCTGTCAGCAATCCATATGAGTATTACCATGCTAATGTAATTAAAAGTATGGAATTTTTCAAAAATTTAATTGATATGGGATACAAAAAAGTAATCTTTGCCTCTTCCGCCGCTATTTATGACGATGTTCCGGGTTATTTGGTTACAGAACGCTCTCCAATGAAACCACGAAGTCCATTTGGAAGAACAAAATATATTACCGAAACAATTTTAAAGGACTTCTGTGCCGCATATGATATGAAATGTATTGTTCTTCGTTTTTTTAATCCTGTGGGAGCAGACCCAAAAGGCAGAATAGGAATAAATATAAAATTATCTTCAAATATAATAAGCAAACTTTTAAGAATTTATAACGGCAGTGAAACAACATTTAAAATTGCCGGAAACGACTGGAATACACGTGACGGCACATGTATGAGAGACTATGTTCATGTATGGGATTTAGCCACTGCCGCTGTAAAATCAGTTGAAATGTTTGATATAGCATTTGAGAGAGCAGATAATATATATAAAAATTTCCTTCCTATAAATATAGGTTCTGGTGTTGGAGTTACCGTAAAAGAATTTATATTCGCTTTCACTAATGTTACTGGTGAAAAAATTAACATTAGTTATAGTGAGCGCCGCCCCGGAGACATAGGCGGTTCATATGCAAATACAACAAGAGCAAGAAACACAATTGAATGGCAGGCAACTCGTACTCTTGAAGATGCAATACTTGACGCCATTAAATGGGAAGAAATAAAAAATAATTAAATATAATAAGTAAATATTTATGTTTTTTATATAGTATTAAGTAAAAAATAGTTGTTTCAAAAATTTTAAAAACTTTTGAAACAACTATTTTTTATAAATTAATTTTACACTCATTATAAATTTTTTCATATACATTATTTAATATTTCAATAAGACTTTGTTCACATTCAAAATAAACTTTAACAGTATCGTTTAAAATAAGACTATGATAAAGCCTACTTACATATTTTTCATATTCAAAAGAAACTTCCTCACCATTATTTTTTTTATTCTTTAAATCTCTGTTTACATTTTTAAACTCCTCAACCCTATGCCTTAATTCATCATCAGCTATAATCTTATCATAACATTTAAAATACTGTTTATAAGAATAACTGTTTTTAATTTCTTTTGTAAGGCTGTCGGCTATTTCCAAAATTTTATCCATTAAAATCCCCCAAAGCTCAATTTTTTTAATATATAAACTGTATTAAAAATTATTTTAACCGACGGAGTAAGTGGTAATCTTAATCTCATTTACTAAATCAATTTCGTTAGAAACAGTCAGTTACAAGTATTTTTGCAAAGCAAAAATGCGAATAGTCTTTAAATACAGTTTATATAAAAATTTACACTCTCATAAGTTATTATAAGTTTTTTATATATCCATAATTATAGGCAAAATCATTGGACTTCTTTTTGTTTTATGCCACAAAAAGTCTCTCAAAGTGTCTTTAATAAGTGTCTTTATATACGACCACTCCGTCACATTTTTCCTCTCGCATTTATATAAAGCTTCTCTTACAACACCTCTTGCCTCTTCCATAAGTTCTTCTGATTCCCTAACATAAACAAAACCTCTTGATATAATATCAGGTCCTGACAGCAAATTTCCCGTTTCCTTTTCCATAGAAACAACAACAATCATAAGACCATCTTGAGATAAATGTTTCCTGTCTCTCAAAACAATATTCCCAACATCTCCTACTCCAAGTCCATCTACAAGAACTTGCCCTGATGGAACAGTTCCATTTATTTTAGCGCTGTTTTTTCCAAGTTCAAGAACATCTCCTATTCCCATTATAAAGACATTTTTCTTATCCATACCTAAAGAAAGTGCAAGACTTTCATGGGCTTTTAAATGCTTGTACTCTCCATGAACGGGCATAAAAAATTTCGGTTTTACTAAAGCATGCAAAAGTTTTATTTCTTCTTGTCTTGCATGTCCCGAAACATGAATTTCCATTAATCCTTCATATATAACATCAGCGCCTTTTTTAAGAAGTTCGTTTATAACTTTATAAACCGCTTTTTCATTTCCTGGAATAGGAGATGCACTTATAATTATTTTATCACCGGGCTTGACTTCCACTTGCTTATGGTCATTTGACGCTATGCGTGATAAAGCAGACATTGTTTCTCCTTGACTTCCCGTTGTAATTATAACAAGCTGGCTGTCAGTATAATTTTTAATTTCAGTTATGTCAATCATAACATTTTGAGGAACATTAAGATAACCTAACTCACATGCAGTTTTAACAACATTTGACATACTTCGACCTACAACAGAAACTTTTCTTTTATGTTTAACAGCCGAATTAACAATTTGCTGTATACGGTCAATATTTGAAGAAAATGTAGCAACCATTATCCTTTGTTCCTGAGTCTCATCAAATATTTTTTCAAAAATTACTCCTACACTTCTTTCGCTCATAGTATAACCTTGATGTTCAACATTTGTACTTTCACACATAAATAAAAGTACGCCTTTTTTCCCAAGCTCAGCAAAACGCTGTAAATCAATCATTTCCCCCTGTATAGGAGTATAATCAACCTTAAAATCACCAGAATGAACTATAACACCTACCGGCGTAGTAATAGCTAAAGCCGCTGAATCGGCTATACTATGAGTAGTTCTTATAAACTCAACCTTAAAATCACCTGTTTTTACGCTTTTACCCACAGGTACAACAATTCTTTCAACTTTATTTATTATATTATGTTCTTTAAGCTTTGTTTCAACAAGACCTATTGTTAATTTCGTTCCATAAATAGGAACATTAATTTCTTTTAAAAAATATGGCAATCCACCTATATGGTCTTCATGTCCATGTGTCAAAAACACACCTCTGACCTTGTCCCTATTTTTTAAGAGATAGGTATAATCAGGTATAACAAGGTCTATACCAAGCATATCATCTTCCGGAAAAGCAATACCGCAATCTACAACAATTATATCATTATTATACTCAAAAGCAGTAATATTTTTCCCAATTTCATGTAATCCGCCAAGAGGTATAACTCTTAGCTTTGAATTTCTGCTTACCAAATAAACACCTCCGTATCCGCATTAAAAACCCGACTATATTCTAAAAAAATAAATACAGCCGGTTTTTTTTATAATTAACGAAACTAATTATTAATCATAGTTTCTTTAAAATTCCATTTCATAATCTCCATCATTATCTTGAAGTAAAATAGAGACTTTATTAAATTCATCATCATCCATTACAAAACTATAAAATACGTCTTCTTCTTCCGACTTTTCCTCTTTTATAATAGTAGCCTCCGGCTCGTCCTCATCCGCTTCATCAGCCGGAATAACAAGCAAATATTTAATATTCTCAACAATAACAGCATCAATAATTAAAAACTCAATTTTTTCTCCGCCTTCTCCTGTCAATTCAATAGAATCATATACATCTTCTTCATCATCAAAATATTTTTCCATAATATCTCCTATATCTATATTGTTTTCAAAAATCTCTTATTAACATATAAAAAAACACAATAAACAATTACATAGACTTGCTGTCTAAATATCCTTGTAAAATAAAAACTGCCGCCATTTTATCAATTACCTTTTTCCTTTTGGCACGACTTAAATCTGCCTCAAGAAGTCCCCTTTCCGCCGCCATTGTGCTAAGTCTCTCATCCCATAAAATAACTGGAACAGAAAAAACTTTCTCAAGTCTCTTTTTAAAAATTTCCGTCTTTTCACATCTTTCACCAATAGTATTATTCATATTTTTAGGATAACCTACAATTATTTTCTCAACTTCGTATTGACTTATTATTTCTCCAAGCCGCTCAATACTTTTTTTCAAATTTTTCTCATCATCACGTCTTATAATCTCAACGCCTTGAGCCGTCCACCCAAAAGGGTCGCTTACAGCTACTCCAATAGTTTTCTCACCAAAATCAAGCCCTAATATACGCACAAAAAAACCTCTCTAATCACATATTATTATTTAGATAATAATCAACAAGTTCCTCTAAAAGTTCATCACGTTCAATTTTACTTATTATTACCCTTGCATTATTATGGCTTGTAATATAAGTAGGATCACCTGATAGAATATAACCCACAATCTGATTTACTGGATTATAACCTTTTTCCCTTAAAGCTGAAAAAACTTGAAATAAAGTTTCATTTGCTTGATTACGAACATTTTTTTCAGTATTTGTAAATTTTTGAGTTTCCGATAAATTATTTGACCTCACCTTTTAAGCCTCCCTAAGACAAAAGCTTTAAAAATTTAAAAAATCAACCCGCCCATAGACTACATAAATAATAATAATACAAATTTCGGATTTATGCAAATTTTTTTACTGACATTTATAAATGAAATACCAATTAATTCGGCAGAAAAATAATTTTAAAAGGCAAAAAATACAATTTTTCGCAAAATTATTTTTTTATTCATACATAAACACCTATTATAAAATTATACCTGAGACAGTTTCTTCACTTATAATATCTCCTATTTTAACATTAAATGTATTATTGACTGCATTTTCTTTTATTTCAGAACGAACCGTAATATAATTTTTAGTATGTCCTTCATAAATATCTTTACTTATACATCTTTCAAATAAAACAGATTTTATATTGCCTTTTTGTCTATTTAAAAATTCTTTGTTAAGTTCTTCGCTTATCTCAAGCATTTTATGTGTTCTTTGTTTTTTTATATCATTGCTTATTTGATTTTCATAAACAGCCGCCGGCGTACCCCTCTTAGGAGAATAAGGAAAAACGTGTATTTTAGCTAATTTTACACTTTTAACAAATTCAGCCGACTCATTAAAATCACTTTCTGTCTCTCCCGGAAAACCTACAATAACATCAGTTGTAATAGCAGCGTCACTATAAAATTTCCTAATCATATTAACGGCTTTTTCATATTCTTTAGATGTATATTTCCTATTCATTCTCTTTAAAGTTCTATCACATCCGCTTTGAAGTGAAAGATGAAAATGGTCGCATAATTTCGGCATAGACTTAGCTATATTTAAAAAATCAGCGTTTATTATACATGGCTCTAAAGAACTTAACCTTATTCTTTCTATGCCATCTATTTCATGTATATCTTTTATTATTTTAATTAAACTTGTATTTTCATCTTTCAAATCTATACCATAAGACGCTACATGTATTCCCGTTAAAACAATCTCTTTATACCCTCTTTCAGCTAAAGCCTTTACCTCCTCTATTGTTTCATAAGGAGTACGGCTTCTTGCCGGTCCTCTTGCATATGGTATTATGCAATATGAACAAAATCTATTACAGCCTTCTTGTATTTTTATATATGCCCTTGTTCTGTCTTTAAGATTGTTTATTTTAAGATTTTCAAAAACTTTTTCTTTCATTATACTATCTACATTATTCAAAACTGCATTTTTATTTTTATATTCTTCTGTAATCTCAACAATTTTACCTCTGTCTTTTGTTCCAAGTACAATATTTACACCCTCTATAATTTCCACTTCTTTCGGAAAAACCTGAGCGTAACAGCCTGTTGCTACAACAATAGCATTAGGATTAATTCTCTTTGCTCTCCTAATCATTTGTCTTGACTTTTTATCTCCAAAATTAGTAACTGTACATGTATTAATTATGTATATATCAGCAAAATTGTCAAAATCGGTAATCTCATAACCACTTTTTTGAAAAAGCTCACTCATCGCCTCTGTATCATATAAATTAACTTTACATCCAAGAGTAATAAATGCGACTTTTTTATTGTTCATATATTATTGCCCTTTCCGTATTTTATCCTTTTCCTTTCTAATTCTTGCCCTAAATTCTGATGTTGTATAACCTGTAACCTTTCTAAATACAGCTTTAAATACCTTTATATCTCTATAACCTGTTTTAAGCGCCGCTATTTCATCTTCAGCATCAGTTTTCTCAATAATTTCTTTTGCGTTTTCAATTCTTACTCTTGAAACATACTCAATAAAAGAATAACCCTTTTTTTCTTTAAATAATTTTTTAAGATACTCATCTGAACAGTTTAATTTATCAGCAGCTTTTTTAGCATTTATATTTTCATAAAAATTACACTCTATATATTTCGCCGCTTCCTCAACAAGTTTTTCTTCCATTTCATTTCTACAAACTAAAATATATTCGCAAAATTTTTTAAGCCCTTCAAGAAAACATTTTTTTATCTCGTCTATATTGTTAATTTTAATCATTTTATCTATCTCAAAAAATTTTTTTATGCCATTTATTTCATATCCTTGTTCATAAGCGTTTCTATTTATTGAAATCAAAATGTCCATAACTATTTGAGGTAAAAGTCTTTTATGAATACCTTGACAATTTTTTAAAGCGTCAAATATTTCATTTGTAAGTTTAACGCAATAATCATATTCCCCTATAACAGATGTATATACAAGAAGTTCTTCCCTGTTTAAAGGATATCTATATGTTATATGATTATCAGGCTCAACATAGTCAATAGGAATTATTGAATTATATCCTAAAAAACATCTATATCTTAAAGCTGCATTTGCTTCATTATATGATACGTGTATATCATGAAGATTGTCGTATATTCTTCCAATTCCTATTGAAATACTTAAACTTATTTTTTTAAATATGCACTCTTTAATTTCCCGTGCTATACCCAATAACTGTTCAAAATTATATATTTCTCCAAAAATAACGGCAATCTCATTAAAATGATTTATAAATGCCTTTGCTTTTTTATCGTCATTTATATATTCATTTATTATACTTAATATCTCAAATATAAACAAGTGTTTTTCTCTCTCATCAAAAGCAAGTACCAATTTTTTAAAATGGTCAACTCTAACAATTAATACTGCGTATGGTTTTTCAATAGAAATATTAAAATATCTCATTCCATCAAGAATCTCATTTTCCCCGGCGGAAAATCCCATTATAAGATTATTGAGGAATTTAGCTTCAAAAAGCATAATTTTATCAGTATAATCATTTATAAGTTTTTTTCTCTCAAAATCAAGATTTTCTATTTCTTTAAAATACAATATAGCCTCGTTTAAGCTTTTATCAAGTTCAACCGGTTTTACAGGCTTAAACATATAACAAATTTCTCCATATTCCATACATTTTTTTAAATAATCCTCTTCAGAGTAGTTTCCATACAAAATAAATCTCATTTCAGGATATTTTTTATTTAAGTCTTTCAGAGCAACAATTACTGAAATACCAAATAAATCCAAATCAGCTATTATTAAATTAGGCTTTTTAGACTCTACATACTTATTTAATTCTTTTAAAGATATAGCCGTCTTAACAATTTCAAAACTATCATAATTCTTCCTTATGTAAGACCTAAAATGCCCTATATTATCAATATCAGAATCAGCAATCAAAACCTTAATCATAAACACATCTCCTTTCAAAACATTCTGTCTCCTTTTTTTTTATTGTACAATATATATGCACTTTTTTCAAATTTAAAACTTTTTAAATAATGCAAGAGCAAAATAACTATCTCTTGCAGCAGAGTAAACAGAAAAAAAGCTTTGATAATGTCAGCAAAGAATCAATATATCAAGTTCAAAAATGAATAAATAATCTTCCTCGAAAATTTGCAGAATATCTTACGCCTAATGAATTACTTGATAAAGAATTAAAAAATTTATGCATTATATTATAATTGTTATGAATGTCCGATTTGTTATTACAATTTACAACAATAAAATATTTTAAAAAAATTTTAGATTTTCATTGACAAAAGAAATTATTGGCAATACAATATAATTACTCGATTGGGTAATTATATTTATTATGTATTATTCATTAAAATAGAAAGGAGATGTTCTATTGAAAACGGAAATTGTACAGCATCCAGGAAAAATATTGCTTGCCGAAATAGAAAAAAAAGGCATGAGTCAAAAAGAACTTGCAATTCGTACCAATGTTTCAGAAAAGCATATTAGTACTATTATCAATACAACTAAGGATATTTCCGTTTCATTTGCCAGAAAACTTGAAATTGCTCTTGGTTCAGAAAAAGGATATTGGGCGGAATTACAAACAAAATATGATTTGGCACAAATAACTTTTGGTGAAGAAAATGGAATTGACCCACAAGAACTTGAAATATTGAAACCGTTAAAAGACATCATTAGCTATTTTACTAAAAAAAATATAATGCAAAATAATTGCCCTAATCAACAAAAGATTATTCAGCTTCGCTCTATTTTACGTGTAAATAACCTTACATCAATTCCAAAAATTACTTATAATGCTGCCTATCGGGCACAGCTAAAATTAAGTACTAATATTGACCCATATATATTATTCGCATGGCAAAGATTATGTGAAATTCAAACAGAAAAAAATATCTTAAATTGTAGATTTAATATTGAAAAACTAAAAAACAGCATTGATTCTATTAAACAAGAAATGTTTGAAAATGATATAAATAATAGCATTAGCAAATTAAAAACAATCTTTGCTGACTGCGGGATAGCTTTTGATGTTGTGCAACATTTTCGAGGTGCACCTGTTCAAGGTTTTATTAAACAAATAGAAGATAAAAAAGTTATTCTTTGTCTTACAATTAGAGGGAAAAAAGCAGACAGATTCTGGTTTAGCCTATTTCACGAGATAGGACATCTTGTTAATGGAGATATAAATACCCGTTTTGTAGATTTTGAATCTGTAAAAAGTGATATGGAGGCTAAAGCGGATATTTTTGCTAGAGATACTCTTATAAAACCTGATTTATACAAACAGTTTATTAAATCCGGCGAATATTTCAATATCAGTTCAATAAAACAATTTTCAAAAAAAGCAAATATTCCGTTTTGGATTACAATCGGCAGACTTCATAGCGATGGATGGCTTGATTGGAGTATATTTGCGAATTATATTCCAAGTTACTCTTGGGCAGAAGATTAAATTGTGTGTGTTATTTGATTGCAGAAACTTAAATAGAGAAAAACACATTAAATTTACTGTTGGCGCAAAAATTTAGTTGGTACACACGGCTGTATTAAAAAGAAAACCGACAGATAATATTTTAAAAAAAGGTCTTCATAAATGCGTTAAAAGACTTTTGCCTAAAAATATTATTGTTTTTGAGAGCGAATTTTCAAAATCCAGAAAGTCGGTGATGGCTTAATGGGAGCGAGAAACAGCAGAAATTTTGGAAATACAATAGGGAGTGGTAATTATTATAAGGAAACTCCTGACTTAAGAAATCATATTGAAAATTCAGAAAATACAGTTTCAAAATCTGGTGGTATTAGAAGTGCACATAACAAAAAAATTTTCAAAAGGCTGTAAAAGTTCATAATGTAAAAATTGAAAGAAGTACTCTCCTAACAGTCAAATAAATGGTGTTAAAAAAATTTTGTATAGACTTCCTAAAAAAGACAAAACAGGAAAACCAACCAATGATTATCAATCCAGTATAAAAACAAAAATATGATTATAAAGAAACATATGATTGCTGCAATATTTTAAAGGATTTTCTTGAATTTTCTTTATATTTATTGTACTTCCAATAAGAAACTGCTGTCTATATCATTTTAACTTAAAAGAATCATTAAAACAATGAGGAGAAAAATTATGAGTGAAAATAAATATACTTTTTTTGAAAAAGACTTGACTGACTTAATAAAAAGTGATTTAAAATTTAATTTGCTTAATCTTATTTATGACAACGTATCTATTTTATTAGATAAAGACGAATATAATTATACCTCTGAAATTACAGATATAAAAGATGAGATTTATAATATAATTATAAACTTAAATTCTATTTTAAATAATTCCATTAAAAACAGAGATGAATATATAAATAAAATAAAAAACTTAAAAAACAAGCTTTCTTTATTTTATGAGAGTATTAACCTATATAAAAATTTTTCAAACTTAATTATTCACTTTTTTACAGAACAATTTATGATTAAAAAACTACACGAAAAAGAAAATATTACTAACTTTGATTTTAAAAATATAATAACCGACATATATAATTACATTTACAATAATGGTAAAGACGATTTTTATGCAAAATATGAAAAAGGTAATTTACTTTCACTTGTGCCTCTTAGAATGACTAAAAATAAATATAGAGAAGTTATAACAAACGCATTTATTGAAACTTTTATTGGTTTAAGAGAAAGTTTTGTTGATAAACGTATTTATGTGTTAAAACAGGTAATGTCTCCTTTTTCTCATGATGATTATGGAAAATATTTTCCTCTTATAAAAGATAAACTTGATGATATGTGGAAAACAGACTATATAAATATGACAAAAAATGAGTTAAATAAGCTAATTGAAAATTGTTATGACACAAGAGACGAAATTGAAAAAATAATAGATACAGCATCTATGTATTATAATCACTTAAATTACATTGAAAATCTTTTATTATTTTGTGTTGATAACGATTATTTATATGAAGACGACATTTTATTTAAAGATATTTATTATACAACATGCAACATAATAAAAGATAAAAGCAATATTGTTTTTGCCGATAAAATACTTAATGATACAGAAAAAAGAATAGATTTAACGCTTAATGAAATAAATAGGCTTGAAAAAACTTTTTATAAAATTACCGAAAACAAAAACTCATATGATTTTCCTGAAAAATTAAATAAATATATAAAAATAGAAACAGCTATTAAAACTAACTTTAATAACGATATTAAAGATACTTTTTTATATATAAACTCCGAAAATAAAGATAAACTTACTGATGAAAAATATATAAAATCAAAAGCCGATGAATTTTTGTCGTATATTGAAAACTCATTATATAATATAGAAAAAGACAAAAGAAAACATATTAAAAATATAATTTTTAGTTATTTATGTTCTCCTTTTAAAGATAACGACTTAATTGATTATATTGCATTTACAATTGAGAAAACAAATGACAATGTTTTAAAATATATAACATATATAAATATAGTGAATTTTTTACACAAAAAAAACACAAACAAAAATACTTGCGAAAATGAAACATGCCAATGCCATGGCCATGAACATAAACACGAGCATGAACATCACTGTCACCACTGCTGTTGATATTAAATAAAAAAATTACTCGAATTTTTATTAAACAAAAATTCGAGTAACCAAAACATTCGCCTTTATATTCAGTGAGAGCTTAAAATCCCACTGAATATAAGAGTAAGTAATCCCTTAAAAAAGCGGTTGACTTACTCCGCCGGTTAAACTAATATAAAGGATACTTTGAAACAAGTTTACTTACTCTGTTTCTTGCTTCCTCTTTTGAAGAATCAAAATTTTTAATAGTCATTGAAATAATTTCGGCTATTTCAAGCATGTCCTCTTTTTTCATTCCCCTTGTTGTTACAGCCGGCGTACCAAGTCTTACTCCACTTGTTACAAAAGGCTTTTGAGGGTCAAATGGAACAGCGTTTTTATTACATGTTATTCCTACTTCGTCAAGTCTTTTTTCAGCTTCTTTTCCAGTTATATCCATATTCTGAAGGTCTACAAGCATAAGATGATTGTCAGTTCCTCCTGAAACAAGATTAAATCCATTATTCATAAGCCCTTTAGCAAGTTCTTTAGCGTTATCAACAACCTGTTTTGCATAAACTTTAAATGAATTATCAAGCGCTTCTTTAAAACATACTGCTTTAGCAGCTATTACATGCATAAGAGGTCCGCCTTGTATTCCCGGAAATACTGCTTTATCAATAATTTTTGCATATTCTTCTTTACATAAAATAAGTCCGCCTCTTGGTCCTCTTAAAGTTTTATGTGTTGTTGAAGTTACAAAATCAGCGTATTCAACTGGATTAGGATGCAGTCCGGCAGCAACAAGTCCAGCTATATGCGCCATATCAACCATTAAATATGCTCCTGCTTCTTTAGCAATATCACTAAATTTCTTAAAATCAATTATACGAGGATAAGCGCTTGCTCCGGCAATTATAAGTTTTGGCTTTTTTTCAATTGCAATATCTCTTACAGCATCATAATCTATATAACCATCTTCTTTTACACCATAAGAAACTATATTATAATGTTTTCCTGACATATTTACAGGACTTCCATGTGTTAAATGTCCTCCGTGAGCAAGATTCATACCCATAACGGTATCACCCGGATTTAAAACAGAAAAAAATACAGCCATATTAGCTTGTGCACCTGAATGAGGCTGTACATTTGCATGTTCTGCTCCAAAAAGTTTTTTTACTCTTTCAATAGCAAAATTTTCAGCTATATCAACTTTTTCACAGCCGCCATAGTAACGCTTTCCCGGATAACCTTCAGCATATTTATTTGTAAGAGGAGAACCCATAGCCGCCATTACAGCCTTTGAAACAAAATTTTCACTTGCTATAAGTTCAATATTGTTTCTTTGCCTATTAAGTTCCTGCTCAATACAATCCATTATCTCGCTGTCAATATCTTTAAGTTCATTCAAATCAAACATTAATAAAAGCACCTCCGAATATTTTTAAATTTCCGCTTATACTTTTTATGTATAAAATATATGCCGTTTTTTTATTATAACATACTAAAATCATTATTTACAATAAATAATTGTAAAATTATGAGCGTCAAAGACTATTCGCATTTTTGCTTTGCAAAAATACTCATAACCGTCGGTTAAATAAAAAACAAAATAAATTATTATTGAAACTTGCTCCAATACAGATCTTCTTTTTTCTGTAAAACCGAATCATAATATTCATCTGCAATCTCAAAAATAACACTTTCATCTTTTATTTCATAAAACTTCTTTTCACCGTTTCCCTTTACATATTTCTTTTTTATATTTTCATCTTCAAGCCATTTTATAAAATTTTTTTCCCATTCATCAGCTTTTTTCTCTCCCAGCTCCTCATAACTTAAAATTTCTTCCTTTACTTCAAATATAAACTCATTTATAGGAAGTTTAATCATCTATAAATTCCTCCATTCCAACAATACCAAAATGTTTATAACCAAGTTTCGTTACTACTCTCCCTCGTGGAGTTCTTTTAATAAAACCAAGCTGTATTAAATAAGGCTCGTAAACATCTTCAATAGTGTCTGATTCCTCTCCTATTGATACGGCCATTGTATCAATTCCAACAGGACCTCCTCCAAATTTCTCAATCATTCCCATAATCAATTTTCTGTCTGTTAAATCAAGTCCCATTTTATCAATCTCAAGTATATCAAGACTTTCAGAGGCAACATCCCCTGTTATATTTCCATCATATTTTACTTGAGCAAAATCTCTTACTCTTTTAAGAAGCCTATTTGCTATACGTGGAGTTCCTCTTGCCCTTTTAGCTATTTCCTCTGCCCCTTTGTCGTCTATATCAATACAAAGTACTTCTGCCGAACGCTTTATTATTTTTTTAAGTTCATCATAACTATAAAGTTCAAGCCTGTTTATAACACCAAATCTATCTCTTAAAGGGGCAGTAAGCAATCCGGCTCTTGTTGTAGCCCCTACAAGTGTGAATTTAGGCAAATCTATCCTTATGCTTTTTGCCGCTGCTCCTTTTCCTATAACAATGTCAATAACAAAATCCTCCATAGCCGGATATAAAACTTCTTCTGTAAGGCGATTTAATCTATGTATCTCATCTATAAAAAGAATATCACCTTCATTTAAACCATTAAGTATTGCAGCCATATCTCCCGGACGTTCAATAGCCGGTCCTGACGTTATTTTAATTTTAGAATTCATCTCTTTAGCTATAATATTTGAAAGAGTTGTTTTTCCAAGTCCGGGCGGTCCGTACAAAAGAACGTGGTCAAGAACATCGCCCCTTTGTTTAGCCGCTTCTATATATATTTTAAGATTACTTTTTACCTTTTCTTGTCCAATATATCCATCAAAACTGTCAGGACGCAACTTTGGTTCAAAAATCGAATCTTCATCATTAAAATCTGTTGTTATAATTCTATTTTTTATTTTTCTCACCTGCCTGATAATAACTTTAACGACCTTTTAATAATTTCTTCCGTTGTCAAAGTTCCATTGTCAACTGCTGAAATTGCCTTTAATACTTCACTCTTTAAAAAGCCGAGCGCTATTAAAGCCTCAGCCGCATCTTTTGAAACATTATCATATTCTTTAACATTTTCAGTAGGAACAATTATGTCGATTTTGTCCTTTAATTCTAATATTATTCTCTGCGCTGTCCTTTTCCCTATTCCATTTCCACTTGAAATTTTTTTAATATCTTCAGAAATTATAGCCGAACAAAGACTTTTTACATCAAGAGTCGATAATAAAGAAATAGCACTTTTTGGGCCTACTCCTGATACGCTTATAAGCTTTTTAAACATCTCAAGTTCTTCCATATCACAAAAACCAAATAAGCCCATTCTTTCTCTTTCTTTATCTTTAACAACACTCATATATGTATATACTTTAACTTCTGTTCCTAAAGCCCCTATTTTTTCTATATTGGATGTTCCTATTTGTATATTAAAACCTATACCATTGTTATCAACAATTATATGTCCGTCTGATTTATATACAAGTTTCCCTATTATATATCCAAGCATAATATTACCTCATAATCAAAATATATTCTGAGTTAATCAGCGTTTTTATAAACCTGTTTCAGTATAACACACTATATAATTAACGTCAAAAAAAGTTTGCAGTAAAAAATCTTTTATTTTATTTCCTTTTTTTATAAAAAATTAATATTTTTTAATTATTTTTTCTATATATATTGTATTAAAAATAATAAATGACACTAAAAGACATTAAAAGACACTTTATGTCACTCTATTT
>CAMTZM010000017.1 GCA_947086655.1 uncultured Eubacteriaceae bacterium
ATGTACATTTACTGATAGATTGTTCTCCTCAACACTACATACCTAATATGATAAAAGCATTAAAGGGAGTATCAGCTAGATTATTAATGAAACAGTACAAAGATAAATTAAAATCTAAATTGTGGGGAAAACACTTATGGTCACCTAGTTATTTTATAGCCACTGTTTCTGAAAATACAGAAAGTCAAATTAGACAATATATTCAAGGTCAAAAAATAAAGTAAAGTAAGGTGAAATATAGTGAAAGAAATATATAGAGCATATAAATATAGAATTTATCCTAATAAAGCACAAAAAGAATTAATCAACAAAACTTTTGGCTGTTGTAGATTTGTATATAATTTTTGTCGTGCAGAACAAAAGAAACAAGAAGACATGTGGCAGCTTGTTAAAGAAATGCAGCAGCAAGGCTATTGTTTTAATGATTATAAATCTAAATTCTTTAATAGATTTGAAAATATAAAATTTATAACAGAATTGAAGAAAACTTATACATGGCTTAAAGAAGTAGATAATACAGTACTTCAATCTTCTGTTGATCTGTTATTGATAGATATTATCCAAATTCACAAATATGTAATTGCTGTGGACATCGGAAGTGGAAAGAAAGACGAAACCATTAGAGAATGGATATGTGAGAATTGTGGTACTAAATTAGACAGAGATACAAATGCGAGTATTAATATTCTTAAAGAGGGATTAAGAATGCTGACAGTTTAAACAATATATGTAAGAACCGTAGGAACTACGGGGATTGCTCGTGGAAAAACATTCAAGAGAGTGTGGAACGAGAACCCCGCTGCTTTAGTAGTAGGAGGTTCAGTATATACTAAATCAGCGTTTCTATATAGATAAATGAAAGGAATGATTAAAATTATGCAGTTTTTGGGTCTTAATGAAATAAGGGAAAAATATTTATCCTTTTTTGAAAACAAGCAGCATTTAAGACTTAACAGTTTTCCGCTTATACCTCACAACGATAAAAGCCTTCTGCTTATAAACTCAGGCATGGCACCTTTAAAGCCTTATTTTACAGGTATGCAGACACCTCCTAAAAAAAGGGTTACGACTTGTCAAAAGTGTATACGTACCGGTGATATAGAAAATGTTGGAAAGACAGCACGTCACGGAACTTTTTTTGAAATGCTTGGAAATTTCTCA
The DNA here is from genome assembly GCA_947086655.1 of uncultured Eubacteriaceae bacterium. Classification (GTDB taxonomy): domain Bacteria; phylum Bacillota; class Clostridia; order Lachnospirales; family CAG-274; genus CAMTZM01. The sequence goes on from CAMTZM010000017.1 coordinate 1,162, forward strand.
TTTGGAGATTATTTTAAAAGAGAGGCTATTCCGTGGGCATGGGAGTTTTTTACAAAAGTTCTTGAAATTCCGGAGGAAAGACTTTATGTTTCCGTATATAAAGATGATGACGAGGCTTTTGATATATGGAATAAAGAAGTAAAAATACCGGCAGAAAAAATATTTAAAATGGGAAAAGAAGATAATTTCTGGGAACATGGAACAGGCCCATGTGGTCCATGTTCTGAAATTTATTACGATAAAGGAGAAAAATACGGCTGTAATTCTCCAAATTGTACAGTGGGCTGTGATTGTGACAGATATATGGAAATATGGAATCTTGTTTTTACTCAATTTGACGCTAAAGAAGACGGGACTTATGATGAACTTAAACAAAAAAATATTGACACGGGAATGGGACTTGAAAGAATAGCCGCTGTAATGCAAAATGTTGATTCTATATTTGATGTTGATACTGTAAAGGCAATTCGTGACGAAGTATGCCGTATTTCAGGAAAACAGTATAATTCTGATTATAAAACCGATGTTTCAATAAGAGTTATAACAGACCATATACGTTCGGTTACATTTATGACTGCCGATGGTATTTTGCCTTCAAATGAGGGGAGAGGTTACGTTTTAAGAAGACTTTTAAGACGTGCAGCAAGACATGGACGCCTTTTAGGAATTAAAGGCCGTTTTCTTTCAGAATTATGCGGAGTTGTTATTGCAAATTCAAAGGATGCTTATCCTGAACTTGAGGAAAAGAAAGATTATATTTATAAAATACTGACAGTTGAAGAAGAGCGTTTTTATCAAACTCTTGACCAAGGTATGGAAATACTTCAAAGCAAAATAAAAAGTTTAAAAGAAAACAAAGGCAGCAATATGCTTAATGGAAAAGATTCATTTAAGTTATATGATACTTATGGATTTCCTTTTGAACTTATGAAAGAGATACTTGATGACGAAGGTCTTATAATGGACGAAGAAGAATTTCATAAAGAAATGGAAAGACAAAAACAAAGGGCAAGAAATGCAAGGGAAACAACAGATTATACCGGAGGGCAGGCAGCTAATATATTTAATTTATTTCCCGTTGATATGAAAAGTGAGTTTTTAGGTTATGATAATCTCGTAATTGATTCAAAACTTTTGTCTATGATTAGAAATGATAAAATTGTACAAAGCGCAGAAACAGGAGATACAGTTTACGCTGTTTTTGATAAAACTGTATTTTATGCTGAAATGGGAGGACAAACAGGAGATAAAGGCTATTTTTCAGCAGGTACGGCAAAAGGAGAAATTACAGACTGTATAAAATATGGAGGAAATAAGTTTGTACACACGCTTATTGTAAAAGAAGGCAAAATAAATGTAAACGATACAATAAAGCTTGAAGTGGATAAATATAAAAGAATGGCTACATGTAGAAATCATACGACTACACATTTGCTTCAAAAGGCTTTAAGAGACGTTTTGGGAAGTCATGTTGAACAAGCCGGTTCTTTTGTTTCTCCTTCAAGACTTCGTTTTGATTTTACTCATTTTGAGGCTGTAAGCCATGAGGATTTAAAAAAGATTGAAAGTATTGTAAATGAGAAAATATTTGACTCAATTAATGTAAATATTGAAGAAATGCCTATTGAAGACGCTAAGAAAAAAGGAGCAACGGCACTTTTTGGAGAAAAGTATTCTTCTGTTGTAAGGGTTGTAAGTATAGGAGATTATTCAATTGAGTTATGCGGCGGTACTCATCTTGAGAATACATCTCAGGCAGGCTGTTTTAAAATATTGTCTGAAAGCGGAGTAGCTGCCGGAGTTCGCCGAATAGAGGCGTTGACAGGAAGAAACGTAATAAATTTTTATGATGAAGGCGAATATGTAATTAATGAAATAGGAGCGCTTTTAAAGGCAGGTTCAAAAAATATAATTTCAAAGCTTAAATCAGTTATAGATGAAAACAAGAAATTATCAAAGGAACTTGAAAGTATAAAGAGTAAAATGTCATCTTCAAAAGCTAATGATATTATTAACCACAGTATTGAAATAAATGGTGTAAAGGCTATTTCAGCTTTAGTTGATGGTACTGATATGAATGGACTTCGTTCAATGTGTGACGATATTAAAGAAAAGATAGGAAACGGAGTTGTTATGCTTGCGTCTGTTTCTGATGGAAAAGTTAATTTTGCGGCAATGGCGACAGATGACGCCGTTAAAAAGGGAATTAATTGCGGTTTAATTGTAAAAGCAGCAGCATCAGCTGCCGGCGGAGGCGGAGGCGGGCGTCCGGCAATGGCTCAGGCCGGAGGTAAAAATCCAGAAAAAGCAGAATATGCTGTAAATGCAGCTTTAGATATTATGAAACAGCAACTTTCTTAAAAATATAAAGTAATTTATAAAAAAAGCGTTGATTTTTCATGTAAATTTTAAAAATTTAGTGAATCGGCGCTTTTTAACCAACAGAGTAAGTGGGATTTTAATCCCATTTATTACATCGGTTACGAGTATTTTTGATTATATTTTGAAATGAGGAGATTTTATTAATAATATATCCCTTGCGGTAAAAACAAAGGAAATAATAAAAAAGTATGAATTTAATTTTAAAAAAAATTTTGGACAAAATTTTTTGATAGATGAGCACGTTCTTAACAAAATTGTAGAAGCGGCGGATATTGATGAAAATGATGTTGTAATTGAAATAGGACCAGGTATAGGAACATTAACATGTGAATTGGCTAAACGGGCTTTTAAAGTTATAGCTGTTGAAATTGATAAGACACTTATACCAGTGCTTGAAGATACTTTATCGGAATATAATAATATTGATATAATTAATAATGATATTCTTAAAATGGATATAAATGAGATAGCTGAAAACTATAAAGAAAAAAATATAAAGGTTGTGGCGAATCTCCCATATTATATTACAACTCCTATTATAATGGGTATGCTTGAAAACAGAGTACCTGTTAAAAGTATAACTGTTATGATACAAAAAGAAGTCGCTTATAGAATGAAAGCTGATACTTCAACAAAAGATTATGGTTCTTTAAGTCTTATAGTCCAGTATTATTGTGACGTTTATTTGGCGGCAAATGTTCCTATGAATTGTTTTATTCCAAGACCTTCGGTTGATTCAGCCGTTATAAGACTTACAGTTAAAGAAAATCCATCGGTTTTTGTTGATGATGAAAAACTTTTGTTTAAAATTATTAAAATAGCATTTTCACAAAGACGAAAAACACTTTTAAATTGTATTTATAACAGCGGCGAATTTAATTTGTCAAAAAGTGATATAATTAAAATTTTAAATAATTTAGGTTTTGAAGAAAGTATAAGAGGTGAAAAACTTAAAATTGAGGATTTTGCAATTTTAAGTGACGCTTTAAGCCAATATTGATTGATTTTGTTTTTGAATAATAAAAATGAACTTTAATATTACCTATACTAAATATAATTAAAAATATAGATAAAAATTAAAAGATGTTTAGTATTATAACAAATGTTATAAATTTCCGCTTTAAAGCATAAATTGTATAAAGGAAATACGATTAATTTTTTTATTTAACCGATGAAGGAAGTCAATCGCTGTTTTAATAGGGTACTTACTCTTATATTCAGTGGGATTTTAAGTTCTTATTGAATATAAAGGCGAATGTTTTGCCTGTCGGTTACGAGAATTTTTGTATAACAAAAATTCTCATAGTCTTGACCTTTAATCAACATTTCCTAAAGCTTTAATGTGGAGGTAGGTAAAGATGGGGTTTTCACGTAATTACCATCGTATGTTTGTGACGCTTAAACAATCCGACGCTTCATATACTATTAAATCACGAACGGCAATGGGACGCTGTATAGCTGAAATAAAACAGTCGAGAGGACGTTTTAGCGCTTATATGCAAGACCTTTTTCCGGAAGTTATTTATTATGTATTTGCCTTTTTCATAAAAAGCGGCTCTGTTAAATGTGTATTTATCGGGAATGCTGGAGTCTCCGCAAATGGACGAGGAGAATTTAAAAGAGAATTTAATCCCGATAATATGTTTGACAGCGGTTTTGCTATTGAGGATTTTAAAGCGGCAGCCGTTGCCGTAAACGGAAACAACGGTGTTTATTCTGTACTTGAAGGATATATTGACGAGAGTATAGAACAGGCAGGAGGAATCAGGCGTTTTATTAACGAAGGAATAAAAAGCAAAATCAATAAAAATGCAAACAAAAATATAGCCGCAGCATCTTTGGGCGATGACAGCGAAAAAATTGAAATTGATAAAAAAGATATAGAAAAAGAACCTTTGGAAAATTTGTCAAATGAGACTATAAATGAAGAAAAAATAAATAATAAATTAGATGATAATGCTTTAAATGAAAATGATTTGTCAGATGAAATAAAAGAGAAAGAACTGTATAAAGAAAATTTGGCGGAAGAAGTAAGTAAAGAAAAATTAATAGAAGACGATATAAATAAAACAGAAGATACTCAAATAAAAGACGAACATGTTGAGGAAGAATTATCAAAGGAAACTGTAAATAATAAGGAATCAGAAAAAAATATGGATTTTGAGGCAGAACATAAAGATAACAAAGAGAATATTGCTGATACTTCACCTCATATTGATTTTGTAAGCTGCTCTATGGAAAATAAAAGCTTTATTGATAATGTTTTTGAAAAAAATATAAAAATGAATCCTTTTCAGTTTCAAAACGGTGTTATTGATTGGGTGCGTATTTCAGATGACGAGTTAGCGTTAATACCTTCAAATACATGGAGACTTGTAAATAGCCCGTTTATAAATAACGCATATAGGAAATACAAACATTTAATTTTAGGAAACAGAAAAATGCCATATAGTTCATATTACCTTGCAGTTCCGGGAGTATATAATCAAAATAAGGTAACAGAAGCTATGATACAGGGATTTAAACAATTTAAGTGCTGCGAAGATAAAAGACCGGAAGAAGGAGATTACGGTTATTGGATTTTAGAGTTTTATTAAAAGGAGTTTAAACCTATGAGAATTAGGAAAAAGCCATGGGCAGATGAGGAATTTAATACAAATAAAAGGTGGATTTCTGCACCTGAAAAAAATAAGGGGAATTGGAAAAGCCTTTTTGGAAATTTTAATCCTATACACATTGAAATTGGATGCGGAAAAGGACGTTTTATAACAAATATGAGCAATATTAATAAAAATGTTAATTATATTGCTGTTGAAAGGCAAAAAATGGTGCTTGCATCGGCTCTTAAAAAATCAAGGGAAAATGAGACAGAAGATAATTTGAAATTTATAATGGCTGATGTTAAAAATTTAAGCGACTTTTTTAACAAAGGAGAAATAGACAGAATTTACATAAATTTTTGTGACCCATGGCCAAATAAAAATAAGTGGGCTAAAAGAAGACTTACGCATAAAAATTTTTTGAATCTTTATGCGGGGCTTTTTGACGATAAAGGTGAGATTTTTTTAAAAACAGATAATAGAATATTATTTGAATTCTCACTTAATGAATTTGAAGCACATCCGCTTTATAAAATGAGAAATATCTGTCTTGATTTGCATAACAGCAGTTTTGAACAATCAAATGTTATGACTGAATATGAGGTTAAGTTTACGCAAAAGAAAATGCCTATTTTTAGACTTGAGGCAATTTATAATAAAGAGGGTGTTTTTTATAATTAAAAGAAGGCTTTTAAATAAAGTTTGTCAATTATTTTATAAGCCTAAGAAAAAATGCGAAAATAAAAGTAAATGTAAAGAAAAAGATAAGGATAAAAAAGAAAATAAAAATTCTTTCTTTGAATGCATGGATGAGGTAGATAAATATCTTAATAAAAAATTTAAAAGTAAATCCCCTAAAAAAGATGAAAAGAACAGTAAAAATAACGAAAAAAAATAAAGTAAGTTATAAAATAAAAACCTCTTGTGCAAAGTTAAATTTACATAAGAGGTTTTTATTTTTTAGAGAAATATAGTGTTAAACTGTATTATGTAATATTAAACATTTGAGTATAAATATTGTCCGTTTATGTATATACTGTCTACACACGTATAAGTATTATAAAAATTTCCAATTTGATATTTGATTATAAGGTTATTATTACCTGAAGCTGAAAGATCGTTTTCTGTAACTACTATTTCTATAGAGTCTCTTTTTTGTTTTGAATTGTTGTAAAGAGGTGTAAATAAGTTGCCAATGCAAGTATCACCACAGTATACATCTACATAATGGTCGGCTGAATTATATTTTGATATAGTTTCTCCAACATAAGTACCTGAACATACAGAAATTTCAATTACATCTCCGGCATGGAGCTCAAAATTGGATTCTCTGGTAGAATAACCATCCGAAGAATATCCTTTTACTGAAGCAACATCGTCATAAATAGATATTTCTTCATTAGGGTCTAAATCACTGTCACTTGTACAAGAAGATTCAGTACACCACCAAGAGGCATATAAGTTAGAGTTAGAACCAGCGAAAGCTGTTACAGTGCTTAAAGTAAATAATAAAGTTAAAAATAGAACTGAGAATTTAAAATTTTTCATAAAAGAACCCCCCTCTTTATAAAATTGAATAAAAACAGTTACATAGTTATAATAGGCGCCTAAAATATGGAAAAATAAGTTAAGTATTAATACAATGTATTATTTATCTTATATCTAAATATTGTCCGTTTATGTATATATTGAGTATACGTGCATAAGTATAATAAAAGTTTCCAATTCGATATTCAAGTCTAAGATTGTTGTTGCCAGAAGCTGAAATATCATTTTTGGTCACTACTATTTTTGTGTAATCTGAGTGTTGTTCCAAGTCACTGTAAACAGGCATAAACAATCCGTCAAGATATGTATCACCACAATATATATCTATATAATGGTCGGCTGAATTAGATTCAGATATAGGATCACCGTAATAATCAAAACCAGCATATGCGTAAACTTCAATTACGTCTCCGGCATGAAGTTCAAAGTCAGATGCTCTGTTGCTAAAACCGTCTATACCAGCCCCTTGCTTTGAGTAAACACCTTCGTAAACATCAACATCATCATCAGGGGCATAATCATCATCGCTTGTAGCATAAGACTCAACACATCTCCATGTAGCATATAAGTTAGAGTTAGAACCAGCGAAAGCTGTTACAGTGCTTAAAGTAAATAATAAAGTTAAAAATAGAACTGAGAATTTAAAATTTTTCATAAAAGAACCCCCCTCTTTATAAAATTGAATAAAAACAGTTACATAGTTATAATAGACGCCTAAAATATGGAAAAAATAAGGTAAATATTAATATAATGTATTATTTATCTTGATTGTAAATATTGTCCGTTTATTTTTATATTGTCTACAACTGCATAAGTATAATAGAAGTTTCCAATTTGATATTCAAGTCTAAGATTGTTGTTGCCAGAAACTGAAATATCATTTTTGGTTACTACTATTTTTGTGTAATCTTTGTTTTCTTTTAAGTCACTGTAAACAGGTATAAATAATCCGCCAAGATATGTATCACCACAATATATATCTATATAATGGTCGGCTGAATTAGATTCAGATATAGGATCACCGTAATAATCAAAACCAGCATATGCGTAAACTTCAATTACGTCTCCGGCATGAAGTTCAAAGTCAGATGCTCTGTTGCTAAAACCGTCCATACCAGCCCCTTGTTTTGAGTAAATATAATCATAAATGTCAATTTTTTCATTAGGGGCATAATAATCATCGCTTGTAGCATAAGACTCAACACATCTCCATGTAGCATATAAGTCAGAGTTAGAACCAGCGAAAGCTGTTACAGTGCTTAAAGTAAATAATAAAGTTAAAAATAGAACTGAGAATTTAAAATTTTTCATAAAAGAACCCCCCTCTTTATAAAATTGAATAAAAATAGTTATAATAGGTGCCTAAAATATGGAAAAAAATAAGTTAAGTATAAATATTATCAGTATAAATGTTCTCCATTTATGTATATATCGTCTATACATACATAAGTATGGTAGAAGTTTCCTATCGTATATTCAATTCTAAGATTGTTATTGCCGGAAACTGAAATATCATTTTTAGTTACTACTATTTTTTCAGAGTCTCTTTTTGTCTCTAAGTCACTGTAAACAGGCAAAAACAATCCGCCAAGATTGGTATCGCCACAGTATACATCTACACGATGGTCGGCTGAATTGTATTCAGATATAGGCTCACCATAATCAAAACCAGCATATGCGGAAATTTCAATTACGTCTCCGGCATGAAGTTCAAAATCAGATGCTCTGTTAGTAAAACCGTCTATGCCAGCTCCTTGTTTAGAGTAAACATCATCATAAATACTAATTTCTCTGTCAGGAGGATCTAAATCATCGTCACTTGTAGCATAAGACTCAACACATTTCCATGCAGCAGATAAAGGCAAAGGAGAATTTTCTAAATATTGTCCGTTTACATATATATCTTCTGTATATATGCAGGTAAAATATGAAGTTCCTATACCATATCTAATTTTAAGGTAATTTCCACCAGAAGATGAAATAGCTTCTTTAGGTATAGTAACGGTTATAGAGTCATATTTATTATCGTGAGAATTGCCGTAAATAGGCATAATTAATTCACCAAGAACAGTATCTCCGCAATATATTGTTACAAAATGGTCGGCTGAATCACCTTCACGTATATAATCGTTGTTAATTAATTCAACACATGCAGAAACTTCAAGTACATCTCCGGCATGAAGTTCAAAGTCAGATTCTCTCATGGAATATCCGTCACTGGATGCTAATACCGACGAAAGCGGAGTATAAACGTCTAATAAACCTACTTTATCACTTGTACTGTAAGTTTCAGTACATCTCCATGCAGCCGACAAGTTAGAATTAGAATTAGCAAAAATAGGAATAGTGTTAAGAGTTAAAAATAAGGTTAAAAACAAAGATATAAATTTAAAATTTTTCATAAAAACCCCCCTATTTATATAGATTGTTTAAAAAATTAATTTTAAGACAAACTATAAATATAATAAACAGTTAAATTATAAAGACATAACTTAAAAGTCAATATATAAAGGGATGTAATAGCTATCAATCCAATTATAAACAAATGTAAGTTTATAAATAAATAGTATCACTTATGGCGAAAAATGTCAATAGATTTTCATAATAATTTATAAATATTATGCTTAAAGTTTTAAATATAATTATATATAGTGATTTAAGTAAATATAATAACTATTAGTATTAAAATAATAATTTAAAAAATAAAAAAGGTTAGTAAAATTTACCAACCTTTTTATAATATTATTTATTGTAAAAAATGAAAATAGAATTTAATGTAAGTTCATATATATTTTTTTATAATTGGAAATATTATATAATTTACAGACATATATAAAATGTAAACTATTATTATGGCTATAAAGCAGGGGGTAATAATTTTAGGAGTTTTTACAGGAGCAGAGCGGTTTATTGGTATCATAAATTTAAGTTTTCTTTGTTCGTTGTAATGTTTAAAACTTTTAAAAACAATATAAAACAATATAGAGCAAAAAAATGCATAAATTCCTATTATTCCTATTTGCTGTAATTGTTGTTTTAAACTCATTTCCGATAACGCATTAGCTTGAGTTTCTATATTTGAATAAATTTTTAAAATATATATTGTAAATACAGATGTTCCATTTATTATAAAATGAGCAAGCATAGACGCAAAAATGGATTTTGTATAGTATACAAAATATGTAAATACAAATCCTAATATAAATGCGTAAAAAAATTGATGAGGATTTAAATGCATTATAGCGAAAAATAAAGCTGTTATAAAAGCTCCGGCAAAACGGCTGTTTTGTTTGTATCCTGTAAGGAGTACTCCTCTGAATATAAGTTCTTCACAAACAGCAGGAACTAAAGCTGCTGAAATTAACATTTGCCATATTGAGGCTTTTGAAAGTATTTGCAAGGCATCAGCGGCATCATTGTTAAAAAATATTCCGGTAAGCGCTGATACGAACATTCCGACAGGCTGAAGTAAAAATGTTAAAAGAACAATATAAGATATATTTCTAAATGATAGTTTTTTTAAAGGTATCAATTCAAAAATACTTTGTCTTGTAAAAACAGAATAAATCATTAATGGTAAAATAGTAGTACAAAATGATGACATAATAAGTATAATAAGCAAATAATTTGCATTTTCAACGGCATTAGGAAAAAGCGCTAAAAAAATAATAGATATAAAAAGGGGAATAAATATATTTATTAATATAAGAAAAAACATAAATCTATTTGAGTTTTGTGGACTGTTCAATTTTTATCTTCCTCCTTTTTGTTTGATTCTTTACGTGCTTTTTTATATCTTTCTTCAATAAATGTATTGTATGCTGTTGTAATTACGGCAAATACCGGAAGCCCGAAAAACATTCCGGCAACACCAAATAAAGCTCCGCCTACGGTTATTGCAAAAATGACGCTTATAGGTTTTACACCTATTGAGTCTCCTAATATTTTCGGACCAAGTATAATTCCGTCGAACTGCTGAAGTAAAAATAAAAAAACAGCAAGCCAAAGTGCCATTACAGGGTCTGTAAACATTGTAATTAAAACAACAGGTATTCCTCCTATAAAAGGTCCAAAGTAAGGTATAACATTAGTTATACCAACTATTACGCTTAAAAGTATAGCATATGGTACGTCAAATATACTTACTCCTATAAAAAATATTATTCCTACAATTATTGAGTCAATAATTTTTCCAAGAAAAAAACGTTCAAATATGTTGTTTGATTTTTTAACTATTTTAACTATTTTATTTGTTAAATCATCTCCTAAAAAAACATATATTGTTTTTAAGACTTTTGAAGTGAATTTTTCTTTGTCGTTAAGCATATAAAATGCTATTACAAAACCTAAAATAAGATTTATTATTTTTGATGCAAAGCCCATTGTAGAGATTATTATTTTATTAAATACAGGGGCAGAACTGCTATTTGTAACCATAAATGTTTCAGCTATAACTGATACGTTTTTATCAATAAATTTCATTATTATATACGATAAGTCCTTTGAAATATATTGATAACATTCATTTTTAAATACATTTTCATTAAGAAAATTTTCAATATATAATCTGTCCATATTATTCATAAATAAAAATATGTTTTTAATATTCTTGACCATTTCAGGAATAATAAACCATGATATGCAAAAAATAAATCCTATCGCTATTACATATGTAATAATAATAGATGAAAATCTTTTTAAACGACTATGATTATTTAAAAATGAAATACGCCCTAAAATGCCGCATTCAATATAGTTCATTGCAGGATTTATAATATAAGCTATAATAAAACCATAAATAAAAGGTTTTAATATTATTATTGCTTTTGAAAGTATTTCAAAGGGTTTAAAGTCTATTAAAAATTTGTTTAAGAAAGATGAAATCAATATTATTGCTATTATATGAACGCTTATTACAATGTATTTTGAATTTTTTTTAAAAAAATTTTCATTTTTCATAAAAATCATCTCCTAAATGTATTAAATATATGATACAATGAAATAAGAATAATTTCTATATATTTTTTATATTTAATTAAAGAAATACAAAATTATTTTATAATTATTAATTTTTATTAATATACAGCAGATATATTTATCTGCTGTATTAATGATGTTTTAGATTTTTAGGAGGTATTTATTTATGGAACAAAATATGCTTAGGATAAGCGTTAAGGAATTAAAGCCTAATATGATACTTGCAAAAGATATTTCAACTAAAAAAGGCGTTGTCATTCTTGCAAAAAATACAATGCTTAATAAGGTAAATTATACAAAACTTACCGAAAATGACATAAAGCATGTATATATTTTTAAAGATTCAATAGAAGATGACGCTTTATGCTTTACTGATAAGGCACATACGGTTGAAGCTCAAATGGAGCCAATAACTGAAAAAGCAGAATTTAAAAGTTTTGAGAGAAGGTATAATGACAGTCTTGAAAAAACAAAAGAAGTTCTTTCTATTATAGGTGATGGAAAGCAGCTTGCAAATGAATATCTTTACTCTGTTACAAACGAAGTAATAAATCTTATAAACTGTAAAAGTGACCTTTTAACATATTTTGGTTATTTAAGAGAAAGCAATGACCATACATATAAGCATAGCATAAATGTTTCTCTTATGTGTAATCTTTTTGCTAAATGGATAGGAGTTAATGATGAGGAATTAAAATGGATTACCATAGCAGGACTTTTGCATGACGTTGGCAAAATAAAAATTGATTCTGAAATATTAAATAAAAAAGGAAAACTTACTGACGAGGAATTTGAAACAGTACAAAAACATACTATTTATGGATATGATTTAGTAAAGAATATGAATATTCCGGATGAGGTAAAGAAAGCTGTACTTATGCACCATGAAAAAGTAAACGGAACAGGTTATCCTAATAAATTAAAAGGAAATGATATAGGCAGGTATGCTAAAATTGTAGCTATATGCGATGTATATGAAGCAATGACATCAAGCAGAGTATATAGAGACAAATATTGTCCGTTTAAAGTAATAGAGGAATTTGAAAGACAAAGTTTTGGTCTTTTAGATATGGAATATCTTTTTATATTTCTTCAAAATATAGCATATACTTATGTAGGAAGCTGGGTTGCTTTAAATGATAATTCAATAGCTGAGGTTATGTTTATAAATAAAAGCAATATGGGAAGACCTATTGTTAAAAAAGATGGGGAATTTATTGACCTTTCAATGGATACTGACAAATATATAGTAAATATTGTTTAATATTGTTTTCAAATAAAGAGTAACTCACCGCCCTGTTTATACATATTATGTATAAACAGGAGGTGTGATAATGGACTTACAAGGTTTAAATGTTGGCATATGTATGTGTGGTTCATTCTGCACATTTAAAAATATTATAGAACAAATAAAGCTTTTAAAGGATATGGGTATGAATTTGACTCCTATTATGTCATATAATGCAGCCTCTACAAACACACGCTTTGGAACGGCTGAGTATTTTATTAAAGAGCTTGAGGATATAACAGGAAAAAATGTAATACGTACAATAGAAGATGCAGAACCAATAGGGCCTCAAAATAAGCTTGATATAATGATAGCAGCTCCATGTACAGGAAACACATTAGCTAAGCTTAATCATGGCATTACAGATACACCAGTGCTTATGGCATGTAAAGCGCATTTAAGAAATAATAAACCTCTTTTAATTGCGCTTGCTACAAACGATGCTTTAGGAAGCAATTTTGAAAATATAGGAGGACTTTTTAATAAGAAAAATATTTATTTTGTTCCTTTTGGGCAGGATGACTGTATTAAAAAGCCACGAAGTATGGTCGCTAAATTTGATTTAATAGTTCCTTCAATAGAAAAGGCTCTTGAGGGTATTCAAATTCAGCCGGTTATTGTGTAAATGAAAAGGTATGATTTTCATATTGAAAATCATGCCTTGTTTTAATAAATGTAAGTTTATATAAAAAGTTATGAAAAATAAAATAAACAAAATATAGGTTTATTTTATTTTTTATGATTTTTTGATGTATTTTATAAAATATTAAAAAGGCTGGGAAGTGAATTAATGTATGACTATTATGAAATAAATCTTAAAAAGATAGAGGATTATTTTGTAAAAGGAATAAAAAAACAAGATTCTGAATTTTATATAGGGCTTGAATTAGAGCATTTTATTGTTAATATGTATGAAAAAAGAATTTCATTTTATGAAGAGAAAGGAATTGAATATATTTTAAATCAAATAAAAGATAGTTTTGATAATGTGATTTATTCTGAAAATCACATTATAGGACTTGTCAGAAATGATTTTACAGTTACTCTTGAACCGGCAGGACAGATTGAAGTCAGTATAGCAAAAAAAAGCAGTATAAAACAAATAAAATTTATATATAAATTATTTACAGATATTATAGAGCCGGTTCTTAAAAGTTTAAATTACAAGCTTGTTACATATGGTTATATGAAAAAAGATAAAGCAGAAAATATGCCCCTTATACCTAAGAAAAGATATGAGTATATGGATATGTATTTTAAAAAGTCAGGAAATATGGGCATAAATATGATGAGAGGAACAGCGTCAACGCAAATATCAATTGATTATTTTAGTGAGTCTGATTTTTCAGCAAAATATAAGGCAGCTTACAGGCTTGAACCTTTTGTAGGTTTACTTACTGATAATTCAGATATATTTGAGCTTGAAAAATATAAAAAACATTATTTAAGAGGGCTTATATGGGAAAATGTAGACAATGAAAGGGTTGATATATTAAAATATCTGAAAAACGGGGAAATGACTTTTTCAGGCTACGCTGAATTTGTATATAATACTCCTCTTATATTTTATTTGAAAAATGGGGAGTTTGTAAAAACCGATAAACCGGCGTCATACATATATAAAAATACTGAGGTGAATAATGAGGATATTGAGCATTTTTTATCAATGGTTTTTCCTAATGTAAGACTAAAAAACTATATTGAAATAAGATATGCCGACAGTATGCCTTTAGAATCGGTTTTTAAATATTGTGAGTTTATAAAAGGGCTGTTTTTGAAATGTGACAAGCTTAATGATTTATTTGATTATTATGAAATAGGTATGTCAGATGTTAATAAAATAAGAAAAGAGATAAGGGAAAATGGGTATAATTCTTATTTTAAAGATATAAGAATAAAAGAAATAACTGATAAGTTACTTTATTTATCAAAATTAAAGGAGATGGAATTAAAAAAATGAATATGTTTGAAATAAATAATTTATATAAAAAATTCATTGAAGAAAATTTTGATGAAAATAAAAACGGAGCATTTAAAGTAATTGATTATATAAATAATTCAACAGCAAAATATAAAGGAAAACCTATATATTCTCTTTATATGCCTAAAATATTTGATTCGGATACTTTAAATTATCTTGAAAAAGCATCAAGAACAATGTACAATATACTTTTAAAAGTTGTAAGAAACTATATTGATGATGAAAATTACAGAAAACTTTTTATGTTTGATAAAAATCTTGAAAGGCTCATACTTTCAGAAACAGGATATGAAAGCCTTTTACCTATAATAAGAATAGATATTTTTTTGAATGAGGAAAATTTAAATTTTAAGTATTGTGAATTTAATGCAGATGGGTGCAGTTCAATGAATGAGGACAGAGAGCTTAATAACGCACTTAAATTTGCTCCGGCATATAATAAAATGCGGGAAAAATATGATTTATCAAGTTTTGAGCTTTTTAATTCGTGGGTTGATGAATTTATAAATATATATAACACATATAAGTTTAAAAAGGAAAAACCTTTTATTGTTATAACCGATTTTCTTGAAAAAGGATGTTCGGCAGAGGAATTTGAACAGTTTAGAAAAAGTTTTGAAAATGCCGGCTATGATTGTGAAGTATGTGAGATAAGAGATTTTGTATATAATAAAAGTGAAAGGCAGCTTTTTACTAAATCAAAAAAGAAAGTAGACGCTGTTTACAGGAGAGCAGTAACAACAGATATAATGGAAAATATAGATGAGGTAAAAGATTTTGTAGAGGCGGCTTATGATGGTGCATTTTGTATGATAGGCGGTTTTAGAACTCATATAATACATAATAAGATACTTTTTTATATACTTAATAATGAATTGACTTACAAATTTTTAACAAAAGAAGAAATTAAATATATACATGAGCATATACCAAAAACGGTAAGTCTTACGGAAAATGAGATTGTAAAAAATAATGTTTTAAATGAAAAAGACAAGTGGATTATAAAGCCTGAAGATTCATATGGAGCAAGAGGAGTTTTTGCTGGAATGCACTATAACCAAAATGAATGGGAAACAATATTAAAAAGGTGTATTAAAAATAAATACATATTACAGGAATTTGTTATGCCATATCGTTCATATAATATTGATTTTAAAAAAGGAGATGAATTTAAACTTTACAGCAATTTGACTGGTATGTTTATGTACAACGGAAAATTAAAAGGAATTTATTCAAGACAGTCGGCTAAAGAAATTATATCAACAGAACATGATGAGAACGATATTGCGTCGGTAATTGCAAGGAGGATATGAAATGAATACAGACGAAAAGGTTATTAAAGTACTTGAATTGTTTGATGAATATTATCCTACGGATACAAAGTGCTATCTTGTACATGAAAATTCGTGGCAGCTTTTAATAGCTACTATTTTAAGCGCTCAATGTACAGATGACAGAGTTAATATTGTAACGAAAGATTTATTTAAAAAGTATAAATCTTTAAAAGATTTTGCAAATGCCGATATACATGAGCTTGAAGAAGATGTAAAAACGACAGGTTTTTTTAGAAATAAAGCTAAAAATATTAAATCAGCATGTTCTATGCTTATAGAAAAATACGAAGGAAATATGCCAAGCGATATAGATGAACTTACAACTTTGCCGGGAGTTGGACGAAAAACAGCTAATGTTGTAAGAAGTCATATATTTAATCTTCCAAGTATAGTTGTAGATACACATGTTAAAAGAATATCAAAAAAGATAGGTTTTACAAAAAGCGATGACCCTGTAAAAATTGAGTTTGAACTTATGAAAATAATTCCAAAGGAACATTGGATAAGGTATAATACTCAGCTTATAGCGCATGGACGCAAAATATGTACGGCAAGAAGTCCTAAATGTGATAAATGTATGTTTACAAAATATTGTGATGAATATATAAATAATGAATAAAAATTTTTTTTTGACGCAAATTATTTTTAGAGCGTATTTGAAAACTATATATATTTTAGTTTTCAGATACGCTTTAAATATAAATCAATTAGGTTTATATAAGGAAGGATGAATTGCTGTTGAAAAAAAATTTTTGCATTTCGGCTGTTGTAGGATTTATTACAGGGCTTGCAAACGGTCTTTTTGGCTCAGGAGGAGGAACTGTTGTAGTTCCGTGTATGGAGCGTTTTTTGGGAGTTGGTGCACATAAAGCTCACGCTACTGCAATAGCTATAATACTGCCTTTGTCTATACTAAGCATGCTTATATATTCAAGAAATTACGCTGTTAGCTGGTCTGATATTATTTCTGTATCTTTAGGCGGTGTTATCGGCGGTTTTGTAGGCGCAAGACTTTTAAAAAAAGTACCGGCAAAATGGCTTCATAAAATATTTGGAATGTTTATGATTGCGGCTGCTGTGAGGATGATTTTATGATATGGTTATGTATTATTGGTTTTTTATCGGGTATAATAAGTGGTATGGGAATAGGAGGCGGTACTATATTAATACCGGCTTTAAGTATATTTTTTCATTATTCTCAGCATGAGGCTCAAAATATAAATCTTATATATTTTATACCAACAGCCATAACTGCTCTTATTACTCATGTGAAAAATAAGAATATAGAGAAAACAGTTTTATGGAAAATTGTTATTTTTGGATTTGCAGGCGCTTTTATAGGTGCATTTATAGCGGTGGGAATAAAACCTGACATGCTTAAAAGGATTTTTGGCGTATTTCTTTTGATTATGGGATTGTCGGAAGTATTCAAAAAAAATTACGGAGGTAAAAAAAGTGGAACTGAATGAGTTTAATAAGTTTAAAGAAAAATTTGAAAATGCTAATGTTGATGAAAAAATAGAATTATATGCCTATACTACTGGTTTGACACAGACACAATACAGACAGCTTTTAAAACTTTTCCCTTTTCAATATATTGACAGACTGGAAAAAGCTTTGGAAGTTTAAGACTTTTTTTGTAAAATGTCTTGCACTTTTTAATTTTTTATAGTATTATTGTTAATAAGGCAAAGGCGTCTGAAGTTTAGTAAATATAGGGCATATCTATGTTTTTTAAACTTCAGACGTCTTTTTTTATTTTTTAAGATTTGAAGGATAAAGTTTAAAGAAATTCAAAAATATTAATTAAGGAAGGGCTGATTATATGTCTTTACAGGGTTTTCCTAAAAAGCAAGGGCTTTATGACCCAATGTTTGAACATGACGCATGCGGTATAGGCGTAATAGCAAATATAAAAGGAGCAAAAAGCCATGATGTTATTAATAATGCTATTGAAATATTAAAAAATCTTACGCATAGAGGGGGCGTTGGAAGTGAGCCGGATACAGGTGACGGAGCAGGCATACTTATACAAATACCTCATAAATTTTTAAAAAAGGTTTGCGTAAATGAGGATATAAATCTTCCGGAAGAAGGAGAATACGGAGTTGGAATGCTTTTTTTATCTCCGGATTTAGAGACAAGGCAAAAAAGCCTTAAAAAGCTTGAAAATATTATTATACAAGAAGGACTTAAATATTTAGGAATGAGAGAAGTTCCAACATACGCCGGCTGCATAGGTAAAAGCGCTAAAGACGCTATGCCAAGAATTGTACAGGTTTTTATTGAAAAATCAGATAAGCAGAAAACTAATATTGATTTTGAGAGAAAATTATTTATTATATTAAAACGTGCTGAAAAGGAAATAAGAAACGGAGACGAAAAAGACCCATATTTTTATTTTTCTTCACTTTCATCAAGAACAATTGTTTATAAAGGCATGCTTACGCCAGAACAGGTAGGAAAATTTTATCTTGATTTAATGGATTTAGATATGACGACTTCTCTTGCTCTTGTACATTCACGTTTTTCAACAAATACATTTCCGAGTTGGGAAAGAGCTCATCCAAACAGGTATATTATACATAATGGAGAGATTAATACTATAAGAGGAAATGTAAATTGGCTTAAAGCCCGTGAAAAAATGTTTGAGACAGACGTTTTTGGAGACGATATGGAAAAGATTTACCCTGTTGTAAATGAAGATGGAAGCGATTCGGCAATGCTTGATAACTTTTTAAATATGCTCTCTCTTTCGGGTTTTTCGCTTCCCGAAGCTGTAATGATGTCAATACCTGAACCGTGGGAAAACGATGTTTCAATGCAGGAAGACAAAAAGGCTTTTTACCGTTATAACAGCTGTAATTCAGAAGCATGGGACGGTCCGGCAGCAATAGCGTTTACAGATGGCGTACAGGTAGGTGCAACTCTTGATAGAAACGGTTTGAGACCGGCAAGATATGTTATAACTGATGATGATATGATAATACTTTCTTCAGAAACCGGAGTTATAAATATACCAAATGAGAAAGTAGTAAAAAAAGACAGACTTATGCCCGGAAAAATGCTTTTGATTGATACGAAAAAAGGCTTAATAATTGACGATAGTGAAATAAAATCGGAAATTATTAAAAAATATCCTTATAAAAAATGGCTTGATGAAAACCTTCTTACAATTGATAAAATAAAAACAAGTAAAGACGCTAAAAAAGATTGGAACAGTCTTGTTAAAAGCATAAAACAAGAGACTTTAAAGCAGCCTTTTGCGGAACTTATGATAAAAAAACTTATAACTATTGAAAATATATTTGCAAATCGTGAAAATAATTTTGAGGATAATATTTCTCTTTTAACAAAACAAAAAGCTTTTGGATATACATGGGAAGATGTTTCAATGACCCTTAGAGAAATAATTGAAACAGGAGAAGACCCAATATCGGCTATGGGTACTGATACTCCAATAGCAGCTCTTACAGATAAGCCTCAGCTTTTATATAATTATTTTAAACAGCTTTTTGCACAAGTTACAAATCCTCCGATAGATGCTATAAGAGAACAAATTGTAACAAGTTCAATTACTTATTTAGGCCCTGAGGCAAACATGCTTAAAAGAGACAGTATAAACTGCAGAAGAATACAATGTAAAACACCTATACTTACAAATGAGGAACTTGATAAAATAAGATGTATAGATATGGAGGGCTTTAAGGCAGTAACTATTCCTATGCTTTATAACGCAAAGGAGAAAAAGGGATTAAGCCATGCCGTATGTGATATATTTAATGCGGCTGATATGGCTGTTGAAAACGGCTGCAATATTATTATACTTTCTGATAAAGGTGTAGATAAAAATAAATATGCTATTCCGGCGCTTTTGGCTTCTGCTGGACTTCATCATCACTTAATAAGAAAAGGAACAAGAATGAAAGTAAGCATTATACTTGAAACAGGAGAGCCACGGGAAGTACACCATTTTGCCGTACTTGTTGGATATGGCGTAAATGCTGTAAATCCTTATCTTGTTTATGAAACTCTTGAAGATATGTATAATAATGATTATATAAACTATAAACCAAAGGAAGCTTGTGACAGGTATATAAAAGCAGTTACAAAAGGAATTGTAAAAATTATGTCTAAAATGGGCATTTCCACAATGCAAAGCTATCAAGGAGCTCAAATTTTTGAGGCACTTGGAATAAGCGAAGATGTTGTTGATAAGTTTTTTACAGGTACTGTAACAAGAATCGGAGGAATAAATATAAAGCATATAGACATGGAAACGAGAATAAGACATGAAAAAGCTTTTGATTTGGTTACAGGCGATGATGCACTTGAGAGCGGCGGGGATTATAAATGGAGACGGGATGGAGAATATCATTTATTTAATCCTGAAAGTATATTTCTTTTGCAAAAAGCCGTACGTACAGGCGATTATAAAATTTATAAGGAATTTACAAAAACAATTAATCAGGAAAATGAAAAGCTTTGCAATATAAGAGGGCTTTTAGATATAAGAACTGTTGATAAGCCTATAAATGTTGATGAGGTTGAACCTGTAAGAAGTATTGTTAAAAGATTTAAAACAGGAGCTATGAGTTATGGCTCAATAAGTAAAGAAGCCCACGAATGTATGGCAATAGCTATGAATCGTCTCGGAGGAAAATCAAATAGTGGAGAAGGCGGAGAAGAACCGGAAAGGTTTGTAAAAGACGAAAATGGAGACTCACGCTGTTCAGCTATTAAACAAGTAGCGTCAGGAAGATTTGGGGTTACTATTCATTATTTGCAAAATGCTGTTGAAATACAAATAAAAATGGCTCAAGGGGCTAAACCCGGAGAAGGAGGACATCTTCCGGGTAAAAAAGTTTATCCGTGGATAGCAAAATCAAGAAATTCAACTCCCGGAGTAAGTCTTATATCACCTCCTCCTCATCATGATATATATTCTATTGAGGATTTAGCTCAGCTTATACATGATTTAAAAAATGCTAACAGAAATGCAAGAATAAGCGTAAAACTTGTTTCAGAGGCAGGAGTAGGCACAATTGCCGTAGGAGTGGCAAAAGGTTTGGCAGATGTTATATTAATAAGCGGATATGATGGGGGAACAGGAGCAGCACCTCGTACAAGTGTAAGACATGCCGGACTTCCATGGGAACTGGGTGTAGCTGAAACACATCAGGCGCTTATAATGAACAATATGAGAAATCGTGTTGTAATTGAAACAGACGGAAAACTTTTGACAGGCCGTGACGTTGCCATAGCGGCTCTTTTGGGAGCAGAGGAATTTGGTTTTGCAACAGGGCCTTTAATAGCTATGGGCTGTGTAATGATGAGAGTATGTAATCTTGATACATGTCCTGTTGGAATAGCTACTCAAAATCCAGAACTTAGAAAGAAATTTGCCGGAAAACCGGAATATGTTGAGAACTTTATGCGCTTTATAGCTATGGATTTAAGAGAATGGATGTCAAAAATAGGAGTAAGAACTGTAAATGAAATGATAGGACATGTTGAAAAGCTTATGCCTAAAAAGGTTGATAATTGGAAGGCTAAAGATGTTGATTTAACAGGACTTCTTTATCAGCCTAAAATCTGTTCAAATGATAATGAAAGATATTTTAATGTAAAGCAAAATCATCACCTTGAAAAAACACTTGATATAAACGCACTTTTAAGACTTTGTGCACCAGCACTTGAAAATGGAAGAAAAGTAAGTGCATCTATGGCTGTTACAAATATTAACCGTGTAGTTGGAACTATACTTTCTTCAGATATTTCTAAAAAATATGGAATTGACGGGCTTAATGATGATACGATTAATTTGACTTTTAAAGGTTCGGCCGGACAAAGTTTTGGCGCATTTTTGGCAAAAGGTGTTACATTAAGGCTTGAGGGAGATGCTAATGATTATATTGGAAAAGGTCTTTCAGGCGGCAAAATAATTGCTGTTCCTCCTAAAAATGTGTCTTATGCCGCTGAAGAAAATGTTATAATAGGAAATGTAGCGTTTTATGGGGCTGTATTTGGAGAGGCATATATAAATGGTATAGCCGGAGAAAGATTTCTTGTAAGAAACAGCGGTGTAAAAGCCGTAGTAGAAGGAATAGGAGAACATGGTCTTGAATATATGACAGGCGGGAGAGCCGTTATATTGGGAAGTACAGGAAGAAACTTTGCCGCCGGAATGTCGGGAGGAGTTGCTTATGTATACGATTTTGACGGAAGTTTTGAAAGTAAGCTAAATTCGCAGCTTGTTCTTACCGAAAAACCAACAGGCGAATATGCTGAAGAATTAAAAACAATGATTGATAAACATTATAAATACACAAAAAGTAAAAGAGCCGGGTTTATACTTGAAAACTGGGATACGGAGTTTAATAAATTTGTAATGGTTATACCAATAGCTTATAAAGAGGTAATAACTGAAATAAACAAATGCCGGGCAAAGGGGCTTTCTATGGAGGAGGCTTATATGGAGGCATTTTCGGCAGTAAGCAAAACTAAACCTCATACAATGAAAGGAGTGCTGTAAATGGGTAAGCCTACGGGATTTATGGAATTTGAGAGAAAATTGCCTACGGACAGAAAACCGCTTGATAGAATTAAGGATTTTGAGGAGTTTCATACTCATTTTGATACAGATGAACTTATGAAACAAGGCGCTCGCTGTATGAACTGTGCTGCTCCGTTTTGTCATATAGGAAGTGTTGAAACAGGCGGCTGCCCTTTAGGCAACCTTATACCGGAATTTAACGACCTTATTTATAGGGGAAAATATAAACAAGCTTATGAAAGACTTATTAAAACAAATAATTTTCCGGAGTTTACGGGGAGAGTTTGCCCGGCTTTATGCGAAGGTTCATGTACGCTTGGTATGAATGAACAGCCTGTTACGGTTAAAAATATTGAAGTTCATATAATAGATAAAATGTTTGAGGAAGGTCTTGTTAAACCTCGTATGCCTAAAAAACAAACATCAAAAAGAGTTGCCGTTATCGGCTCAGGCCCGTCAGGGCTTGCATGTGCCGATACTCTTAACCAAATGGGGCATAAGGTTACGGTATTTGAGAGAAGCGACCGGTTAGGCGGACTTCTTATGTATGGTATACCTAATATGAAACTTGATAAAAAGGTTGTTTTAAGAAGAATTAAACTTTTGGAAAGAGAAGGCATAGAATTTATAACAGATGCTGATGTAGGAAAAAATTATCCTATATCAAAAGTTATAAACGAATATGACGCCATTGTTCTTTGCTGCGGTGCTACAAATCCACGTGACTTAAATGTTGAGGGCAGAAACCTTAAAGGTATTTATTTTGCTGTTGATTTTTTAAAGTCAAGCACTAAAAGTTTGCTTGATTCGGGTTTGTCTGATAGGAATTATATTTCTGCAAAAGACAAAGATGTAATTATAATAGGCGGCGGAGATACAGGTACTGACTGTGTTGCTACAAGTATACGCCATGGAGCTAAAAGCGTTGTTCAGCTTGAGATAATGCCAGAACCTCCAAAAAATAGAAATACAGACAATCCATGGCCAACATGGCCTAAAATTAAAAGAACAGATTATGGGCAAGAGGAGGCAGCAGAAGTTTTCGGACATGACCCCCGTGAATACCTTACAACAGTTACAAAGCTTGAAGGTGATGAAATGGGGAATATATCAAAGGTTCATACAGTAAATGTAAAATGGGAAAATAAAGACGGAAAATTTATTTATACACCTGTTTTAGGAACAGAAAAAGTGCGTGACTGCGGTCTGCTTCTTATTGCCATGGGATTTACAGGACCTGAAGATACGATTATAAAACAACTTTCGCTTGATACTGATTTAAGAGGCAATGTAAAAACCGAATATGGAAAGTATGAAACAAATATAAAAGGCGTTTTTGCCGCCGGAGATATGAGGAGAGGGCAAAGCCTTGTAGTATGGGCAATTAATGAGGGACGTCAGGCGGCAATAGCCTGTGATAAGTTTTTAAGCTGACATTTTGTCTTAACTATTATATTAAATATAAAATTGGCTTGTATTAGTAAATGTATGATGATATAATCAATTATAAAAAATAATGATTAATTGGTGTTTTTTAATAAATTAAAAAGGGGTTAAGATGAAATGAAAAAAATGGGTTTAGGAATTGCCGGTTTAGCTGGAATGATTTTAGGAGGAGGCATTGTAGAGATTGTAGAAAAGAAAAATAAAAAAAGCAAAAATAAAAGCATTGACCAAAATACAAAGAGACTTAAAAGTTATTATGATATTTTAAATAAATGGCTTTCAATGAAACAAAAAGGGGAAAGTCTGGAGGAATATTTTTTAGATTATGGTTATAAAAGCGTAGCTATATACGGAATGGGCGAATTGGGAAAAAGATTGTATGACGAATTAAAAGATACAAACATAAAAGTGTTATATGCTATTGATAAAAATTCGGGAGGAAAATATTTAGATATTGATATAAAATCACCAGATGAAGATTTGCCGGAAGTGGATGTAACAGTAGTTACCGCTGTATTTGCTTTTGATGAGATATTATCGGAACTTGAGGATAAATTGTCTTCGCAGATAATTTCATTAAATGAATTGTTATAGTTATATTTTGAAATAATATTTATTATTTTATAAAGGAGTAAATTATGTCAGGTTTTTTTGTTAGCAATTTTGACACACCTATAAATTTTGATGTTAATAACCAATACAAATGTGTGAGAAGATCTGTTAAAAATGATAAATACGTAATAAAATCAAATACAAGCAAAAAGTTTCTTGATGATAAAGTTTTTAAAGAGTTAGACAATAATGTATTTATTATAGAGGGCGTTGTTTTAAATAAAAGTGAATTAATTTCAAAATATTCATGCAGTGACTGGGAATCAGCTTTAATAAAAATGAGAGCCCAAAATGAATTTTATTTTAATGATTTTAGAGGAAGTTTCCAAGGGGCATATTACGATTATAATGATGATACATGGACGTTTTATACAAATCATTTAGGTGATAGAAAGGTGTTTTATTACTGCGAAGATGGAAAATTTATAGTCTCTTCTGATTTTAACTGGATTACAAAGGCATTAAGAAA
This sequence comes from uncultured Eubacteriaceae bacterium, assembly GCA_947086655.1. Taxonomy (GTDB): domain Bacteria; phylum Bacillota; class Clostridia; order Lachnospirales; family CAG-274; genus CAMTZM01. The sequence continues at coordinate 26,355 of CAMTZM010000017.1, forward strand.
TATGAATAGGGGGGGGTATAAATACAATTTAGATATTGACGCGGTAAAAAGTATGCTTTCATATGGTTGGATTTACAGAGATAAAACCATAGTATCTGAAGTAAAAAAACTTAAACCCGGAAGTTTTATAAAAATTAAAAACGGAAACATAGAATTAATAGATAAATATTATTCTTTTGAAAATACTAAATATGTTACCCACTCGGAAGATAAGATTATTAATGAGATTGATTCTAAATTCCGCCATGCAGTTAAATTGGAATATGATAAAGATAAAGAGTACGGATATAATCATTTAGCGACTTTAAGCGGCGGTTTGGATTCAAGAATGAGCATATGGGTTGCTAAAGATATGGGATATAAAGACATTACGGCTATAACTTTTGGACAAAGCCAGGGAGACGATATAAAGGTAGCCTGTCAGATTGCGTCGGCTTTAAATATTTCTCATTTAATAAAAACATTAGACGATGCATCTTTTATATCAGATATACCAACTTCGGTTAAAAATACATTTGGACTTATTGAGGCAAGCGGCTCAATTCATGGAAACTCTATTATGAAACTGCTTAATATGTCTGGTTTTGGACTTTTGCATGGAGGTTTAATAGGAGATACGGTTTTAACGTCTAAATGGGAACATAGAAAAAAGTCTAATAAACTTATTGGAACAAGAAATAAAGTGGCATTAGTTCCACCTGAAAAAGAATATAAAAACGATGAATTATATCTTTTTTATGAGAATGTGGCTAATTTAGTTTTGGCATCTCAATGCAGCCGTTTTGAAGACGGCTCATATTCTTCTCCTTTTGTGGATATTGACTTTTTAAACTATTGTTTAAAAATACCTTTAAAATACAGATATAATTATAGAATATATAAAAAATGGATATTAAGCAAATATCCTAAAGCGGCTGATTTTGTATGGGAAAAGACAGGAAATAAAATTAATGATTCTGATTTTGCAATTAAAATGAGAAAATTAAAAAGAAATTTAGAAAGAAAATTAAATAACGTTCCTGAAATTAATATCGGCATGCATCCGTATGATTATTGGTATGAAAGCAATAAAGAGTTTAGAAATAAACTAAATGGTATGTATTCAAATTTGATAAAAAACAAAGAAATTGACAATGAAATGAAAAAGCAAATTAAGCAGTTGTATGAAAATGGAAACTGCAGATATAAAGTTTCTGTAATAAGCGTACTTCAGTCAATTAACGAATATTTTAAATAATAATATTATTAGATAAAAAAAGTCTTATTTGCTTTTTTATAGGTTTATAAGACTTTTTTAAGCAGTTAATTTTTTATTTTACGTTTAAAATATTACTCAAAGCAAATTACTTTTTACCGTTGAAATATTCTTAATTATTAAACTTTTAAAAATATTAATATATAAAAACAGGTTAATATTAAGTGAGAAAGGTAAAAAGGAGTAAATTATGTCAGGTTTTTATGTTAGCAATTTTGACACGTCTATAAGCTTTGAGGTTAATAATCAATATAAATGTGTAAAAAGGTCTGTTGAGAATGATAAATATGTAATAAAATCAAATACAAGCAAAAAGTTTCTTGATGACAAAGTTTTTAAAGAGTTAGACAATAATGTATTTATTATAGAGGGTGTTGTTTTAAATAAAAGTGAATTAATTTCAAAATATTTATGCAGTGATTGGGAATCAGCTTTAATAAAAATGAGAGCTCAAAATGAATTTTATTTTAATGATTTTAGAGGAAGTTTCCAAGGGGCATATTATGACTCTAATAATGATACATGGACGTTTTACACAAATCATTTAGGAGATAGAAAAATATTTTATTACTGCGAAGATGGAAAATTTATAGTGTCTTCTGATTTTAACTGGATTACGGAAACATTGAAAAATATGAAAGACGGATATAAATACAATTTAGATATTGATGCAGTAAAAAGCATGCTTTCATATGGCTGGATTTACAGAGATAAAACTATAATATCTGAAGTAAAAAAACTTAAAGCCGGAAGTTTTATAAAAATTAAAAACGGGAAAATTGAATTAGTAGATAAATATTATTCTTTTGAAAATACAAAATATATAACACATTCAGAAGATAAAATTATTAATGAGATTGACTCTAAATTCCGCCATGCAGTTAAATTGGAATATGATAAAGATAAAGAGTATGGATATAATCATTTAGCGGCTTTAAGCGGCGGTTTGGATTCAAGAATGAATATATGGGTTGCTAAAGATATGGGATATGAAAATATTACGGCTATAACTTTTGGACAAAGCCAGGGAGATGATATAAAAGTAGCCTGTCAGATTGCGTCAGCTTTAAATATGGCTCATTTTATAAAAACATTAGATGATGCGTCTTTTATATCTGATATACCAACTGTTGTTAAAAATACATTTGGGCTTATTGATGTAAGCGGCTCAATTCATGGAAGTTCTATTATGAAACTGCTTGATATGTCAGAATTTGGACTTTTGCATGGCGGTTTGATAGGAGATGCAATTATAGCATCTAAATGGGAACATAGAAAGAAGTCTAATAAACTTATTGGCGCTAATAGTAAAGTGGCGTTGGTTTCGCCTGAAAAGGAATATAAAAATGATGAGTTATATCTTTTATATGAGAGAGTTGCTAATTTAACATTAGGTACTCAATGCAAATATTTTGAAGATGGTTCATATTCTTCTCCTTTTTTAGATATTGATTTTTTGGATTATTGTTTAAAAATACCTTTAAAATATAGGTATAATCATAACATATATAAAAAGTGGATATTAAGTAAATATCCTGATGCCGCTGAGTTTATATGGGAAAAGACAGGAAATAAAATTAATGATTCTGATTTTATGATTAAGTTTAGAAAATATAAAAGAGATTTAGAAAGAAAAGTAAAAAACATTTCTAAGCTTAACATTGGAATGAATCCATATGATTATTGGTATGAAAGTAATAAAGAGTTTAGAAATAAATTAAATGGCATGTATTCAAATTTAATAAAAAATAATATAATTGACAATGAAATGAAAAAGCAAATTAAAAAGTTATATGAAAATGGAAACTGCAGATATAAAGTTTTGGTAATAAGTGTACTTCAGTCAATTAATGAGTATTTTAAATAAAAAAATATTATTAAATAAAAAAGTCTTATTTACCTTTTTAATAGGTTTATAAGACTTTTTTTAAAAATAAATTGGCTTTTTTATTTCTGTTCAAGATATTCTTCAAGGCAAAGACCTTTTTCAGTAATTTCTTTTGCGGCGTCATATCCTACATAACGGTAATGCCATGGCTCATATCCTACTTGTGTAATATCAATTTTATCTTTTGGATAACGCAGTATAAAACCATATTCATGACAATGCTCCATAAGCCATTTTTGTTCTTTTGTGTTTTCTTGGTCATCATTTAGCATTTGATAATTTAAGCTTACAATATCTACTGCAAGACCTAACTGGTGTTCACTTGTTCCAGGAGCGGCAACCCAATTAGCAGCTTTTTTAAGCGATTCTTCTTCAGAATATCCTAAACCTCTGTAATAATCTGCTTTTTCGTTATAAAGTTCGGATTGTTTTTCATACGTACGATATGATGAGCATATCAAAGGAGATAACCCATTTTTTCTTGCGTCATTCATCATTTTTTGAAGGTCATCATATATTCTTGAATCAACAGAATGTCCGTTTTTAAGGTTTGTTAATGTAACTTCAAAATCTTCATCAATAAGATGGTCATTGTTTACAAGAATAAGATTCCACGTACTGCTGTCAGACTTATTGGTATTAATAATTTTTTTAGCTTTATTAGTATTTATTTGAATACTTGCTGGTATATTGCTGCCTATTTCAGTATTGTTGGATAGTAAATCTAAATTTGCGATGGTTCTGCCAAAATAAAATAAAACAACACAAAATACAGACAAAAACATTATACGTAATATGGCTTTTCTTTTTCTTAAAACTTTCTTTCTTTTTTTGTTAGAGTTTATTCGCCTATTATATGCGTCTGTTCTTCTGTTATCATTTCTTCTATACACATCTATTTTTCTGTTATGTGTATTTGTTCTCATAAAGAACATTTCCCCTTTGTATTAAAAAACTAATACTAAACACTTTAGTATAATAAAATGTTTTATTAATATGCTTTTGCCCATATAACCATTTTTTCAGCCGGTTTTCCGCAGCATATGCATTTATCGGAAATGTGTTCCTGTTCAAAAGGCATACATCTTGAAGTAGCTCCGGTTTTTTCTTTTACAATGTCTTCACATTCTTGATTTCCACACCACATAGCTTTAATAAAACCTTGATTGTCTTTTAATATTTTTTCAAATTCTTCCATTGTTTCGGCTTTTGCCGTTTTATTATTCATATGATTTAACGCTTTATTATATAAATCAAATTGTATTTTATCAAGCAAGTTTTGTATTTCATTTTCAATATTATCAAGACTTACAATAATTTTTTCTCTTGTATCACGGCGTACAAGTACCGCTTGATTTGCCTCTATATCTCGAGGACCTATCTCAAGACGAACGGGAACTCCTTTCATCTCATATTCGCTGTATTTCCATCCCGGAGATTTATCGCTTTTGTCAAGCTTTACTCTTAATGTATTTGAAAGTTTTTTATAAAGCTGTTCTGATTTTTCCAAAACGCCTTCTTTTTTCATCATTATAGGAATAATTATAACTTGAACAGGAGCAACTTTAGGAGGAAGTACAAGTCCATTGTTGTCGCTGTGTACCATTATAATGCCGCCTATAAGTCTTGTTGATACTCCCCATGATGTCTGATGTACATACTGAAGTTTATTATCCTTGTCAGTATATTGTATATTAAAGGCTTTTGCAAATCCATTTCCAAAATTATGACTTGTACCAGATTGGAGAGCTTTTCCGTCGTGCATTAAACTTTCAATAGTATATGTTTCTTCTGCTCCGGCAAATTTTTCTTTTTCGGTTTTACGTCCCTTTATAACAGGCATAGCAAGTACTTTTTCACAAAAATCAGCATATTCGTTAAGCTGATTTATTGTTTCTTCCTGAGCCTCTAAAGCGGTAGCGTGTGCAGTGTGTCCCTCCTGCCATAAAAATTCAAGACTTCTTAAAAACGGTCTTGTTGTTTTTTCCCAACGAACAACTGAACACCATTGATTATAAAGTTTTGGCAAGTCTCTGTAAGACTGTACTATATTTGCATAATGCTCACAAAAAAGAGTTTCAGAAGTAGGTCGCACGCAAAGCCTTTCAGTAAGTTTTTCACTGCCTCCATGTGTTACCCAAGCAACTTCAGGGGCAAATCCCTCAACATGGTCTTTTTCTTTTTGAAGAAGGCTTTCGGGTATAAATAAGGGCATATAAACATTTTCATGTCCCGAAGCTTTAAAGCGTTCGTCAAGCTGCTTTTGTATAAGTTCCCATATTGCGTAGCCGTAAGGTCTAAGTACCATACAGCCTCTGACGCTTGAATAGTCAATTAAATCTGCTTTTTTTACTATATCGGTATACCACTGTGCGAAGTCTTTATCCATTGATGTAATAGCGGCAACTAATTTTTCGCTGATGTCTTTTGCCATTTTAATTCTCCTTTACGCCATTATTTTATCAGACATAACAAAGCGTTTTTAAACACTTTAAATAAAAGTCTGATATAGGCAAATTTGTTTCACAAATTTGCTCACACCTTTGACTTATAATAATCCTAAAAAGTCGTTTTTGTCAATATGCAAAACTTCCTATGTATATATGTTTTATAAAATATTATAAAATTATATACGTATTTTTTATAAATAATATTAAAAAAAAGACAAAATAATATAAAAACAGCTTAAATCAAATAACTTAAAGATAATTTTTGTTTTATATCATTTTGTTAATTTATGTGAATAATTTATCCACATCATTAATACAATTATTATAATGATATATTGAGTTATTAACAAAGTTATCCACTTATCCACATTTTATATGTGAAAGTTTTTAACATATAAATCAGATATTATTAACATTTTTTGTGGAAAACGTGGAAAACCTATGAATAACAAATATTTGTGACGCTTTTTGTTTGCCTAAATTTATAAAGTTATCCACAATTTCTAATATATAATTATTATTTTTTATTCATATTTGAATTTTATATTATTTTAACCGACGATTATGGGTATTTTTGCAAAGCAAAAATGCGAATAGTCTTATATATTTAGTTTTCATATACATTCTAATATGATAAAATGTAATAATTGAGAGGTGAAATTATGGAAGAACAAGTTGTAAAAGAAGGAATAGTTGATTCTATTATATATAAAAACCCAGAGAATGAATATACAGTATTTTCTTTAAATACAAAACATGAGGAGGATTCAGAAAATGAGTCTGAACTTATATGCGTAGGAACAATTGCCGATTTATATGAGGGGGAAAACATAAGAATAACAGGAAACTATGTTGTTCATCCATCTTATGGGAAACAGCTTAATGTACAAGTTTATGAAAAAACAGTACCTAAAACAGAATATGGAATAGAAAAATATCTTGCGTCTGGAGTTATACGGGGAATAGGTGAAAAACTTGCTTCAAAAATAGTAGAGCGTTTTAAAACTGAAACATTTTATATTATAGAAAAAAAACCGGAACTTCTATCTTCAATAAGAGGTATAAGTCCTCAAAAGGCGTTAAGAATATCGGCTATATTTATTGAACAAGAAGAAATGCGAAGAGCAATAATGTTTTTGCAGCAATATGGTATAACACCAACATATGCTGTAAAGATATTTAAAAAATTTAGAGAAAATACAATTAAAATTGTTGAAACAAATCCTTATGCACTTGCAGACGAGGTATTTGGAATAGGTTTTAAAATTGCCGATAATATAGCTGAAAAGGTTGGAATAGATAAAAATTCAGTATATAGAATAAGAGCTGGAGTTAAATTTGTGCTTAATCAAGCGGCTGCTAACGGAAACGTGTTTTTGCCTATGGAAAGACTTAAAAAGGATTCGGCTGTACTTCTTGCCATAGAGGAAGATATTATTGAAAATACCGTAATGGAACTTAATATTACAAAGCAAATATATGTTGAGAAATCTGAAAATAATGAATTGATGGTATTTTTAAATTTTTATTATTACGCTGAAAGCTATTGCGCAAAAAAAATATCTGAATTATCTATGTTTCAAAGTGAGGAAAGATACGGAATAGATAAACGTATAAAAGAAATTGAAAATGAAACAGGTACTATTCTTGCAGAAAATCAAAAGCTTGCTGTAAAGAAAGCATCTCAAAGCGGTATTCTTGTAATTACAGGAGGACCGGGAACGGGAAAAACAACAACTATTAATGCTATTATAGCGGTGCTTAAAGACGAGGGATTAGAAATTGTGCTGGCAGCGCCAACAGGACGAGCTGCAAAAAGAATGACTGACGCCACAGGAATAGACGCTCAGACAATACATCGTCTTTTAGGAACAACATATATGGCTGATGACAGTAAAAAGCAGAAGTTTGAAAAAAATGAGGACAACCCAATAGAAGCCGATGTAATAATAATTGATGAAACATCTATGGTAGATATTTTACTTATGCACAGCCTTTTAAAAGCAATTCCACATGGGGCAAGACTTATACTCGCTGGAGATGTTGACCAGCTTCCTTCAGTTGGCCCGGGAAATGTGCTTAAAGATATAATAAACAGTAATATTGTAACAGTTGTAAGACTTACTGAAGTTTTTAGACAAGCTGCAAAAAGTGCTATTATAATGAATGCTCATAGAATTAATAACGGAGAGTATCCTGTTTTAAATGAAAAAGGCAGTGACTTTTTTTTTATGAAGCGTTACGAGCAGGAAGGCGTTATAAATACAATAAAAGAACTTGTAACTAAAAGATTGCCTAATTATATGAAATGTGATATGTTTAAAGATATACAAGTATTAACGCCTATGAGAAAGTCTCCTATTGGTGTTATAAATCTTAATGCATCTCTTCAGGAATGTTTGAACCCAAAAGCTGAAAACAAGGCAGAAAAGGAATTTAGAAATATTGTTTTCCGTGAGGGCGATAAAGTTATGCAGATAAAAAATAATTACAATATGGTATGGAAAATATACGACCAAAAAAATTGTCTTATAGACGAGGGAACAGGAGTATTTAACGGAGACGAGGGTATTATAAAAAGAATAAACAACCGTGAAGAATATATAGAAGTTTTGTTTGACGATTTGAAAATTGTTAAATATGATTACAGTCAGCTTGACGAAATAGAATTATCATACGCCGTTACAATACACAAGTCACAGGGAAGTGAATATAAAGCAGTTGTCATTCCAATACACTCAGGTCCTTATATGCTTATGAGCCGTAATCTTATTTATACGGCGGTAACAAGGGCAAAAAAACTTGCAGTAATCGTTGGAATACCAGAGACGCTTTATAAAATGGTTGATAATAATAAGGAAATTAACAGATATACTTATCTGAAAGAAAGAATTATTGAGTTTAGTAAGTTTTTGGGAGATGACAATTAGTGTTTTTATTTGATTTTATTAAATTTATTTATCCAAATAAGTGCGTTTTATGTGATGAAATTTTAAATTTTTCATATAAAAGCTGCTTTTGTGATAAATGCAAAAAAAATATTGATGTTGTACCATATTCAAAAGATGAAGACATCTATACTATGTTTTACTATAATGAGATGATGAGGCATGTTATACACAAATTTAAGTTTAATAATAACCCGTGGTGTGGGTCGGCTCTTGGAAAGATAATGGCAGATGAGTTTTTAATGCGCTCTCTTAAAGCTGATTATATATGTGCTGTTCCAATGTTTTATAAAAAACAAAGAAAAAGAGGTTTTAATCAGTCTTATATTATGGCATATGAAATATCAAAAATTTCAGGTATTCCAATTCTTAAAAATACTCTTATAAGAGTAAAAGATACAATAGCCCAGAGTAAATTGGGATATAAAGAGAGAGAGGAAAATGTAAAAGATGCTTTTTCAGTCAAAAAAAATAATCTTTTAAATGGAAAAACAATAGCTTTAATAGATGATATTTATACAACTGGAAGTACTGTTAAAAGCTGTACAAAGGAACTTATAAATTCAGGAGCAAAAAGAGTATTCTCTTTCTGCTTATGTCTTTCTTCGCATTAAAAATATAAATAAAAATATTTTGTCAAACATTTTTTTATAAATAAATAAAAAACTATAATATTTTTTTTTATATTGACGATAAATAATATAGATGATGAAAAAATTTAGTTTAAAGAAACGCTTATTTTGTTAAATTAGTGTTTCCTTAGAATACCAACATTTGAAAAGGCAGGTGGTAAGTTATGAAAATTTCATCAGTGTCAGGAGTATATGATGTTTATAGAAGCAAACCGGCCGTTTCAGGAAAGAAATCAACAGGCGGTTCTAAAAAAGATGATTTAAAAGTATCGGATAAGGCAAAAGAGTTTCAGGTTGCGCTTAAATCAGCTTTAAGTTCGGCTGATATAAGGGAGGACAAGATTGAAAGCATAAAAGAACGTATTGAAAACGGAACTTATAATATAAGCGCTGAGGATATAGCTGATAAAATTATATCTCATATGTAACAGAAGCAGGTGATTTTGTTTGGCAGGAATAATTATAAACCTTATAGAAACTATGAAAGAACAGATTAGTTTGTATGAAATTCTTCTTGAGTCCACAAAGGAAAAAAAAAGGGCCGTTATAGAAAATAATATTGATTTAATTAATAAATTAAATGATGATGATAATATTACGGTAGGCCGGATTATGAAACTGGACAAAAAAAGAGAAGAGTTGTTTCGTGACATTGCTTTTGTTCTTAATAAAGAGATGAAAGGCATAACAATTACAAAGATAATAGAGTATATAAAAGGACAGCCGGAAGAAGAAGAAGTTACAAGACTTAAGGAAAAAATGACCTCTCTTCTTTCGGAGATAAATGATTTGAATGAAAAAAATAAAAAACTTATAGGATATGCTATTGAGCAGATAGATTTTTCTATGAATTTAGTCAGAAGCACATTGTCAAATGAGCCGAGTTATTACGACACTATGGGAAATGAGATTTTGTCGGATAATAAAAGGCTTTTTGACGCTAAGCAGTAATTATGTGCTTTGACATAAGGGAGGATAATTTATGTCTAATATGTCAAGTCTGAGTATTGCCGTAAGCGGTCTTAGGGCGGCGCAGTCAGGTCTGTCGGTTACAGGACACAATATGTCCAATTCCGATGTAAAAGGTTATACAAGACAAACAAGTGTACAAGAAACATTTATATATAAAAATTTAGGTTTAGGCGGTACAGGACTGCTTCAAACAGGGTTAGGAGCGGACATAAGTTCAATAAGACAGCTTAGGAATAGATTCTTTGACGCTGAATACAGAACAACGTCCGGTACTGCCGGTTATTATGCGGCAAAATATACTACCGGGCAGGAAGTTGAAAATATATTAGGAGAACTTGAAAGTTCATACGCTGCACAAGAAGTTTTAGGCGATGTATGGGAAGCTCTTAACGAACTTACAATTTATCCGGAAGGTATTGAAACAAGAGGAACTTTTATTGAAACATGTTCCACTTTTTTAAATAAAATGAAAGATATAAGTTCAGGCTTGTTTGAATATCAGCTTAATTTGAATGAACAAGTAAAAACATATGTAAATAAAATTAATGATATAGTTAAAAATATTGATACTTTAAATGATAAGATAACAGAATATGAAGCCGATGGAAAAACAAAGGCAAATGATTACAGAGACCAAAGAAATTTACTTGTTGATGAGTTAAGCACATATTTAAAGATTGATGTAAAAGAAGTAGATAACAGAGTTGATATATTAAGCGAAGGAAAAGAACTTCTTGTAAATGGTGCAAGAAGTAATTTGGGATTAAGATATACTACTGCTAAATATCCTTTTGTAGAGCCGGTTTTTTCAGACGGCAAGGATATAATGGCAGTAGGAGATAAAGCTATAAGTTTATTTGGAGATTTGTCAGAACAAAATCTTACAAGCGGTTCGGACAGATGTTCAGGCGCACTTAAAGGCATAATGGTTTCAAGAGGCAATATTATTGCCGATAGTACAATGGATTATGATGATATTAGTATGTATACTATTCCTTCTGTTAAATGGCAGTTTGATAATTTAACAAGAAATATAGCAGAACTTTTAAATGATTCTTTCTCGTCAGGAGATACTTTTGACTTGAAAGGCGGAACAGGTGTTGAGATATTTACAAAAATAGATAAGAATTTAGGCTATACTATTGATAATATAGAAGTCAATCCGGAACTTTTAAAGTCTGATGGATATAATAAGCTTGCACTTTCTGCATCTGGAGATATAGGCGATACTACGGCTATACTTGAAGTTATAGGAAAGTGGGATGAAGGCATTGAGGGGCTTAATAATATGTCTGTTAACAATTATTATAGGGGAATAATAGACGATATTGCCATAGATGTCGATGAAGCCGGACTTTATTATGATGAACATACAGAAATGGCGCAGAATGTTGAAAGTAAGAGAGCAGCTTATTCAGGAGTGTCTCTTGATGAGGAACTTTCAAATATGCTTAAATATCAGTATGCGTATCAGGCAGCCGCAAAGGTTATAAATGTAGTTGATTCGCTTATCGACAAGGTTGTAAATGGAATGGCTGTATAATGAAACAGAAAGGTGTGTAAAATATGCAATCTTCTTTTTTTGAGTTTAATGTAGCTGTATCAGGTCTGTTTGCAGCTAAAAACGGTTTGTCTGTAACAATGCATAACGTAACTAATATGTCTACAAGAGGATATTCAAGACAAAATATATTGCAAAAAGCGTCTGTTCCGCTTGAGGGTACTAACGGAGTAGGTATGTATGGAACAGGTACAAATGTTTATGGCATAGGACAGACAAGAGATTTTTATTTAGATAAAAAATATTGGAATCAAGAATCTGTACAAGGAGAATATTCAGTGAAAAACAGTCAGCTTGAACTTCTTGAAACTGTATTTAATGAAATGTCAGGTTCAGGAATAACAAAAACTATGACAGATTTTTTTGATAGTTTGAGCGGTTTGACATTTAGCGCTGATGAAGGTACATATAGAAATAATGTAATTGATATTGCAACTAAGTTAGCTGCTGATATTAATTCGTATGCGGCTTCTTATGAGCAAAGGCAAAGTGATATAAATGAAGAAATTTACTCTACTGTTAAGCAGATAAATTCCATAGGAGACCAAATTGTAAGTTTGAATAAACAAATTGATTCTTATGAGATTGACGGAAGCAATGCTAATGATTTAAGAGACCAAAGAGCTGTTCTTATAGATGACCTTGCGAAAATTGTAAATATAGACGTTAAGGAGACAGAACTTGAAAGCGGCGGAAAGAAAATGACTATACTTATAAACGGGCAAAGCTTTGTTGATAGGTATGATTCTAATAAATTGACTTGTATTGAGAGAAAAGATAAAGTTAATGAAGATGACGTAAAGGGACTTTATGATATATGCTGGGGTTCTGAATCAAATAAATTAAGTCTTATTAATATGTCTGGAGAACTTAAAGGAATGCTTGATATAAGAGACGGAAATGAAGGTGTTAACGGTTCTCTTTCATATAAAGGAATACCATATTATATGAATAAGCTTAATACTTTTGTAAGAACTGTTGCAAAGGCTGTAAATGAAGGTAAATATTTTGATGATACTCCAATAGAATCAGTTACAGGACACATTGATGGATATGATAAAAACGGAAATAAGGGAGGACTTTTCTTTACTTATAATCTTGGCGAAAGAAATACTACGTATGAAGGACTTGATATTGATTATAATAAAATAAATGCCTCAAACTTTTCAGTATCCTCAAGTTTAGTAAAAAATCCAAGCCTTCTTGCATGTTCGGACTCGAATGACCCAGACGAGGAAAGTAATAACAATGTTATCTTAGGTTTTTTGAATATGAAGGAAAACGATAGTTTGTTTAAAGAAGGAAATGTATTTGATTTTATAAACGGAACTATTTCAGAACTTGCAATAGACAAAAAACAAGCTGGAAATTTTGATGATTTTTACACTGAACTTACTCAAACAACAGATAATCAGCGTATTTCAGTTTCAGGGGTAAACCTTAATGAAGAAATAGCAGCTTTGGTAAAATATCAGCAGTTATATCAGGCAGCATCTAAAATGATTAATACTATCGACCAAATATATAATACAACTATAAACGGTTTGGGAGTGTAATTTAATTTAAAATAGGAGGGTTGGTAAAATTATGCGTATTACAAATACAATTATGTCAAATAATATGCTTTCAAGCATAAATAAAAATATGAATACTTTAAATAAAAAGTATTTGCAAATGGGTACTGGAAAGAAAATTCAAATGGCGTCAGAAGACCCTATTATTGCCAGCCGTGCACTTAGATACAGGTCTATTGTATCTTCTACAAAGCAATATATTACAAATTGCAACCAGGCTAATTCGTGGATGAGTGTTACAGAATCAGCAATGGATAATATTACATCAATTTTGGAGAAGATGAGAGACAATAGTATTTTAGGCGCTACGGATTCATATGAGGTAAACGATAGGAAAAAACTTTTAAATGAGTTTAATTCATATGTTTCACAGCTTGAAGATGAACTTAATGCTACATGTATGGGAAGATATGTATTTTCAGGATATAAAACTAATACTCCTGTTATAAAAAAAGATGAAGCAACAGGCGAAAATATTTTGAATCCGGAAATATATAATGAAAAAGTAACAGAAGAAGATAAGCTTGATAAAATGCTTGAATATGTGAATAATCTTATAGTAGATGCATCAGCACAGATGAATGCGGTTGGAAAGCCTGCTATAATTGAACTTAACCAAATTACAAATGGTGGTGTAGAGGTAGTAATGAAAAATGGAAATTATGTTCTTCAAACTACTGATGGAGTTGCGCTTGCAGAAGGCAATAAAGTGTATGCTATTGAGAGAAGACAAGTTACTGATAACTCATATACTATATGCCGTAAAGAAGATGGGGTATCAGTTAATTTAGACTTCAATTATGGTTTTTTTGACGAAATGTTTCCTGAATTTTCCGGCAGCAACAATACTGAGGTCGGCGGTCATGATATAGAACTTCAAATAGGCGTAGGTAATTTGATTAATATAAATTTGCTTGCTCCTGATATTTATGATCAAGATACTTTTGAATCTTTTCATGAATTTAAAGAATTATATAACTATATGCTTTCAGATGAGTATTCAAACCTTGATTCATCGGATATTGCAAGTTTTGACGAAAAACTTAGAGAAAAATATGAGCATATGATTGCTAAAATTTCAGATTATGGTTCAGTTGTAAGCGAACAACATGCAAATCTCGGTACAAGAATGAGCCGTCTTGAACTTACAAAATCAAGACTTGAGGATGACGAGGTTAATTATTCGTCTATTATGAGTGATAATGAGGGTATTAGCCTTGCCGAAGCTACTATGAACTATAATGTTGCAAATACATCGTATGAGGCTTCACTGAGAGTTGGAATGCTTATTACACGATTGACTTTAGCAGATTATATTTAATTTAATATAAAGGCAAATATTTTATATAATAAATATAAATAGTCTCTGAGAATTGGCTGCGTATATAAATGAGAACGGGTATGAATTTTAAAATATAAATTTATGCCCGTTTTAATTTTGAAATATGCCCATATAAAGGGAAAAAAGGCAGGAGGTTTTTTTATGCTTATAAATACTAAAAATTTCGGAGAAGTTGAAATAAATGAAAATGATATTTTCACATTTGAAGAAGGAATACCCGGATTTCCAAATTTAAAAAAATATACTATATTAAGAGAACATTCAGATGATTATCCTTTTTATTGGTTTCAGTCGCTGGATGACAGTGAAATTTGTTTTATAATAATGGATGTTTTTAATATACTCCCGGATTATAACCCTATTGTAAATGATGATGAACTTAAATATATAGGAAAGGTTGAGGGAAATAATCTTCTTATATATAATATTGTTGTTATACCTGAATGTGTTTCTAAGATGTCTGTTAATTTAAAAGCTCCTATTGTTATAAATCTTGATACTAAAAAGGGAAGACAACTTATAGTCAATAATGATGATTATGAGATAAAATACTATTTTTATGAGGAAATGAAAAAACAAAAAAAGGAGGAGCATTAATATGCTTGCTTTGACCAGAAAAAGAGGGGATTCTATAATAATTGGCGATAATATTGAAGTTATTGTCCTTGGAATACAAGGAGAACAAGTTAAGCTTGGTATTGTTGCCCCACGAGAAATTTCAGTACATCGCAAAGAAATATATGAACAAATTAAGTTTGAAAATGAACAGGCAGCCGGTTCAAGCAGCATAAACTTTAAAAATTTGTTTGAGTAAGAAAAATTACGATGTTACATCTTTTGAATCTTTCGCATATATTATTCATATATGTTTGTTATTCAGGAGGTAGAAAGATGTATTATAATTTTAAAGATTGTGATTATAATGTAGAAAATCTGCTTAGAGAATATTCTGATTATGTAAGAGAAAGAAATTTTAAGGCTATGAATGAAAACAGCCAAACAATGCCAAGTGACGGAAATAACAGACCTATGTGGCCTGTCGATGATTATTTTCAAGGGAAAAGAGATTTTAGCAGAGACGAGGAACTTATGATTAATTTATACAGTGATTTAAACAGAAGTCTGCATCCGATAGTCCATGAGGTTATAAGCGAGTTTGAGTTTACAAAAAGCCCTATATTTGATGAATATATAAATAGGGAAACGATAGCACAGCTTGTTGACAGGTCTATTAATAGGGCAAGGGTAGTGCTTAATCCTGTTGATGAGATTATGACAAGTGATATTTCTGAATATCCTATTTATATTGGAATGAATCGGTATTGGCATCCGAGATTTCTTTTAAGAGCAATGGTTGAATCACTTGTAATAAATGAAATATTTAGAATTAGACGTCCGAATTTTGAAAGAATGCAAAATTTGTATAGGTATTAAAAAAAATCTTTCTTAAATAATAAAATTATAGTTTTTTGTTGTTTTTATAACCGACATAATGAAGTCTCCTACCTTAATAGGCGGGAGCATTTATCTGGAATTTTAATCTCATTTACTATATCGGTTATGAGTATTTTTGCAAAGCAAAAATTTAAATAGTCTTTGATAAATAAAAATTCATTTGCAAATTTTATAGCATGTGAATTTTTATTTTTTTGAAAATACAGTTGTTGACATTTATAGCCTTAATGTGTAAAATATATTTGCCTGCACTATTAGCTCAGTGGATAGAGCGTTCGGCTCCGAACCGAAAGGTCATGGGTTCAATTCCCGTATAGTGCGTTTTATGTGCCTTATAAAGTGAAAACTTATAAGGCATATTTGTTTTAAAATTTACTAAAAAGGAATGAAAATAAATGAAATATGAAAATTTATTAAATACATTTATTGAACTTGTTAAAATAGATACAAGTTCTAAACCGCATTCAAATACTGTTCCGTCAACATTAAAACAGCTTAAAATGGCTGAAATTCTTGAAGAAAAATTAAAAAATATAGGTATGGAAGATGTATCAGTAAGTAAGTATGGCTATGTAACAGGCAAAATTAACGCTAATACGGAAAAATTGACTGATAAAATAGGATTTATAGCACATATGGATACAAGTCCTGAATATAGCGGCAAAAATGTACAGCCTCAAATAATTCATAACTATGACGGAGAAGATATTATTTTAAAAGATAAAATAATAATTTCTCCAAAACAGTTTCCGTATCTTTTGACTTTAAAAGGACAAACTATAATAACAGCTGACGGAACTACGCTTTTAGGTGCAGACGATAAGGCAGGAATAGCAGAAATAATAACGGCAATTGAATATATAATTAATAATCCTAATATAACACATTGTGAAATTCATGTTTGTTTTACACCTGATGAGGAGATAGGAAAAGGCGCTGATTATTTTGATGTTGATAAATTTGGGTGTGATTACGCATATACAATTGACGGAGGAGAATTGGGAGAATTGAATTATGAGACGTTTAACGCTTCTCATTGCTGTATAAATATAAAAGGCAAAAGTGTGCATCCCGGAAGTGCTAAAGGCGTAATGGTAAATGCCGCAAATATAGCAAGCGAATTTATATCAATGATTCCAAAGCTTGAAACACCGGAAAATACAGATAAAAAAGAGGGTTTTTATCATTTAATTAATATTAATGCTGAAGTAAGTTCGGCAAAAGTGGAATATATAATAAGAGATTTTACAAAAGAAGGTCTTAATAAGAAAAAAGAAGTATTAAGAAAAATAGCTGACAATATAAATGAAAGATATGCTTTTAATCCAATAAATATAGATATTAAAGATGAATATGAAAATATGTATGAGATATTAAAAAATAAAGAATATATAATAGAACGTGCTAAAAAGGCGTATGCCAATTCAGGGGTAAATGCTAAAATAGTTCCTGTAAGAGGAGGAACTGACGGTTCAAGATTGTCTTTTATGAATTTGCCATGTCCGAATATATTTACAGGCGGACAAAATTTTCATGGTCCATATGAGTATATATCTCTCGAAAGTATGGAAAAGGCAGTTGACGTTATAATAAATACAGTAATATTATAAAGTTTAAAGCGTATATGAAAACTGAAATATAAATATAGTTTTCATATGCGTTTCATTAAAAATAATATTGATTTTTACATTGTCAGATTTTTTAAAAAAATTTAAAAAAAAGTGTTGACAAAATTATGTTAATGTTGTATCATATTATTTGTTGACGAGGTAAACTCGTTTGAATATTTAAAATGGAGAGGTGTCCGAGTGGTTTAAGGAGCTGGTCTTGAAAACCAGTGACTCCGCAAGGGGCCGTGGGTTCGAATCCCACCCTCTCCGTTATTTTTTTTGTCTTCAGCTTGGAGAAGTACCCAAGTGGTTGAAGGGGCTCCCCTGGAAAGGGAGTAGGTCGTTAATAGCGGTGCGAGGGTTCAAATCCCTCCTTCTCCGTTTTTTTATAAAAAATAAAAAAAGATGTTGACAATTTAAAAATAATATGATATAGTAAATAAGCTGTTGGGAAATGTATTAATTTGAAAAAAATTAGAAAAAAGTTCTTGACAACGGCTGGAAGATATGATAAACTAATCAAGTCGCTGAAA
>CAMTZM010000018.1 GCA_947086655.1 uncultured Eubacteriaceae bacterium
TACTTTTTAATATTATAATAAATCAGGGTTATTAAACTTCTCTTTTAATAAATAATGTTCATATATTTGACTTTGCATTTGATTTTGTAATTTTAATATATCATATTCACATTTATTAATATCCAGTTTTTTAGACTTTCCAACATTATATTGTAATTTTAATATATCAAGCTGTTCTTTTAGATTTTCTAATTCTATAATATTTGATTTGTATTCACTTTCAATTTTTTTAATATTATTATATGTATTAATTAACTTTTCTTTTAAATTTGTTTTAGTATCTTCTAAATCACGTAAACTTTCATTATAACTATTTAGTTTGCTTAATTTAGTGTCGTTTGATGTTGCTTTTGAATATATGTTATATGAGTACTTAGCAATTTCAACAGCTTCTTTTTTTTCTTTGTATAATTGACTTGCAGAAATAAGCTCAGCAATTTTTGAGTCTAAATTTATTTCTTCCATTTCAGAGTAATCAATATTAAGAATAAGTTCGTATTTTGATGTCAAATTTGTTCCCATAATTTTATTTAAAGATATATAAGCCTCATTTACCGTATTTTCAAGTTCTTTTTTGTTTAAAAACATTTTATCGTATTCAAGTTTTTCATTGTTATATTCAGTTGTACTTAATAGTCCTAAGGATTTCTTTGTTTCAGCAATTTTTAAATTTTCTTCAGTAATACCTATTTCAATTTCATATAACTCAATTGTATTTTCAGCATTTAAAATTGAGGAAAAAAAATTAATTATTGATAAACGTATATTATCTTTTTGAATATCAGATTGTTTTATATTATTTTCAAGTTTATATCTTGCCTCTTTAATTTGAATTGTATAATTTAATATTTCATTAGTCATATCTGTTGTTTTTAATTTTGTTACTAAATTTTCCATATTATTATTGGCAGTTTCACTATCAATAACTAACTCCTTTAACTCACGACTATAACTTATTGATTTACTTACAGCTTCATCAACTGTAAGACTTTTAAAATCTTTTTCCAAAGCAAAAACAACTGAATTAAAAGTAAATAACATTGTAATAAAAAAAATAATTTTTAAACGCATTTAATTATCTCTCCTCATATAATAATTTAAGTATTGTATAATAAAAAATAATATATTTTGATTTTACAAGTATAAATATAAAATATTTAAATAGAATTAAAAAAAAATTAAAAATTCTTAAATTAAAAACAATTTTTAAAAAGCTGTTTTAAGATTAAAAAATCCTAAAACAGCTTTTTTGTTATTATATATTACATTGGCTCATCAATTGATAAGCTAGCTCGTTTTTTTGATATATCCGGTGCTGAAGGAGTTGTAATAGCTGGTTTTTCTTCATTTTTAGGAGTTTCATTCAATTCTTTATTGTATGAAGAAGACGGTGTAACAATACCTCCGCCGTCTATTATCCCCGGAGGAGTATTATTTTTCGGAGGTTCATTATTAGTATCTTGGTTTTGGTTTGTATTAGTGTTAGTATTATTATTAGTATTAGTGTTACTATTTTGATTATTATTTTGATTATTATTTACGTTATCATTTTGATTATTGTCCGGTAAGTTAGAATCACTATTATTACTTTCTGTATTTTCTTCTTTATTTTCGTCATCGTTTTCTTCGGGAATTTCTGCCGTTCCTTCCGCTGTATGAACATCACATACGGCTCCGTTTAAAGCTCCGGCTGGTATTTCATATTGTTTATCAGCTATATTTTCACTTCCAGTATAAGGAGTTGGACGAACAATTCCTATATTAGAAGAAATACTTTCAGACGGGCAAAATTCATTTGAAAGTTTTCCCGAAACAGAACAATAAGAAACTCTTTTGTGTACATCACAATATTGAGTAGGCTGAGTTCCTTGAGCAAAATACTCGTTTCTTACTCGGCTTCCACGTGGGTCGCTATCACATAACCCTGAACTTGCTAATTTTCCGGATTCCATACAAATTGACGCAGTTACAATACCTTCAGGCGGCTGCGCAAAGTTTTTTACCTCAAGTCCCTCATGAACTCTTTCCATTATATAACGCCACAATTCTAAATGAACCTGTTGATTAAGACGGCTCATATTTGATACAGTGTCATCATAACGGTCATATCCAAACCATATTCCGGCAGCGTAATAAGGAGTATATCCGACAAAAGTTAAATCTCTCGAATCCTGAGCTGTACCTGTTTTACCGGCTATTGGCATTGTAGTATTTTTAAATCTTGCTTTTGTGCCTGTTCCGCCTGTAACAACATCTCTCATCATATTAGTTAAAAGAAACGCCGAAGTTTCCTTTAAAACCCGTTTTGGCTCGGATTTATTTTCTAAAAGCACTTTTCCGTTATGGTCATATACCTTTGTATAAAGTATAGGTTTATTATACTCACCTCCATTTGCTATTGCGCTGTACGCCGCTGTTACTTCTAATTGAGTAACACCATGTGTAAGTCCTCCAAGTGCTGTTGATGCGTGATTGTCATTTTCAAGTGTTGTAAAACCAAAATTAAGCAAATATTCATAAGACGCATCAATACCTGTATGAATCATAGATTTAACTGCAACTATATTCATTGAGTCTTTTATTCCTTCACGTACAGTCGACAAACCTCTGTAAGGAGGATTTGAATACCAGTTTTTAGGTTTATAACCATTAAAATTAACAGGAACATCGTCCATTACAGTAGCCGGAGTAAGCCTTCCCATATCAATTCCCGGCGCAAACGCTGCAAGGACCTTAAATACAGAGCCCGGCTGACGTGCAGAATCAACTGCACGATTTAAACCTCTGTTAATTGTCTTTTCACCTCTGCCTCCTGTTAAAGCTTTTACCTCTCCGGTACGATAATCCATTATAACCATTGCTGACTGTGGCTGTACAACATAATTAGCTTTATCCGCAATAATAGTCTGTGTTGATGTTAAAGACTTTTCTATTTCAGATTTTTTATTTGCGACAAATTCATCAGCCGCCTCTTTGCTTTTAACAAATTGTTTGTATTCAGAATGTTCTTGATTTCCTGTTGAACTATCCTCAATAGAAACAAGATAACTTACATCTATGGAATAAGTTACATTTGGAAACAATTCATCATTCAAATATGCTTCATCTACTATTTTTTGTATATTTGTATCAATTGTTGATTCTACTTTTAATCCACCGTTGTATATATAATTATTTGCTTGTGCGATACTCATATTATATTGATTTTGCAAATCTTTTGAAAGCTGCTCAAAAAGGGCATCAACAAAATAACTGTGTATAGCATTTCCGTTATTAACCGCATAACCGCTTGAATAATTTCCTACTTTTGAAAATACGTCTTCTCCTGTTGCCTCATTATATTGTGAGTCTGTTATATAACCTTGTTCAAGCATATTTTTTAAAATTTTAAGCTGTCTTTTCTTATTATTTTCCGGATGTGATGATGGAGAATAATAAGAAGGGTTATTAGTTATTCCGGCCATAACAGCACATTCAGCCAATGTAAGTTCTGATGTGTTTTTATTAAAATAACCTAATGCAGCCGCTTGTACTCCATTATAACTTCTTCCTAAATATATTGTATTTAGATATAATTCAAGTATATAATCTTTTGCTGCTTTTTTTGAGCCAAGCTGTTTTTCAAGAGCTTTTTCGTATTTTATAGCTAAATATTGTTCTTGAAGTTTAGTTTCAAATGTGTTTCTTGTTACTTTTGTTACATTGTTTTTAATAAGCTGTTGTGTAATTGTACTTGCTCCTTCAAGCCTATTCCCTTTTAATTTTGAGTAAATTGCTCTTGCTATTCCTCTTAAATCAATTCCATTATGAGTATAAAATCTTGCATCTTCTATTGAGATTATTGCCTTTTGCATATTATCAGGTATTTTGTCTAATGTAATATACTCTCTGTTTTCATCACCGTGAAGCCTGTCAATTTCATTTCCGCTTGAATCATATATTATTGAAGTATAAACATTTGGTTCAATCGACATTAATTCAAGCTTAGGCGAATTTTCAATGATTCCTATATATGCGCCTATTAAGGCTCCGGCTCCGGCAAAACAGGATATAACAACTAACAATATAAGAACACGCATAATTATACCTAATGCGCCTATCTTTTTTCGTTTTTTTATCTTTTTGTCAGGTACTCTGTTTCTATCAGGAGTTGTCTCTCTTTCTCGTCTTAAAGGTACAGGTCTATCCTGATAATGCCGCCTTTCATTATAAATGTTATTTCGTGAACGCGAATTTGCCCCTAAATTATCAGTACGTCTGTATCCTGAATTAGAATAAGGAGTACGAGGACGTGAATTTTGCGGTCTATGAGAACTCTCCGGAGCTGAACCTCTGTTATGTATAGACGAACTTCTGGTTCTTCGCATTCTGTCATATTCATTATTTGATGGACTCATTGCTTTGCCTCCTTTATAATTCTATATTATATCAGAACTATGTCAACTAATAAAGAAAAATTTTATCATTTGTAATATCTTTAGAATTTGTCTCAAAGTTCGTTTAACTATATAAAACGAAAAAAATACAAAATAATCTTGAAAAAATATTAGGTTAAAAATCGGCTATATTTTCTATTTTATCAATAGTTAGATTATAACATATATTAAAATCATGTATCTATTATTAAAATTGTATAAAATCCATTTATATAAAAATCTTTTATATAGCTTTATAAAACAAAGATAATTTGGTTAATTTTAAATTTATAGAAATGTAGAGACATTATTTACATATAATGTAATGTAGTTTTTAATAATTTTATAAAATAAACACTAATTAATTCATATTTAAAAATATTATTATGCGGTGTCTTTTGCAATAGGAGGAATTGTCATGTTTTTTTATAAAAATAAATATTTATATAAATCACGCCGCAAAACCAAATTGAAACTTTTTTTTATTATATTTCTATTATTGTTTATTGTGTGCTTATTTTATCTTTTAATGCAATTTAAAAAAGAGGTTCTTCCATCTGCCATTGTAATAAGTGAAAAATATGTATCAACAAAAGTAAACAATGAAATAAATAATGCAGTAACGACCGTTATAAATGATTTGAATTTGACATCTGCCGATTTTTTTGAAAATTCTTTTAATAATAAACAACAAATGAATTTTTTAAACGTTGATGCTCTTGTCATAAATAATGTTTGCTCAAGAGTTGCCGTATTAATTTCTGAAAATTTGAACAACATAAATATAAATAAGATACAGCTTCCAATTGGTATGTTTTCAGGTATTGAAATGTTTTCTTCTTATGGACCTAAATTTAATGTAAGTATTTTACCCGTAGGCGATGCTTTAGTTGATTATGAAACATCTTTCCAGTCTGTGGGAATAAATCAAATTAATTTTCAAATATGGCTTAATATTGAAACAGAAGTTAAATTGGTAAATCCATTTTATGAAAAAAATTTAAACTTAAAAAGAAAATTAATGCTTGTAAATACTATATTTAACGGAGACGTACCATCTGCTTATCTTGATTTTATGAACAAATCTAATGATGAAAAATAATTAATTTTTTTAAGTAGAATTATTATATAAAATATATTATAATAAAAATTAGTATTTCTTTAAAATAGTTATTAATAAAATATGAGGTGTAACAATATGTACCATAGCTTAAAATTTTCAGATTATATTTCAAAATTTAATGAAATTAAAAAAGAAACACAAAATTACAATAATAAAAAATTAAAAATTGCGATACTTCGTTCATTTAGCTGTGAAAATATTGAGCCTGTACTGACAACAGAATTATACGCAGAGGGTTATTTAAGCGATATAAAAATAGGGGGATTTAATCAGTTTTATCAAGAGGTATTAGATAGTAACAGCTTTCTAATAAAATATAAACCTGACTTTATTATATTTTTTGTAAGATTAGAGGATTTTTATCCTACTATAATTGAAAATTATTTTGAAGAAGAAAATAACATTGATTTACATATAGATAAAATAAAAAATGACATTGAAAAATTGGTAAATTTAATTATTGATAAAATAAATATTCCTATAATTTTTTCAAATTTTTCAAAGCCTTATTTTTCACCAATAGGTGTATACCATGGGCAAAGTGAAAATGGAATAAATAATATTATTAGAAAATTAAATTGTGTGTTATGTGATTTTCATACTAAATATAAAGATAAATTTATTATTTTGGACAGCGATGAAATTATATCTGATATAGGGCGTATAAATGTTTATGATATGAAAATGTGGGAAATTGCTAAGAATCCTTATAAAATTGATTTTTATATTAATAGTTCAAAATATATTGTTAAACTTATAAATTCTATAAAAAATAAAAGGAAAAAATGTATTGTTTTGGATTTAGACAACACTCTTTGGAAAGGTATTATAGGTGAAGATGGAATAGAAAATATAAAAATATATAAAGAATTTCAGAGACAGTTATATTATTTATATAAATCAGGAATTTTGCTTGCAGTAAACAGCAAAAATAATTATAATGACGCTAATGAGGCTATGAATCACCCTGATATGATATTAAAAGAAGAAAACTTTGCCGCATTAAGAATAAACTGGGAAAATAAAGCATTAAACATTGTTTCTATTTCCGAAGAACTAAATATTGGTTTGGAAAGTATAGTTTTTATTGATGACAACCAATCTGAATGCGAACTTGTAAAGCAAATGCTGCCGGAAGTTCAAGTTATTAATTTTAATTACAAAAATTATATGGATATAATTAAAAGCATTAATATTGATTATATTAATTTGACTGATGAGGACAGGGATAAAACCGAAAAATATAAACAACAAAAACAACGTAAAAACGCAATGAATGAATTTAATGATTTAAGTTCATATTTAAAAAGTCTTAATATGACTATATACATAAAAAAAGCGGACAATATTACTATACCACGTATTGCTCAAATGTGCGCAAAAACAAATCAATTTAATTTAACAACTAAGAGATATTCTCAAGATAATATAATGGAGCTGTTAAAAAATAATTATATAATATATACATTAAGACTTGAAGACAAATTTGGTGATAACGGAATAACAGGGCTTGCCATTATAAAACCTGAAGAAAACAAATGGATAATAGATTCATTTCTTTTAAGTTGCCGCATAATGAATAGGACAGTTGAATACGCATTTTTAGGTTTTATAATAAAAAAAGCAAAAGAAAACAAAGTTGATTATATAATCGGAAAATACATACCAACAGCAAAAAATGAGCCGGCTAAGGATATGTATAAAAAAGCTGATTTTGTTATAGGAGAAAAAGAAAAATGGTTTTTTTATACAGATAAGGAATTTAATAGTCCGGAATATATAAAAATAGAAGAAATGGATTAATGATATTACAAAATTTTTATAGGTGATAAAATGACTAATTTACAAGAAGAATCAGGAAATAATATAATAAACTTTTGTTTTGAAAAAGATATATATGATTTAATGAGTTATTTTAAAATAATATTAGGAAATAATCATATATTATCAAATGACTTGAGTTTTATTAAATGGCAATATTTTAATAAAACATTAAATAGATATAATTTTATAATTTCAAAAAATAAAGAAAATAAAACAATTAATGGTGTTATAGGTTATATACCAAATAATTTCTATGGTGAATATTGTGAAAAAAAAGACTATATATGGCTATCTAATTGGTATGCCGAAAAAAATACAGGAGCTCTTGGTATAAAACTTATCGATTATTTAAAAAGACATGAACATAATTGCGGAATAGGGGCTATAAATTTAACAAAAGAGGCAGAAATTATTTATAAAATGCTTAAATATAAAATAGGAAAATTAAATAAATATTTTATTGTTAATGAAAATATTAAAGAATTTAAGCTTATAAAATACAATGAAAAAAACAAAAATTTAAACTTAGATGAAAAAAACAATTTAAAAAAATATTGTTTTAAAAAATATAACGGTGATATTTCTTTTATTCATAAAAAATATGTTACACATCCTTACTATAACTATTTTGTATATCAAATAGAAAATAATAAAAATATTTTAGCTTATATAATATTTAGAATTTCTTGTTATAAATCAAATTGTTTACTTAGGTTGGTTGATTTTATAGGAGATATAGAAATTTTAAGTAAATGTTACTATGAGTTTCAAAATTTATTAAATTTTTATAACTGTGAAGCAATGGAGTTTTATTGTTATGGAATAGATGAAAAATATTTGTTTAAATGCGGATTTAAAAATGCCGAATATGAAAATATTTTTATACCTTATCATTTTGAGCCGTATTCTGAAAATGATGTTATCTTAAACTTTGCTGTAAGTGGAAAAAATCCAAAATATATATTTAAAGGCGACGGGGACAGAGAAAGACCGGGAATATTAAAGGAGGTGCAATAATGGAAAATGAAATAAAAAAACTTATAGGAAAAATATTTGATATAGATGTATTAAATATTTCTGAAGACAAAATAGTTCCTGATAATATTGAAAAATGGGATTCAATGGGGCATTTAAATTTAATTACAAGTCTTGAAGAAGATTTTTCAATTGAGTTTGAACCTGAAGAAATAGTAGAAATGCTTAATGGTTTTAAAGAAATTGTAAAAATTATAAATCAAAAGATTAATTAAGGGGTTGTTTAAATTGAAAAAAATTACAGCAATTTGTCAAGCAAGAATGTCAAGTTCAAGACTTCCCGGAAAAGTTTTGAAAAAAATAGCCGGAAAAAGTATAATTGAACATTTAACGGAAAGGTTAAAAAAAGCATCTATGCTTGAAGATATAATTTTAGCTACAAGTATAGACAAAAGCGACGATGAAATAGAAAAAGAAGCTAAAAGATTAAATATAAAATGTTTTAGAGGAAGTCTTAACGATGTTCTTTCACGTTTCTATAATTCTGCTAAAAATTTTAAATGTGATGGAAAAGATATAATGCGTGTTTGTTGTGACAGTCCGCTTTTAGACTGGGATATGATTGATGATATATCTCGTGTTTATATGGAAAATAATTATGATATTGTACGAAATGATAAAGTTCCTGTTGGATTTGCCGTTGAAATATTTAATTTTAAGTGGCTTGAAAAAGCATATAATGAAGCTGACAAAGACTATCAAAGAGAGCATGTTACTCCATATATATACGAAAATGGAAAGTGTTATTTACATAATAATTTCCCAGATTACTCAAATTATAGATTTACGCTTGATACAGAAGAAGACCTAAAATTATTAGAAGAAATTTTCAAAAATCTTTATACTAATGAACATAATTTCCATATGTCTGATGTAATTAAACTTGTTGATGAAAATCCAAAACTTAAAAATATTAATTCATCAGTAGTACAAAAAACAAGTTCTTTAGATTATATTAAAAATAAATAATAAGTTAATAAAATAATTAAATTATAATTATGTATAAAATACATTTATTTTTAACCTATAAGGATATGTTATTTTCATAGCCTTATAGGTTTTTTAAAATTTGCCCGATACATAATTATTCAAGGATATATTTTATTCCTTTTGCAACACGCAAGTCACACTCATTAAAATGGTTTCCATTGTTAAATTCAAATTTTATGTCAATATTATTTGAATTATAAAACTTGTATAATTCCAATGTTTTTTGTTCAACAGTAGATAATAACTTAATATTACTGTTTTTTTCTTCATCGCCTAAGGACATATAAATTTTATCAGGTTTTTTTACAAAATCATTTTCTTTAGCATATTCTATAAAATTAGGATACCAAAGCGAACTCGAAGCCGATACAATCCTTGAAAATATATTAGTTTTATACAATGAATATATAGCAAAAAGACCTCCTAAGGAATATCCTGTTAAAGCATAAAATTTCGGTTTTATATTTATGTTTTTATTTATATCGGGTATAATTTTATTTATTAATTCATTAAGGTAATTATCAGCTTTTCCATTACATTCATTGTCATTTTTATATAAAGGTTTGTTATACCATGGAGTCATTTCGTCGTCCCATAGAATATTATCTATACAAATTAAAACAAAATTATTGCAAGAAAGTTTATTGCATAAATTCCATAATTCTTTTCCATCACCTTTATAAGAATTATAAATAACAAATGGCATATTTTTTTGATTTTGAGAATTTTCATTGTAAATAGTTATGTTTTTTTTAGCTGATTTTAGTTTTATCATAAATTTAATACCTACTTTCCAATAAAATATTATTTTTATATTACATATCATTGTCGTGTTTAAATCCCCAACGCATAATTTCATAAAAAATAGGCATTAAGTCTTTTCCCTTTTCAGTAAAAGAATATTCAACGTGTGGAGGAATTTCATTAAATTGCTCACGCTTGATAAATCCATCCTGTTCAAGCTCACGCAGGGCATTTGTCAGCATTGTGTTTGTAATACCCTCTAAATCCTTTTTAAGCACTCCAAAACGTACTGTATCGTATATACACAACTCATATAAAATTTGTGTTTTCCATTTTCCTTGAAGCATACGCAAAAGCGGTGTAACAGGACAATTGCCAAGGTCTGTTACAATACCTTTTTTTACGTCTCTCAAATAAGTTTCATATGACATAAAATCATTCATAATTAAAATTCTCCTCATATAAAATTTTAAAGTATAATTTTTATACTATGTATTAAAATTCTGCGTACTTGATTTGTTTTATAGATAAAGTATAATATATATACAAAAAAAATCAAGCAAAAATTAGGGAGCGGAAATATATGATTACAAATATAAATACAATTTATTCGATGTTTAAATATATAGTTAAAAAATATCCGAATAAAAAAGCAATTATAGAGAATAACAGAACATTAACATTTAGCGAACTTTCCACATTAACAGATATAATAGCAAGCAGCTTTCCCAAAAAAATTAAAAGTGTTGGAATTATTATGAGCCACCGAGCTGAAATGATTGCCTCTATATTTGCAGTATTAAAATGCGGCGCTCAGTATGTTCCGGCTGAACCGTCATTTCCAATAGGCAGAATTAGGTATATGATGGATGAAGCAAAAGTTGATTTTATTATTACTGATAAAGAATATGCTGATAAATTAAATGGTTTTGAATTACATATTACAGATTGTGAAATATGTGGTATTGAAACTCCTTTATCAGAAATAGAAGAAATACAAAACCCTGAAAGTCCGGCATATGTACTTTACACATCAGGAACAACAGGCAGACCCAAAGGAGTTTGTGTCAGAAACAACAATGTTATGTCTTATATCAGAGCATTTTCAGATGAATTTCACCCTTCTATAAACGATATTATGCTTCAATATTCGGTATGCTCGTTTGATATATTTGTAGAGGAAGTTTTTGCAAGTTTGTTAAACGGGGCTGCAATTGCAATTCCCTATGATGATGACAAAGAGGATATAAAATCTCTTATGAAATTTATAGAAAGACATAAGGTTACTATAATTAGTGGATTTCCATATCTTTTAGCTGAAATAAATCATTTAAAAGAAATACCATCATCATTAAGGCTCTTAATTAGCGGAGGAGATGTTCTTCGAGGAGTATACGTAAATAACCTTTTAGACAAAATAGAAGTATATAACACATATGGACCGTCAGAAACTACTGTTTGTGCGTCTTATTATCGCTGTAATGATGGTGAAATTTTAAAAGATGGTACTTATCCTATTGGACATGCTGTAAAAGGTACATATATTAGTATTCTTGACCAAGATGGAAATGAGGTTGAAAAGGGGAAAACAGGTGAAATTTGCATTTACGGCGACGGTGTTTCTTGTGGATATATTGGAAATCACGATAAAGAAAATAAAGCATTTGAAAAACTTCCAAACGGAGAAATGATGTATCGAAGTGGTGATTTGGGATATTTTCTTCCAAATGGTGATATTGCCTTTCTTCATCGCAAAGATACTCAAATTATGATTTATGGTAAGCGTGTAGAGGTTATGGAAGTTGAAACAAAATTATATCAATGTCGTGGCATAGCTCAAGCGGTTGTACGTTCTTTTATAGATGAAACAGGGTTATCATATATGATTGCATATTTTGTACCATCTGATAAAAATATTAAAGTATCTGAAATACGAAAAGAGTTATCCGAAAATTTAATGTCATTTATGATACCGGAATTTATTGTTAAAATGCCGCAAATACCATTGAACGCTAATGGTAAACCTGATTTGTCAAAATTGCCCGTTGTAATGAAAGAGGGTATGTAAATTATGAATATCGAAATAAAACAAGCGGATTTATCTAATATTGATACACTCATAGAATGGCGTATGGAAGTTTTACATGAAGTGTTTTCTATACCAAATGAACAAAATACAGATGATTTAAGAAATGCTAATTTTAATTATTACAATACAGTATTAAATAATGGAAGACATATTTCATGTTTTGCATTGTCAAACAATAAAATTGTGGGTTGTGGTGATATGTGTTTATATAGTGAAATGCCTTCTCCAGATAATCCAACAGGACAATGCGCTTATTTAATGAATATATATACTCGTGCTGAATTTCGTAAACAAGGAATTGGCGGAAAAATCGTTAGTTGGCTTATTAAAAAAGCAAAAAATAAAGGCATAACAAAGATATATCTTGAAACTTCAGAAAATGGACGCTCAATGTATGAAAAACTTGGATTTTTACCCATGGTCGATTATATGATATTAAAAAATACAAATAAATAAATTAAATATTGTTTTTTTTGCTGTTAATCTGTCAAATGTTATATTTTCTATATTTTATTTTAGTAGTATTGTTTATACAAAAAAAGACTCAAACATTTAGTAAATGAGTCTTTTTTTGTGGCTTAATGCGGCAGTTTATTTTATATAATTTGAGTAAGTATTAAAAATTAATAATAAATTTTATTCTGTTTTTAATCCTTTTTTCCTTTGCTGCCTTTTGAAAAATCTTTCAGCAAACAGCTTTAATGTTGCAAAAATTGGAACTGCTAAAATCATTCCGAGTAATCCAAACATTTCTCCAGCAACAGCAAGCGCTATTATTACTAAAACAGGGCTAAGTTTAACATTTTGTCCTACAACTCTTGGACCTATAACTATTCCATCAATCTGTTGAAGTATTAATATTATAATAGCTGCATATAATGCCTTTATTGGAGTTCCGCTAAATAATGTTACGGTTACGGCAAGCACAAAAGCAATACATGCACCAAAATATGGAATTATATTTGAAAAACCGGAAACAACTCCTATTACAATAGCGAAATCAACACCTATTATAGATAAACTAACACTAATAAGTATAGCCATTATAGACGCATCAAGCACTTGTCCGCGTATATAGCCTGAAAATACAGCATGTATATCACCTAAAACATCTCTTAAAGTTTCATTTATAGATGAAGGAAGAAGAGCATCGCATATTTCACATATTCTCTTTTTTATTCTTGCTTTGTCTCTTAAAAAATAAAAAGCTATAACTATGCTTAAAACAACATTTATTACGCCGCTTCCAAGAGATGTTGCAAAACCTACGAGTCCATTTCCGATATCCTTAACAAAAGTTGTCATATAATTCATAAATACTTTTAAATATTCGTCTATGTATTTAAGCACTCCATATTTATCAAACATATCTTTTAAATTATCATACATACCAGAAAATTCATTAACAGTATTATTTACAAACAATATAAAACTTTCTGCAATATTTCCGCCGCCGTTTTTACTTACTTTATTTACAAAAAACCAACCCGAAACAATTATAATTCCAAATACCAATAAATAAGTTAATGCAGTTCCAGCAGTTCGTGGTCTATACTTCCTTGAAACACGCTGTTTTGAGACTCCGAT
The DNA here is from genome assembly GCA_947086655.1 of uncultured Eubacteriaceae bacterium. Taxonomy (GTDB): domain Bacteria; phylum Bacillota; class Clostridia; order Lachnospirales; family CAG-274; genus CAMTZM01. Next base: position 13,808 of record CAMTZM010000018.1, read on the forward strand.
ACTATTTGTCGGAGTCTTTATAATTCCTTTTTTTCTTAAATATGGCAAAATATATCTTCTCGTAGAAAAATCATATTTTCTTTGAAAAAAATTAACAACAGGGTCAAATATATAAGAAATAATAAAAGCTGTAACAACTGTTGAAAAAACAGAAAAAACCCATCCTATTTTATCAGCTAAAGAACCTAATATCTCACCTAAATTTGTAATTATATAAGCAACACAATCGACACAAAGTTTTAACGCATAAACGGCTATCAAAGTAACAATTATATGAAATGAAATCTCAAGATATTTTCTATTCCACGGAAATTTCATAAATTCACCATTCCTTTTAGAATTATTTTAAGCATATCCCACATTTTTTTAACAGATGAGATACTTACACGCTCATATGGGGTATGTGCGTCAAAAATATCAGGTCCAAATGAAATAATATCAACTCCAGCAATTTTTTTTGCAAAAATACCGCATTCAAGCCCAGCATGAATAACTTCGAGTTTCGCATCTTTTCCAAACATTTTTTTATAAACATCAACAAACAATGCCCTTATTTTTGAATCTTTATTGTATTCCCACGCCGGATAATCACCGCATGACTCAAATTTTCCTCCTAAAGTCTCTGTAAGTGTTTTTATTTTTTGGCATATAAAATATTTACGGCTTATAACAGAACTTCTAAGAGCACATATAATATCAATATAATCATCTCTGCATTTTATAACGCCTACATTATTTGAACTTTCAACAAGCCCTTCTATATCGCTTGACATTGTCTGTACACCGTTAGGAAACAGCAGCATAGCTGTAATTATATTTTCGGCAAATTTTTCTGAAAAGGCTGAATTTTTTTTCTCTGAATCAGTAATTACAATCTCAATTTTAGAATCAGTATTAGCATATTCCGATTTAAAATCTGTCTCGCATTCTTTTATTGTTTGATATATAAGGTCATAATCCATTTTATCGAAACTTATAACAGCCTCCGCTTCTCTCGGTATAGCATTATCTTTTGCTCCTCCTGATATATAATTTATATATATTTTTGTTTTATCCATTATACTTTTAATAAGTCTTGCCATTAATAAATTAGCATTAGCTCTTTTTTTAATTATATCAACTCCAGAATGTCCACCCTTTAATCCTCTTATTATTATAGAATAAGAATTAAAATTATCTTTATTTTCTTCATAATCTATTTTAAATCTTGAATATGTTTTCATTCCTCCGGCACAGCCCACAGTAAAAATACCTTCATCTTCCGAATCTATATTAATAAGTACATTGCCTGAAAGTAATTCGGCATTAAGCTTTGCCGCTCCTTCCATTCCCGTTTCCTCTCCTGTTGTAAAAACAGCTTCTATTGGAGGATGTTCAATATCAGTACTATCAAGAAGTGCTAATTGCATTGCAGCAGCTATACCATCATCTGCTCCTAAAGTTGTCTCATCAGCTTTTATAAAATCCCCGTCATATATTATTTTAATTGAATCATTTTTAAAATCGTGTATTTTATCTGAATTTTTCTCACACACCATGTCAATATGTCCTTGAATAATTACAGGCGGGAGATTTTCATATCCTTTTGTTCCTTCTTTTTTTATTATAACATTTAAAGCTGAATCCTGATTATACCATAACCCTCTTTTTTTTGCAAAATTTACAATATAATCACTTATTTCCTTTTCATTTCCTGAACCTCTTGGGATTTTAGAAATTTTTTCAAAAAAATCAAATACATTTTGAGACATTCAATTTCCTCCTTATCAAAAACTAAAAAAATATCATTAATTTTTTTGTATTATTTAACGTATTCAATATCTCCATTTATATATAATTTTATTATACCAAAAAATATCATTATAATACATTAATAATTAATGTTAGTTTTTAAAGCTATGGATAGGAGCCGGAATACGTCCTCCCCTTTTTATAAATGCGTCACATGAAAATTTATTTACAGGCATAATAGGGGCATATCCAAGAAGACCACCAAATTCAACTGTATCTCCTACTTCTTTTCCTATTACAGGAATAATTCTTACAGCCGTGGTTTTGTTGTTAATCATTCCTATGGCCATTTCATCAGCTATTATTCCGGAAATTGTTTCAGCAGATACACTTCCCGGAATTGCAAGCATATCAAGTCCCACAGAACATACACATGTCATTGCCTCAAGTTTTTCAAGAGTCAATGCACCCATCTTAACAGCCTCAATCATTCCATGGTCTTCACTTACAGGTATAAATGCTCCGCTTAAACCTCCTACATATGAAGATGCCATTACTCCGCCTTTTTTTACATTATCATTTAAAATAGCAAGAGCAGCCGTAGTACCCGGAGCTCCTGCCTGTTCGAGCCCCATCTCATTAAATATCTCTGCAATACTGTCTCCCACAGCCGGTGTCGGTGCAAGAGATAAATCAATTATTCCAAAAGGTACTCCAAGTCTTTTAGAAGCTTCTTGAGCAACAAGCTGTCCAACACGTGTAATTTTAAACGCCGTCTTTTTTATTGTTTCACATAAAGTTTCAAAATCAGCCCCCCTTACGCTTTTTAAGGCTCTTTTTACAACTCCAGGACCGCTTACCCCTACATTTATAACTGTTTCTCTTTCTTCTATTCCATGAAATGCTCCAGCCATAAACGGATTATCACCGACAGCATTACAAAAAACAACAAATTTAGCACATGCTATGGATTGTTCACTTTTAGTCATAAAAGCCATTTCTTTTATTATTTCACCCATTTTTTTAACTGCGTTCATATTTATTCCGTTTTTTGATGAACCTACATTTACACTTGAACACACTCTTTGAGTTTCACTTAAAGCTTCTGGTATGCTTCTCACTAAGTTTATATCGCTTTTTGTACTTCCCTTTTGAATTAAAGCCGAATAACCGCCTATAAAATTAACTCCTACTTCTTTTGCCGCTTTATCAAGTGTTTTAGCAATTGAAACATAACTGCTGTTTTGGCAGCTTGCAGCAATAAGACTTATAGGCGTAACTGATATTCTTTTATTTACAATAGGTATTCCAAGTTCTCTTTCTATATCGTTTCCCGTGGAAACAAGGCTTTCTGCGTTTTTTGTAATTTTGTCATAAACTTTATCGTTAAGCTTTTTAATATCTGAGTCAATACAATCAATAAGACTAATTCCCATTGTAATAGTACGTACATCAAGATTATTTTCCTGAATCATTTTATTAGTCTGTTGAACTTCTAATCGTGAAATCATAACATTCCTCCGAATTATAATTAAATTCTATGCATACAATTAAATATATCTTCATTCTGAAGTCTTATATCTACGCCTATTTCAGAAGCAAGACTTTCAAGACCTGATGTAATATTTTCAAATTTATCTGATGTACCTGAAATATCTACAATCATCATCATATTAAAATAACCGTTTACTATTGTTTGAGAAATATCAAGTATATTTATTTTTTCATCGGCTAAATAAGTACAAACTTTTGCAATAATACCAACTTTGTCTTTTCCTATTACTGTAATTATGCCTTTCATTTAGTAATAATCCTCCTAATATAACAAGTATATAAAAACATATTATTAAGCTATTTTTATATTCAGTGAGAGGGAAAACTCTCACTGAATATAAAGACGAATGTTTTCGCCTGTCGGTTACTTGAATTATTAAATAAAGATATACCGCATAATTATAACTTCGCATACTTTGTTTAATTACGCAGTTTTATCTTAAAACTTTACAAAATTAAAATATTTAAACATAATATTACATTGAAAGTTTACCATGTTCCTCATAATTTGAAATTGTTTTAATTTTATTTTGCTCATCTACAAAAACAACTTTAGGTTTATGGCTCTTTGCCTCTTCAGCATCCATCTGACAGTAACTCATTAAAATAATTAAGTCACCTGTTTGGACACACCTTGCCGCTGCTCCGTTAAGACAAATCATTCCTGAACCTTTTTTTCCGGCAATAGTATACGTTTCAAACCTGTTTCCATTATTTATATCAACTATTTGAACTTTTTCATACTCTAATATTCCGGCTGCATCAAGCAGTTCCTTATCAACAGTAATACTTCCAACATAGTCAAGTTCTGCCTGTATAACCTTAACTCTGTGAATTTTGCCTTTTAACATAGTTACAAGCATTTTATTTCTCTCCTTAAAAACATAACCGACTATTCCAATATAAAATTATCAATCAGCCTTGTTTTGCCTATATATACGGCAATAGCTGCCAGTATTGGCTTTTCAATAACATCAATTGGCTCAAGATTCGGCCATTTTACTATCTCAACATAATCTATTTTAGTGTTTTTCTCTTTTAATATTTCATTTTCTATTATTTTTTTAACCTTTTCGACGCTTTTTTCTCCTCCATTTATTGAAATTTTTCCAATATTAAGAGATTTATTAAGCACAGTTGCTGCCTTTCTATCTTCATTGTTTAGATAAACATTTCGTGAACTTTTAGCAAGCCCATCGTCTTCTCTTATAATAGGACAACCTATTATATCAATATTCATATTTAAATCTTCAGTCATTTTTTTAATAACTGCAAGCTGCTGTGCATCTTTTTGTCCAAAATACGCCTTATCAGGATTAACAATATTAAAAAGTTTTGAAACCACAGTACATACACCCCTAAAATGTATAGGACGTGATTTTCCGCAAAGCCCTTTTGTAATTATATTCATATCCACAAATGTATAAAAATTATCTCCATACATTTCTGATGCATCTGGATTAAAAATTAAATCAGCTTTTGCATCAAAGCATATTTTTTTATCGTGTTCTATATCACGTGGATAGTCATTAAAATCCTCGTTTTCTCCAAACTGCATAGGATTTACAAAAATACTTACAACAACTTTGTCATTATCTTTAACGGCTTTTTCAATCAAACTCTTATGTCCATCATGTAAGTATCCCATTGTAGGAACAAACCCAACGGAAAGACCTTCCTTTTTCCATTGTCTCACAAATTTTCTGACTTCATCAATTTTTTTTGTAAATTCCATTTTATTTTTCTCCTTTATAAAAAGAACTAAATAAAAATAATCAATTCTTCGTTAACTTATTAATAACCTCATCGCTAATTTTAAAACAATGTTCTTCCGCCGGAAATATACCATTTTGAACATCTGATATATAATTTTTAAAAGCACCTTTTATAATTTCTCCGCCATTTATATATTTTTTAACAAACTTAGGAGTGAAATCATTAAAAAATCCAAGCATATCGGTATACACAAGAACTTGTCCATCGCACCCGGCTCCAGCACCTATTCCAATGGTAGGAACATTAAGCATTTTTGTAATAATTTCAGCAAGTTTTGCTGGAACACATTCAAGAAGAACAGCAAATGCTCCGGCTCTTTCAGCAGCTTTTGCGTCTTCAATAATTTTATTAGCTGCCTGTTCATCTTTTCCTTGTACTTTAAATCCCCCAAATGAATTTACTGACTGAGGAGTAAGCCCTATATGAGCTATTACAGGTATAAAAGAGTTTACTATGGCTTTTATATGTTCCTCAAATTCTGCTCCGCCTTCAAGTTTTACACAATGAGCATGACCTTCCTTTATAAGCCTTCCGGCATTTACAACACTGTCATAAACTGAACTTTGATAAGACATAAACGGCATATCAGCAACTATAAGAGCGTTTTTTGCACCTCTTGCAACCGCTTTTGTGTGATGTATCATATCTTCCATTGTAACAGATAACGTGTCATCATAACCTAAACAAACCATACCAAGTGAATCACCTACAAGTATAGAGTTTACCCCAGCTTCATCAGCAAGTTTTGCCGTAGAGTAATCATAAGCGGTAAGCATAGTTTGCTTTAATCCTTTCTGTTTGCTTTCCATAAAAGTTACAACTGTGTTTTTCATAATTATACCTCCAAAATTTTATTAAGGGAGTCATAATTTATACCGGAATTTTTTTCTTTTGCAACAGCAGACAATTTTTTTGAAAGAAGTTTATATATTGTTAATTCATCATCTTCAAGCGCAGATATATGACTTTTTATTGTACTTATGTCACATCTTTCAACAGGTCCTGTTAAAGCGTTTTTTACTCCTTTATCAAAAATATTTTTTACATTTTCAATCATTAAAGGTGATAATGCGTTAATTGCTTCGTTTTCAGAAAAACCGCATTGTTCAAGTGTCTCAATACTTATTTTAGCCAAAGCAATTACAAGATTACTTGCAATAGACGCTGCCAAATGATATTTTATTTTCGATTTGTCTTCTATTACTTTAAATTTATTTCCGCATTTGTTTAGAATTTCAGAAATAACTTTTATAGAAAAATTGTTTCCTTCAATAGTAAAAAACGCTTTTTTTAAATCCTTATATGAATCATATTTTCCGCTTACAGCCAATAATGGATGAACTGAACAAACATTGCAGCTCTTTTTATTCGCTCCTGAAAATATAGAAGACGATAATAAACCGCTGCAATGGCAGATTATTTTATCTTTAACAGGCAGTTCTGAAATAATGCTCCAAATATTAGAAATTACACTGTCAGAGACTGTTATAAACAGAATATCACTTTTATCCACAATTTCATTTATATTTTTAAAGCATAAGGAATTTGTAAATTTTGCAGCGTTTAAAGCTTCTTTAATATTTCTGTTAAAATAACCTGATATTTCATATTCGTTTAGTAAAAAATATTTTCCTAAAGAAAAACCTACTTTGCCTGCTCCTATAAAACCAATTCTCATATCAACCTCATAAGCAGTCCTATTCTAAAAAAGATATAAGCTGCGATTTATAAAAATTTTTTATCCGGTGCAGTTTCATATGAATACTACCCTTTTCTATAAAACTTTATCATTAAACAGTTAAAAAATCAATATATTTTTAATAAACTACATAAAAGTACACCAAATAATAAAAGTTTTCTTAATTAAAAAACAGGAAACTTTTATTGTTATATCAGAAAACCATCGGTTCTACCAATGGTTAAAAAGTCTTAAATTTTGAAAAATAAAAAACCTATGATATAATTAGAATGACTGATTCATATTATTGATGTTCCAAGAGATGGATTATTTAAATTTTTGTTACCAAGAGAAAATGCATGAGAAATGTTATTTGAAATAATAGAGTAGAGACTTAAATTGTTATAAGTAATAAAAACATTTATTACAGTTAGTTTTTCCTAAAAATGGGTTTTTGCAGTAATTTCAAATGAAACCAATAATATGCTCCAAGTCCGATTAAAAAAATTATATTGGTGTTAAGTTTTTATTGACTTTAGTAAAATCATTTTTATTTTAAATTGTATTTCCTTAAAAAATATTTTTTATAAGTTTTTAATATATTTAACTGGAAAAAATAAAGCATAGAGTTTTTATGTAAGAATATTAGAGAAACAAGGAGGAAGTTATTAATGAAAAAATCAAAAAAAACAGGCTTATTTTTATTTATAATTTTTATATTAAATTTATTTAAAATTACTATATATGCGGATAATAGTTTCAAAGAGCCTACAAATGAGCAAATAGCTGAAGCAAGAGAAAGATACGAATACAGCTATCAGAAAGAATATTCCAAAAATATTTTCCCTTATAGGCTTAATAATTATGAAGATATAAATTATGCATTTATCTCATATGAAAAAGCGGTAAATGATTTATCCGGTTATACTTATCCTGAAATTATATATAATATGAAAGATTTAGATAAAATACTATATAATAATCAATTGTATGATTTGAAAAACGGCATACTTATAAAAGATAAAGTTTTGTACGCTGAAATAAAAGATATTGCCGATATACTTAACTGTGATATAATTTTCAAATTATACAAAAAAGATGACGAATATTGCAAAGTTACAGCAAGTTTTAAAAAGTATGATAAAACATTTGAGAAAACTATTATTAAGCATAAAGATATAGAATTTCCATATGCTTATTATAGTTACAAAGTTATCCCCGGTGCGATAATTGAAGATTATAATACAAATTATCCTGTTATCAGAAATAATTTAATTTATGTACCATTAGATGATATTTTGGAATTTTTCGATTTTGATGTAAAATATGACGAGTTAATAAATACATTAAATATTATTGATAACAGCGATAGAGAAAATTTAACATGGCAAGAGATTTATGAAAATGCTATTATTGAGTCTATGAACAGTGGAAAATCTGATTCATTTGCATTATTAGATGTTACTGGAGACGAGATTCCCGAAGTGTTTTTTAGATGTAATTATTATAACTGTTTTGACATAATATCATCGTTTCCGATAATACATGGAACTTTAAAATATTATTGTTTTTGGTATAATGAGAATAAAAAAAGTCTGGAAATAAAAGCAGATAATATTTGTAATTATTTAAATATAGACAATGGAATTGCCTTACATAGAGAATCTTACCTTAGAACAGGATTTGATGAAAAATGTATATGGGATGAAAGTACGAAAGATTTTATGTATTATAATTGGGATATTTCGAGAGATGAAGAAGTTGTTAGTAGTAAATTTTCCGAATTTAAAGTTTACTGGGCAGATGAAATTTTAAGTAATAGCGTAAATATAAAAGACATAATAAACGCCGACAAAAATTTGAATTCTACGTTTAGGAGATCTTCAAATGTAGGTTTTGATTATGGATTAGATGAATATGTAGTTACTGCTGTTGCCTTAAATCTTGTTCCGATGAGTATACAGAGCGATAGTTATTATGATAAAATAACGAGACAGGAATTTTGTGATTTAGTCATTCAATTTTTTCTGAGCGTACAGGGAAAAACGTTTAACGAATACATGAACCAAAATAATATAAATTTAGATAATAATATTTTTACCGATACAGAAAATGACAATATAGTATTTGCAAATAAATTGGGAATAGTAAATGGAACAGAAAATAATAAATTTTTTCCTAATAATTATATAACAAAACAGGAAGGGGCTGTGTTTCTTAATAACTTATGCAACAAATTAGATATAAATACTCAAAAAATAAGTATAGAAAAAAACAAATATGTTGATGATAATGAAATTGCAGAATGGGCTAAAGACAGTGTATACAAGATGGATAATTTTAAGCTTTTTAGAGAATATATTGATAGCCATGATGAATTTAATCCTTCTGTTACACTTTCTCGTGCAGAAAGTATAAAAATTATTCTTAAATTATACTATTTATATCAATAATATAAAAATTTATGCTTTATTTTAGAGAAAAATACAATAAATGAGTTAATATATCATTTAGAGGTACTGCGAAATTATGTATTTTAATTGTTGGAGAAGATAACAATAAGTGATGTTTTGGATTGAATTATAAAAATAAGCAACATTAAAGGAAATTGACGGAGATATAAAAGAGATAGAAACTGTCTATAAATATAACAAAAAGGGGCTTGTTACAGAGGAAATAAACGCTTTGGGGAAAGTTACACAGGTATGACAGGGGCGGTAATCTTATTGAGAAAGAGACTGCCGCAATAAACTTTAACAATACCATATATTAGTTATTAATTGAAATATGTACTATATATGATATGTGTTTTTCTTAATGCGGTAGCCCCATAGATGTGATTTTGATTTACACATATTTTATTAAGGAGAAATTAGTTTATGAAAAAAATTAAGCAAGGAATTTTTATATTATTTTTTGCGGGAATAGTAAGTATAATAATTTTTTTGATTGCTGCTTTTTTATTAGATAACAGTAAGGAAATTAATATTCCTGATAATTATAATTATCAAGATATAAATGAATTAAAATTAAATAAAACTGCATTTAAAAATGAAAACAATGACAATATAGATTTTGAAAATATTGTTTATATAAAAAACAATGTTATTTTTACTGAAATAGGGGATTTGGCAAAATGTTTAGGTTTTGATTATAAATATAATAATAATGCGGCAAGTTCAACTTTAGTAATGGAAAAATATAATAAAAAAATAAGCTATACATTTTCTAATGAAAAAAGTAATGACAGTCAATATTTTTATGTTAATATTCCAGGAACAGTCACATATTTAAAAACGTCAGAATCACCCTTTTTACTTAATAATAGTTTGGTATATGTACCAATAGAAGATATTGTAAGATTTTACAATTTTACTTTAGAGAGCAATAAAAATAACGATATAGTTATTCGAGATAATGATAGCAGAAAAGAAGCAAATAATAAAGTTATTTTTGATGAAAATATAGAATATAAAGGAATAAGTATTAGCAAAAGCGGTTTAAGTTGGAAAGAAATATATATTAATACTATAAAAGATTTTATTGAAATAGAAATACCAGTACAGGATAAATTGATGGAATCATTAAATTATCCTTGTTACGGAGCTACATTTGATAGTGTAAATCCAGATAAAATGTATCCGTATTATGAGAATGAAGGATATTTATGTTACTTTTCATTACATGACTTTAATAATGATGGTGTGCCGGAAATACTTTTTTCTAATGGATATATGGAGGGAAATTATTTTGACGAAATCCCTATGAATTGTTATTGGTTTAATAATGATTCAAAGGAATTTGTATTGGTTTTGGAAAATTGCGTTGGATATGATGAAGATAATACAATATATGTTGATAATTCGATTTATGTAAAAGCGAATGGTTTGGAATACTATAAACTTGATAGTAATGGAAAGGCAGAAGTATTAAAAACAGGTAAAAATATTGATAAAATACAAAAGTTTATACGATATGGAGGTGCAAAATTGAGTGAAGGTTTGGATGTAGATAAAATAGTAAATTCATATCCTAATCTTCCTGATTCAATACATATTGATGGAATAAAAATGAAATATGAAAATACGGAAATTGTTTTTACAGGTGCAAAGCCTACATATATAGATAATAATACATATATTCCGGTAAAAGATGTTTTTGAAACTATGGGGTACAGCGTTGTTTGGTTAAATAACGGAAGTCCCGAAAAACTTCAAGTTGGAAAAGATAATGCAGGCTTATTAATTACAAAGGGCAATGAGTTAATTTTTTTACCAAAAGACGATAAAAATATAAATATAAACAGAAATTTTGAATATGTCGAAAGCTTTTGTCCAAAAATTATAGATGGAACTTATATGATTGATTATTATTTGATAAATTACTTGACCGGCAAATATACTTATACAAAAATGAAAATGCCATATTTATCTAAAATAATATACATTTCTGATGAAGAAAAAGAAGAACCTTTTGATTATTAAATGAATTGGAATAAAGATAAAAATGTGTTTTTACCAAACGGGAATTCTGATGTGTTGAAAGAAGTAGATAACAGGTGTTTCCAAAACAAGTTTTAGAGTATATAACATAAAGATAAGTAGTTGTAAAACCAAAAATTGCATATCATATGACAATAAAAACAATTTAAAGAAAATAAAATACAGTAATGATTTTAAGAGCTGTTTTTCTTTTTCTTTGTGATTTCAATTCGGAAAGTTTCGCTTTTTGCTTTTGTAATAAGAGATGTAAGTTCAATAAGCATAAACAAAGTTAATAAGCTTGCTCCAATTGCGAATACACTGGTTTTCATTATATTTATAATATTAGGTCTTTGCGGTGCGGTTCAGAAAATATAAAAGATATAATATAAACGGCAGCAGAAGTGAATTATCTGGAAGAATAAAAATAGTTTTTAATTGAAATAATAAAAATGTTCAATTTGCGAATAATATATTAAAAATATTTTTTGTGGAAAATGACGATTGACTTTTATATTTTTACATGATAGAATTTTACTATAATACTAATATGGTTTGAATGAGCTCACAAACATAAAAGTATATTTTAATGAACAAAGACGTTTATTTACTTAGGTAGATAAACGTTTTTTTATTAACGATATTTTTAAGATTATATATACTGATATGAGGTGGTTTAGAATATGAAAAAATTAAGGTTATTTTCAACTCTTGCATTGGTTGCTGTATTAACAATTTCAATAAATGTCAGCGCTGCAACATATTATACAAAAGACTTATCATTTCCGCTGCAATCATCAGATAATGAAAATGTTATGGGGGATTATTATATCAAATCTACATTAGATAATATTCGTTGGGGTTATCTTCCTAACAAAGATGCCGAACCTATACTTACAGTACCATCGGGAAGTACGGTTACATTTGACACTGTTTCTCATGAAGGTTTATTGGAAGACCAGGGGCGTAATCCCGTTGAATATTTTTTACAGTATGGTATAAGCGCTGATATGGTACTTGACGATGCAAAAGCTATTGCGGCTTCTGATGATCCTCATGATTTTTTAGGCGATGGACCTCATATTGTGACAGGACCGATTGAAATTGAGGGAGCAAAAGCCGGAGATGTTTTAAAAGTAGAGGTTCTTGAGTTAGAGCCAAGAGTGCCTTATGGTGTAATTTCAAACAGACATTATAAAGGAACATTGCCAGAATTTCCAAAACATGAAAGACTTGAAACAGCAAGCGTAGAAAAACCTGAAGATTATGGTGATGTATCTGTTTTCTGTCCTATACATCAAGAGGATGGAGTATGGTATGGCGAAATTGATGACAACGGAAAGAAAATGGTCTTTCCTATAAATCCATTCCTTGGCATTATGGGTGTTGCACCTAATACAAGTGAAAAAATAAGTTCTGTCCCACCAATAAATGTTGGCGGCAATCTTGATATTAATGAACTTAGCGTCGGTTCCACACTGTATCTTCCAATAGAAGTTGACGGTGCACTATTCTACACAGGTGATCCGCATTTTGTACAGGGTGATGGAGAAGTAGCATTAACTGCACTTGAAGGTTCTTTGAGAGGAACTGTTCGTCTTACGCTCCTTAAATCAGGTGACACAGCTATTCCTCATACGTCTGATAAATTTACTCAAGCATTTGGCGAAACTCAAAATTATTGGATTCCCATTGGATTGAACGAAGACCTTGATGAGGCTATGAAACAATCTGTAAGAGAGTCTGTAAGTTTCCTTTCAAACCAATTTGGACTTGATGAAGCCAAAGTATACGCTTATTTAAGTGCGGGAGTTGATTATGAAGTCTCTCAGGTGGTTGACAAAACAAAAGGTATCCATGCCCTTATTCCAAAGGTTGATTTTAAAGATTTAATTACTGTATCATTAAGAGCAAATGGAAAAAATATAGATGTCGGTATATGTGATAATCAATTTTATATTCCGTTAAGAAAAACATTGGAAGCTCTTGGTTACAATGTAGATTGGAATGGAGCAACAAAAAATGTTATTCTGACAAAAGGTTCTGAACATATTGAAATGTCAATAGGTTCAAATATTTATACAAATAATGGAAAACGAATCGTAACTACAACTTCTCCGTTTTTGACACAAAATAAAGAGACAATGTTACCAGTATCTGCATTAAATGAAGTAATGGGATTGTCGGTAACTTGGTCAACAAATAATTCATTAATAATCGGTAATGTTAATTAAAATCTGAAATTTGCTAATATAAAAGCTTTGAAAATTTTACAACAGTTAATTTTCGGAGCTTTTATCTCAATTATTATCGAAATCACAAGCATTTATAAACGCTGAAAAAATTTTTTGCTTTCTTTGATTGTCTTATATAAAATATATATTCCATGATTTTTATTTTTCTTAATCAATTTCTTTATTGAACTTTGTCTATATGGCTTAATTTCTTTTATAAATTTGCCTATACCTTTTTTTGTAAAAAAAAATTCAGCTTTTCTGCCAAACTTATTAAGAATAAAAAGCAATGCTGATTTAAAAGCAGAATTCGCCTCTTTTTGCAATGCCATAATAAATCACCGCTGTTTTAAAAATTTCAAACTATTCAGAATTAATTTTTATTAAATTTTTTATAGTTAAATACGGTCACGTCTGTCTTGGTCTGCGAAGGTTTAATTTAGATAACGGAAAAGCTGTTTTATATATATTTACCGAGTTATTTTCTATATGCCATATATGAATATTCTTACCTTTGGCATACGCTAAAATATCATTCTCCGTAAGACAGATTAATTTTTCTTTTTCATTGTATTCATCGCTAAATTCTCTATAATTATTTGTCATAGTAATTTTGCTGCATATAAATTTACCTACAATTCCGTTGCATGAAACGTAACATATACATTTAAAAGGCAAAGTTATATTTTTAGGTTTAAATTTTCTTATGTCAATTCTTTTTTTACATGATACTATATTTTTCTAATATGGTTGATTGTATAATCAAATAGGACAGAAAAAAATAAAAAGAAAAATCATAGCAATTTATGGTATAATGTTAATCACCACAAAAGCATAACTAAAGGAGATTGCTATGATTTACAATAATAATACCACAAATAATAGAAATTTTAAACATCTAAATTTTGAACAGCGTAAAATAATTGAACGATTATTATCAGATAAAGTGCCAAAAACTAAAATAGCTAAGTTTCTGCATATTTCATGTTCGACTTTGTATGAAGAAATTAAAAGAGGTACAGTTGTACAACATAATAGCGATTTAACAGAATATACTAAATATTTTGCAGAAATAGGACAAGCAGTATATAAACAAAATAGAAAAAACAGCAGAATTTATTAAATACACTGAAAAATAAATACTAACAAATAAAATTTTACCTGATGTTATTTGTGGCAGAGCCAAGGTGAAAAATCTATTTAAAAAAATAGTCTGTACTAAAACATTATATAATTATATTGATTTTGTAATTTTAAAAGTCAAAATTTTACTTACAGTAGATGAACGATTAACAAGAAAGCGCATAATTGTTAAAATAAAAAATAAAACTTCAGAATCTGTTACAGAGGGAATTTTAAATATTTATAATAGTTTTGGTAGTAATGCGAATGTTATATTTAAAAGTATAACAAGCGATAACGGAAACGAATTTGCTAAGCTTAAAGAAACACTTCCATCAACAGATATATATTATGCTCACCCTTATTCTTCCGAAGAACGTGGAACAAATGAAAAACAGAATTCATTAATAAGATATTTACCCTAAGGGAAAAAGCTTTGATAATGTCAGCGGAGAGTCAATATATTAAATTCAAGAATATATAAATAATCTTCCTCGAAAATTTGCATAATATTTTACGCCTAATGGATTGTTTGATAAAGAATTAGAAAATTTAGGCATTATATTATAATTGTTATGAATGTCCGATTTGTTATTACAATTAATATATTTATAAAAATTAAACAAGCGTTTTGTAAAATAGTTATCATAGGCTTGCTATTGGTTATACAAGTCATATGACGCTTGCAAGTTTGTTTATAATTTATTTTTTTATTTTAAATAAAATAAGTTTTATAATAAGTTAAAATTTGGAGGTTTACAAAATATGTTAATTAGACAAGAACAATTAAACGATTATGATTATGTTTATGATGTTGTGAAAAAAGCGTTTTTAAATGCTGAGCATAGTGATGGAAACGAACAGGAGCTTGTAGTTGCTTTAAGAAAAAGTAATTCTTTTATTCCAGAGCTATCACTTGTTGCAATTGAGAAAGAGAAAATAGTTGGTCACATTCTTTTTACAAAAATTACGATAGAGAAACAAACAGAACTTGCACTTGCCCCTCTTTCGGTACTTCCATCTTATCAAAATAAAGGTATAGGATTGGCATTAATAAAACAAGGACATAAGAAAGCAAAAGAATTAGGTTATCAGTATTCTATTGTATTAGGTCATTCAAAATATTATTCAAAAGCGGGTTATAAGCCGGCAAGTGTATTCGGAATAAAAGCACCATTTAAGGTATCAGATGAAAACTTTATGGCTATAAAATTAAAAGAAAATGCACAAAATATACAAGGAATAGTAAAATATGACGAAACCTTTGGAGTGAATTAAAAAACTGAATTTTAAAATCATGTGAAAAATATATTGTTTTATATTAATATCTATAAATTTATTTATGATATCTTTAATTTTATTTGTTATTACTGTGCCTATACTAAATTGTGTCTTTTTAACCGATGAAAGAAGTCCACCGCTATTTTTTAAAGGGAAGGGTACTTATTCTTATATTCAGTGGAAAGGAAAATTCTCACCGAATATAAAAGCAAATGTTTTCACAGGACTAAGCTCAACAAGTCCTTCTTGTACATTGTTATTTATATCTATATACAAAGAATTATAATCTGCTTTTTATCATAAATAAAAAATTTCTTATTTAGTTTTAAAAATTTCAAAAAAACTATTTACAAATAATTTTTTTGTGATATAATTTAATTATTGCCGTAGTTAGGCTTTACCAGCGGATATAGTATAAAGAAATCCTATGTATTTATTTTTACATATGATTTCTTTTTTTATAATAAAATATTATCATATTTCGTATTTTCTAAAAATTGTCCAATAAGTTCTATTCCATAATAAATGGTTTCTATATATTTCCTCTTATTGTAAATATTTTGCGTAAAACTATGTTTCATATTACTATTCAAGTTTAATATTAACATATAAGCAAAAAGAAATTGATGTTTAAAACTGCTCTTAACAAAGAATTATTATTTAATATACTTTTTGTATAAAAAAGTATATTCTATTTCTGTGATTTAAGTAGAGTAAAAGCTTGATATAATATACAGTTGTGATATAATATATAAAATTAAAAGTTATTTTGGATATATATGAAGTAAAAATAAATATATATGAGTATGGTAAAAAACAAAATCAAGGAGAAATGTGTTTAATTTTGTTTTTTATAATTTTTTTATATTAGGGGAATTGTTATGTTAAATAAGTTTAAATTATTTTTAGAAAATTTAAGTCCTACTCAAATTATAGTAATAAGTTTCGTTTTTTTAATTTTATTTGGAGCGTTACTTTTATCAATGCCTTTTTCAAGTAATGATGGAGAAAGCGTAGGTTTTATAAACGCTTTATTTACGGCAACATCGGCGGTATGTGTTACTGGTTTATCTGTTGTAAGCACCTTTGAGCATTGGACGCTTTTTGGTAAATGGGTTATACTTTTTTTGATTCAGGCAGGCGGTCTTGGATTTATGACAATTGTAACAAGTATTTTTCTTTTTGTGGGCAAAAAAATAACATTAAAAGAACGAGTATTAATAAAAGAATCGTTTAATCTTGAGCATTTTCAAGGCATAGTTGCTTTTGTTAAAAAAATTATTTTAGGTACATTTATTATTGAAGGTATAGGAGCTATTTTATTTTCGGTTATTTTTATTCCTAAATATGGTTTTATAGATGGACTGTTTAAAGGGATTTTTCATTCTGTTTCGGCGTTTTGCAATGCTGGTTTTGATATAATTGGAAACGATAGTCTTGCGTCGTTTTCGGGCAATTACTTAATAAATATAACTGTAATGCTTTTGATAATTATAGGAGGACTTGGTTTTTCTGTATGGCTTGATTTATATAAAGCGATTAAATCACTTAAACACAGTTCTTTAAAAAGTATGTTTAAAAATTTAACTTTGCATACAAAATTGGTTTTAGTGATTTCGTCTATATTAATATTGTTTGGCTGGATTTTCTTTTTTGTTATGGAATTTAATAATAAAGAGACTATTGGAAATATGCGTTTTGACCAAAAACTTCTTGCGTCTTTGTTTCAATCAGTAACATTAAGAACCGCTGGTTTTTATACAATAAATCAAGCTGGAATGACTTATTCTTCAAAGTTTTTTTCTATAATATTAATGGGAATAGGAGGGTCTCCGGGAAGTACTGCCGGGGGAATTAAAACAGTAACTTCAGGAATTATAATTTTTTCTATAATATCTGTAATAAAAGGACGAGATTCTATTTGCGCTTATAGGAAAAGTATTTCGCTTTATACTTTGCAAAAGGCGCTTGCTGTTACTTTTGCTATAATTGGAATTATATTTGCACTTACTTTAATTTTATGTGTTTCAGAATTAAACTCCACATTTAATTATGAATTTATTGATTTATTGTTTGAATCAACGTCTGCTGTTGGAACTGTTGGTATTTCAACAGGAATAACTCCATATCTTTCTACTATTGGTAAACTTTGTTTATGTATAGGTATGTTTCTTGGAAGACTTGGACCTATTACGGTAGCGTTTGCGATAGCTTCAAAAAGAGGAGCTAATCCAAATTTAGTACATTATCCTGAAGAAAAAATTTTAGTAGGTTAATTTTGAGTTGTATTAAAACTTTTTACAAAAAAAATATGATATTTTTGTTTTGTTTTTAAAATTAGGAGGGTTAAAATGGCTAAGAATAAACAATTTGCTGTTCTTGGTTTGGGACGGTTTGGACAAAGTATTGCTAAAACTTTTATTAACAGCAGATGTGATGTATTATGCGTAGATAAAAAAATTGATGCTGTTAATGAAATGAGTAAATACGCAAATAATGTTGTACAAGCCGATATTACAGACCAATATGCTATTAAGTCTTTAGGTTTAAATAATTTTGACGTTGTTATAATAGCAATTGGTGAAAATATGGAAGCAAGTATGATGGCTACATTGATGGCTAAAGAACTTGGTGTAAAAATGGTTATAGCAAAAGCTAAAAATGAATTGCAAAAGGCTATATTGGAAAAGGTTGGGGCAGATAGGGTTGTACTTCCTGAAAGAGATATGGGTATTAGAATAGCAACAAATTTAATTACAACAAATGTTATAGATTTTATTAATTTATCTGATAAATTTGCAATTGCAGAAATTGAACCTAAGAAAGAATGGATAGGAAATTCTCTTCAAAAATCAAATATTCGAGCTAATTATGGTCTTAATATAGTTGCAATAAAAAGAGATAAAAATGTTATAGTTTCTCCTAAGGCTGAAGAAATCATATTTGACGGCGATATTCTTGTTACAGTAGGCGAAAATAGAGACATTCAGCGTTTAAGCCATAAATAGGAGTGTTTTTATTATGGATAATTTATTATATGTAAGCAGCAGGATATTAAAACAAATAAATTTACTTAAAACAAAAAAAGGAAGAGATAATTTTAATTTATTTATTGCAGAAGGTGAAAGACTTACAAAAGAAATCCCAAAAGATATTATAGAATATATAGTTGTTTCTGAAAATTATGATAAAACATTTTATTTAAAATATAATGTTAAAGTATATAAGGCGTCATCTTCTGTTTTTAAAAAACTTTCAGATACAGTAAACCCGCAAGGAATATTAGCAGTATGTAGAAAAAATGTATATAATATAAATAAAGTTTTAAACATACACAATCCCTTTTTTGTATTGCTTGAGAACATAAATGACCCAGGTAATTTAGGTACTATAATACGTACTGCTGATGCCGCTTATGCTGACGCCGTTTTTATTTCAAAAGGAAGCGTTGATTTGTTTAATGGAAAAACTGTTAGAGCGACTATGGGTTCATTATTTCATTTGCCTATTTTTACTGATATTGATTTAAGTTATTTAATAAATAAATTAAAAGAAAAAAATATAAAAATATATGCTGCTCACTTAAATGGCAGTAAATATATTTATGATGTTGACTTTAAAAAATCGTGTTCTGTTTTAATAGGAAATGAAGCTAACGGATTATCTGATTTTATATGTGATTTTACAGATGAACTTGTTAAAATTCCTATGCCGGGAAAAGCTGAATCTATAAATGCGTCAGTTGCCGGAGGTATTTTTATTTATGAAGTATTAAGACAAAGATTTTTACAGGAGGGATATAATTGGAAAGGATAGGCTGGGATGAATATTTTATGTCTATGGCAAAACTTGCAGGAAAAAGGTCGACTTGTTTGAGACGTCAAATTGGTGCAGTTATTGTTAAAGATAATCAAATTTTAGCAACAGGTTATAACGGAGCTCCTAAAGGAATACCTAATTGTTGTGACACAAATAAGTGTATTCGTAAGGAACTTAATATTCCAAGCGGTAAAAATCATGAACTTTGTATGGCTGTTCATGCTGAGAGTAACGCCATTATACAATGCGCTGTAAATGGTGTTTCATGTAAAGGTTCTTCAATATATGTTACAGCAAGTCCATGTGTAATGTGTCTTAAGCAAATTATTAACGCTGGAATTACTAAAGTTGTTGCACTTGAAATGTACCCTGATGAATTAAGTCAAAAACTTCTTGAAATGAGTAATATTGAGTTTATAATATATGATAATTAAATTGTAAGCCAGAACCACTAAGCCGGTGGCTTGAGATAGCCCTATAAGGGCTTGGTACCAGCTTGTGCTATTTATACACTTAAAACAAACAATCGCACCACTTTTACTAATTGCTGCCCAATAAGGGCAGCTTTTTATTATGGGTCGTGACCCATAATAAAAACGGAGATATAAAATATTTAAATTTTTATATATCCGTAAAATGTAATCAATCTTGAAACATAATATCGTTTATTATATCTTTAAAAAACTTATTATCAAATATAGGCAAAGTTAAAAGTCTATAACAAGTATCTAACATATTATGCCAATTTTCGTCATTATGGTAATTTTTATGACCTGGATTTTTTTCATATTCTATTGCAAGCGTTTTTCCTTCTTCATGGGTATTAGGGTTATATTCTGAAATTTTCCATGTATAATCTTCATGAAAAAAAATATAACATTTATTATTATATATAAACGAAAGTTCATTATATGGATTATTTCGGTGATATAGCCAGAATTCCTCCCATGTCATTTTAATGATGAAATATATTCCCATATTTTTTTCACCCTTTCAGTCATTTTTTGTTCTGATACAAATATGTCAGAACTTCTTGTATTTCCAAAATTACCGTCACTTCCAGTTCCTATTAAGTTATCACCGACTTTCTGCACTTTGAAAATCTGCTCTCAAAAACAATAATATTTTTAGGTGAAAGTCTTTTCACAAGTGCATAAAGACCTTTTTTAAAATATTCTCTGTCTGTTTTCTTTTTAATACAACTATGCGTACCAATCGCAACGGTGTTATTTTTTTATACACTATTAAAACAAAATCCGTATGTACGTTCATCATTTCAGAGTATATTTGGAATCATTTCAGATTCTTTAACTGCTTTCTGCTGTTTTTTCTATTTTGTTTATATACTGCTTGTCCTATTTCTGCAAAATATTTAGTATATTCTGTTAAATCACTGTTACGTTGTACAACTGTACCTCTTTTAATTTTTTAATGCAAAGTCGAACGTGAAATATGCAGAAACTTGGCTATTTTAGTTTTTGGCATTTTATATGATAATAATTGTTCAATTATTTTACGTTGTTCAAAATTTAGATGTTTAGATTTTTTATTATTTGTAGTATTATTATGTAAGTCATAGCAATCTCCTTTGGTTATGTTTTTGTGGTGATTAACATTATGCCATAGGTGTAGATTGCTATGATTTTTCTTTTTATTTATTTTTTCCTGTCCTATTTAATTATACAATCAACCAAAAATAATTTCTTAAAATTGAATAAATTTTAACTATTTGACTCAAAGGCAACAATTTTTCCGCAGGCAATTTTTTCCCCTGAATTGCCTGAAGGCTGCGTTGTAAAATCATCTGGATTCTTATGAATAATAACAACATGATTTATTATTTCCTTAACTGTAAATCTATCGGTTATAACTGACATATAAGCTGAACCTTTATTGCCGAACAAAGGCGGTAAATCACCTGCATGATATGGATGAGGACAATTTTTGGGATTATAGTGTCCGTTGGCATCTGCAAAAGGGTCTGTACTGTTTCCCGTACAGCTTGTGCCGTCATGAATGTGAAGACCGAATATGCCCGATTTACAGTCTTTGCCATAAGGCAGTCCTTTAACTGCTGCTGTAACCATAACCCCTTTGTTCGTTTCATCAAAGCTTACATATCCATGTATTTCGGGATACTCAACACTTCCGTTTACTTCAGCTATAGCTGAATTTTTATTATATATCATTTTTACACACTCCTGGATTTTCTTATCTGCATAATATGTGCAGACAATCAAATTTGTTCATTTTTTGAGTAAATCAATTTTGAAAAATTATATGGAATTTATCAGGAACATGGAAATTATGATATTTCTGATTTTAAAAAGTATTTTAGTGTATTTTCAAAACTTTTTCTGTTTTTTGTGAATGTAACATTCACAATTATATTACCGCATAAAAACGATAAAGATTTTTTGTTTGCCTATAAAAATATTTTATGCGTTCTTTACGGCTTTTATTTTCATCAATTAGTATATTTTCAATATTTACAAGATTTGATTTATTTGCTGCTTTTTTCTTAGTCATGTAATCACCAGCTCTTTTTGTCATCCATCATCAGAAAAATATTTTATAATTTTGCAAATTATAATTATATTCCAGGTAAAAAATACAGAAATAGGAACATATGCAAGTGCAAATATATCAAAGTCCCTTATAACCGCAATTACTGATATAATAACTGCATACAAAACAGAAACAAAAGTGCTGATTATAAGAATTTTCAAAATTTCTTCCGCATATTCAATATCTTCACTTTTATTTGCAATTTCTTTATTCAGTTTTGTCTTTAAATTTACTGCGGCATTAAACAGTTTGTCATACTCTTGCTCTTTTTCTTCAAATTTTTATTTATATATTTCAGACTTACTATAATTAATAAGTGCTGCCAGCTTCCGAAAAAAACATGCACAAAAGCCGACAAAGCCTATCACAACTATTGCAACTACTGTAATTCAAATCATTATTTTCTTTTTAATTTTTATATCCTCTATTTACCAGCCTTTCTTTGTTGTAGTTTTTTTATGATTTTTAGCGGCTTTAACTGTTATATTCCCTTTTGCGGTAAATACAAATACGGCAGAAATCAAAAAAGCGGCAACTATACTGAATAAGCAGGTAAAAGCATTCCAATGTACAGCAGAATCATAACTTCGGTAATTGATTAACTCTAAACTTGCTGTAACGGGATAAATATTTGCCAATGTTGCATTTCCGGAAACAAACATACCGCCATATCCATAAACAAAAGCAATAATCGATACAACCATATGCCCGCCTGTTATACGGATGGCAAATGCAATTACTGGTATAACAGCAATATACAGAAACAGACAGTTTAGAATAATCTGAATAAATATCTGTAATATTGATTCCACAGAAAATCCCGGAAATCCTATCATCAAATCAGCGATTACCATAAATACTGCAATTTATGCATCGGATATAGCACTACATTACAATTATATGCTGAGATTTAAACAATGGCAAGTACATAAAAACACATTATGGAAATATATATAACTGGCTATTCCACTATGGTTAAGCCATTTTTCCACAAACTCTCGGACAACCATTAATTTGTCTTGGAAATAATCATATGAAAATAGCATTAAGAGATTATTATCGTGCTTTTAATCAACATTCTAATTGGTTTAGAAATAATTTGATTTATCCTAATGAATTAGAAAAATACGAACAGCGTTTAATAGATGAATGGAAACACGCTTTTGCTGTTATATAGTGTGAGCTTAACAGTATAGGTACAATTCACACTGAAGTTACAAGTAAAAAAGAAATTACAGACGAGTGGCATTATTATATTTCAAGCAAAAAATTAACATCAGAAGAATTGCTTTATCACACAATAATGGAATGCTCTGTGTAAAGTATGCACTTGATTTTTATTTTACAATCAACTAATAAAATGATTTTATATATTTTTTTAAATAATTATTGACATCATATTTTTAATGTGTTAATATGCAAGTAATCACTTGATAATTTGGAGGCTTAGATTTTGGATTGTACTAAACTTAAAATTATTGACTCTGCTATGGAGTTGATAAAGGAAAAAGGGTATTCATTGACAACTACAAAAGAAATTGCGTTAAAAGCAGGTATAAACGAATGTACGATATTTAGAAAATTTAATTCAAAAAAGGATATTGTATTAGAAGCAATGAAACTTTCAAAATGGAATCCAAACTTGTCAGAGAGTGATTTTGCATATATAGGAGATTTAAAAAAAGACTTAATCGGATTTTTAAAAATATATATGCAAAAGGTTACTCCAGAAATGGTTAAATTATCTATCGGACTTCGCACACCAGAATTATACGAATATACTGCTGATGGAATCATTAAAGTACCGCAGGTTTTTAAAAATGTTTTAATAAAATACTTTAAAGAAATGTCTGAAAAAGGAAAACTTAAATACAAAAATACCGAAATATTGGCAATGACTTTTATTTCAATAGCTTTTGGTTTTGTTTTTTTAGACGCTTCTTTTGGAAACAAATTAACAGATTTATCAAAAAAAGAATATATTAAAAACAGTGTTACTATTTTTATAGATGGAATAAATTAATGGCATATTTGATGCCGTTAATTTTTTATCGTTTGTGCAAGTAAATACTTGCAGAAGGGAGTAATATGGTTTATTTTATAGTTTTAGTAAATATAAAAAGTGTAGAGAACAGAAAAGAATATGATGATTATATTATTAAAGTAAAGCCTATTATTGAGAAGTACGGAGGAAAATATATTGTAAGAAGTGAAAATATAACAGCTTTATGCGATAAGCTACAAAAACCCGATAGAATTATCATAATACAATGGGAAGATAAAAAACAGCTTTTAAACTGTTTTAATTCAAAAGAATATATTATGATTAAAAATAAAAGAGAAAACAGTGTCGAAAGTAAGGCTTTTATAGTGGAGGCATAAACATGAGAATACATCAAATTAAAATTGATTTTAACATAACAGAACAAATAAAAAGATATGTATATGTATACTTAATTGAAAGTAAAAATTTATATCTTATAGACAGTGGTGTATATTGCGGCAAAAAAATTATTGAAAATTATATAATGAATATCGGCAGAAATATATCTGAAATTAAAGGTATTTTTTTAACTCACGCTCACCCCGACCATATTGGTACGGCTGCTTATTTTAAGGAAAAAACAAATTGTAAAATATATTCAAGCAATGGTGAAAAACTTTGGATTGAAAATATAGATTTACAGTATAAAGAAAGACCAATACCTAATTTTTATAATATTGCTGGAAAATCTGCAAATGTGGATATTATTGTAAAAAATAATGACATAATTAAACTTGAAAATGAATTATCAATATATGTAATTAATACATCGGGACATTCTATTGATGAAGTATCATACAGAATTAACAATGTTATTTTTGTGGGAGATAGTATTCCCGTTAAAGGAGATATACCTATTTATGTAAACAAAGATAACAGTATAAATGCTTTGAAATATTTAAGCAAAATAAACGATATAAAGTATTGTTATCCTGCGTGGGATAAAACATATACATATAAGCAAATGCTTGAAAAATGTAAAAACGCATTAGAAATAATAGAAAATATTGATTGTACAGTAAAAAATGTTATAGCTGAATTTCCAACTATTAATGAGTATGAAATAATAAAAAAAATATGCGTCAGATTAAATTTACCCTCAGATAATCCGCTTTTGATAACGACAATACAAAGTCATTTAACTAACTAAGTAATCAGAGAACTTACTCTTGTATTCAGTGAGAGTGTAGGTTCTCACTGAATTGGTTATTACTTTATATTCTTTATCTGCGTTCATAATTTAAGCATTATCGATATTATTGCACCTAATGATTGATCTCTTAACAAATTTATTTGCTTGTGAATATGTATATTAATTGTGTTTATGTTTTTTAATTATATCCTCAGATGAAAAATCTTCATTGTAAATAAGATTCTCGTCAGCGGCTGTTTTTATGCAGTGTATTATCCACCCCTGATATATTATACCAATTGCCATTCCTTTTTTTAATCTTTTATACTGCTTTTTTGACACTGTCATTACAGCCTTGCTTTTGTCTTCCAATAAAAGGGTAACAGAATTTCCGTATGATTTATATGTTACCCTTGCCTTAGAGGACTGCATAGGAAATTTAAAAGCATAATCCGCAAATTTTTTCCCGGAAAGGTATTCACCATTAAAAACAGGAATTTTGTCTGTATCTTTTTTTACACTGTGAACCAGCCAGCCTTGGCACATCAAAATAATGTCATCACCATTATTTAAATACTCATGTTGAATAGGTGACATTGTTAATCTGACTTCGATTCCGCTTGGCAAGCGAAAAATGCCAAAATAGCAGTGTCGGTGGGTGAGTTGAGATGATTTTTTTACCAATTTTGCTTTAATAATTTTTACAGGTTTTTTCAGTACATTATTATTGTAGTCTCTGTAATCGGAAATGGGAAACCATATTACCAAAACAAAACAGAGAATAGTAAAAAATATCGGACCGTATATATGTTCATTAAATTCCGACTTAAGCGCCCAAAAAAGGAATGGCAAGATAACAAGCCAGTAAATAAATATTTCAACAAATTTTTCTTTTTTTAAATCATACTTTGCTTTTTTCATACCAAATACCTTCTTCAAACTTCAATTTTAGTATATGCATAAACATTATTTTTCATATGTTTAATATGTACAATTTCGTTATGCGGCTTACTCAAATAATCTTTTAGAAAAGATGGAAAAGCTTTGTATTTATCTAAATCTTTAATGGGTATCCAATACATTTCTTCTTTTACGCCAAAAACATAGCTGCTGCTATTTAATTCTTGTGTTCTCCTCGGTTTCATTAAATAGTATAATTCTATTTCGTGACAATGCAGTCCGTCTAATGTTCCTCCTTTACCGTAAAAAAAGTTTTCGTGTATAACTGCTAATCTTTCTATTTCATAATGAACGCCTGTTTCCTCATATACTTCTCGAACAACGGCGTCTTTGGCGGTTTCACCTATAAAAACGCCCCCGCCTATTGAGTAGTAGTAATCTTCAAGTTCGTTTCCTGCTAATAATATGCATTCGTTCTCAATAATAATTGCCGCTGCACGATACCTAAACCGATTATTTTCTTTTTTAAAACAGCAATCAAACGGCATTTCTTTCACCTCACTTGACTTTAGATAAATCAGAATTTGTTAATATAGGTTTCCATAAGTATTTTTTGCTTGTTTTGTATACTTATTAACAAATGAAGATTTTTTATTGGTATACATATCTCTGTTATGCTCATATTGATGCCATAATCTCAGTTTTAAATATTCATATTCTTTTGCAATTTGTGGATAATCATTAAGATAATCTCTAAAATACAATTCATCATTATCTCCTTTGTATCGAAGATGTAAGTGATAAACCTTTTTTGCAAATCCGTTTACAGTATAACCATAGTTAAATGACATTCTGTTTTTAGTTTCTGACATTTTAATAAAACCACTATTTACAATATTTTGCGCAGAAAACTCTATATTTTCATTGGTATCAATTTCAACAAGAATATCAATTATCGGTTTTGCCCATATACCTTTAACAGCGGTACTTCCAATATGACTTATTCTTATTATACTATAATCTGACAATTTTTCTTTTAGCAGAAATTCCATTTCTTTATAATCATCTTCCCATCTATAATTATGTTCAGTTAGAAAAATAGGAAATAATTGCCACAATTCTTTCAAGTTCATTTCTGATAACTTTTTACACATATTTTCACTTCCATAAATCAAATTTTAGTCAAGACTACGAAAATATTCGACTTTTATATTCAGTGAGAGCTTAAAATCCCACTGAATATAAGAATAATTACTCCCTTAAAATAGCGGTGGATTTCATTCGTCAGTTAAATTATATCCATTGTATAAATGCTGTTTTATCTTTGCTGTTATAACCTGCTTTTCTATAAAAATTTAAAGTGCTGTTTTGTTTAGAACCTGTCATTAGCATTAATTTGTAGCAATTTTCTTTTATTGCAATTTCTTTTGCATAGTTAAGACATTTTGTAGCAAATCCTTTTCTACGATATTTCTTGTCAGTAATTACATTTTCAACAAAAGCATATGACTGCTGGTTGTGGGTAAGATTAGGAATTATAACACAAACACATGATGATACAATTTTTTCACCTTCTTCCGCTATTATTATATGATAATTTTTATCTTGAATAATTTTATCCCAAAGTTCCATAAGCTCAGAAGTATTTTTCGGCATAGGATTATTATGTAATTGTGTATATAATTTCATTAAGCTATCAAAATCATTTTTATTTATTTCTCTTATCATAAATAATCATCTCTCTAAAGTAATTTTAATTCCTACAAACTTTGTTCTTATTTTATTAATTTTTTTTGCTTTTTGATATGCTAAATTTAAAAATTGTTGTTTACCATTACTTAACAAATTAGATTTTATCTCTTTATATTGAATTATTATATTAATATTAACATATTTTAAAATAATTATCAATTAACGAATATAAAACCTTTATATGTTGAAAAAGGCAGCTATTTTAATTACAGATTCTTTCTCATTAGTTGGGTATTCTTAAAATTCGGATTTTTGATTTTATATTATTAAAATACAGCAATATTTAATAAGCTGAAAAATTACGGAGTAAAATATATTTTAAAGAAAGTATATGGAGCAGTGAATAAAGAAACGGCATTGTTTGCTTTGAAAGAGTTCAAAGAAAAATATCTTCAGATATATAAAATGTGGTAAAATAATTGGAATGATTTATGCGAATCTTTAAAATACTATGAAGAAATGCGTCGTTTGATATATATAACAAATGCGGCTGAGGGTTTTGATAGAATGTTCAGAAAATATACAAAAACGAAAACCAATTTTTCGGGAGACGATTCACTTAGTAAATCAATTTATATCTCAGTAAAAGAAATAAGCAAAAAATGGTATAATTCTGTAATAGATTTTAGAAATTATGCCATTTACACACTTTATGAAACATTCTCTAATAGATAAATAAAAAAAGCCAATAATTAAATAGATACCTAATTACTGGCTTTTTATTTTTAATAAAATAATAATATGACATTATAGTAATTCTATCACTATAAATAATTAAGCCTTACTCCAATAGTTATCAATCCATCTGTTATATGTATATGACCAAAGTCTTTTATACTTTACACCATTAATATATTTATACTTATATCCTGTTTTTTCAGCATATGGTACCGCTGTATTATCTTGAATATTTAAAACAACAATATCTTGAGAAATACTTTGTTCAGTATTTGCAAATATATTTATTGTAAGCATACCAGAAAAAACACATACTGTCATAATATTTAATATAAATTTTTTATAAATATTCATTGATTTTCCTCCATAATCCTTAAATAAGTAAAATTTCTTTCTATTTCTTCCAAAGATGTTATTTGTACGAAATCACCATTATTGTCATATATCGTATAATTGTTTTTGTCTTTTACAATATAATAATCCTCGGTTATAACAGGAGCACCGTCATTATAATCTTCTTTTGTAGGTTCGCTATATGGTTGAATAACAAACATATAAGAAATTAAAAATAGTAATATTAATATTAAAATAACAATTCTATTTTTTAATGTTTGTTTTTCTGTATATCTTCTTTCCCCAAGCATAAGGAAACGCTGTTCTATAACACTTTTATTATCATTCATGACCAGTCCTAATGCTGCTGAATACAATTTGTTTTGCTTAATATGATTATTTTTGACAACTTTAACAATGCCTTCTAAATAACATATTATTTCCTGTTCATTCAATAAAGCGCTTAGTTTTTTGTCAGCGTGAAATTCAAGTATATTATCAACTTCATTACTAAATAAATACACTAAAGGATTCCACCAAAATAAAATTTTTATAAATTCTATAATTAATTTTAGGATTATATGTTTGCATTTACAATGTGTTATCTCATGAATAAATATTCCTCTGATTTCGTCATAAGTAAAATCTATTTGAGGTAATATAATAATAGGTTTAAAATATCCCAATACAGCAGGTGATTTTATTTTTTTATGTACAATAATTTTTATTTCTCTTCTAAAATTTGTAAACCTCTGTACATCAAACAAAATTTTATTTATATCACTATTAATCGTCTTTGGTAAAGAATTAAAAAATTTATATGTTTTAAAAGAATTAGAAAGACTCTTATAAGCAAATACTATTGACCCTAATAGTGAAAACATAATAAAAATATGACCTACATAAAAATTAAATGCTGTATTTATATTCAAAATACGATATTTTAATATACTTTGAATTGCTGTCATTATATTTGTCGAATCAATACTTAATGTAAATGGTAATTCAAAAATAACAAATATTTTTAATATACACAAAACAATAAGTGTTAATAACGTATATATAGAAAAATATTTATAGAATGCACGTTTTTTTCTTAATAGTATTGTAATAACCATAAAAAAATTAAACCAAACGAATGATGTAAATATAACATATATGTTTATGCCCATACTTATTTTTCCTTGAATTTTTTTATTAAATCCATTAAAACTTCAGGCAGTTTATTATCATCATTCTTATTTTCTACTAAAGCAGATAAAATAAATGGAATTTTTTTATCATGGTTATAATATTTATCAAACTGCATTACCGCATATTCGTCAGATGAAATTGTAGGTTTAAACAATCGTGCGTTAGATTTATAGACTTTGACAATATCTGCCACCTCTATTGCCTTTTTTGATTCAAGCTTTTTTATAATACCTTGAATAGATTTATCAGCCCACTCACAATTAATTTCGCCCGCAATTTCTTTTGCGGATAATGGTTTATCAGAGTTCCAAAGTATTCGCATAACTTTTTCTTCTTTTTCACTCAAATAAAAAGAAATATTTTTTTTATCAGCCACTTTTATCACCCCTATATATATTATAATAGACTTGTGCAAAACTCTGAAATCAGTATAAAATCAATATTTACACAAGGCAAA